>NZ_JBIWPO010000002.1:0-444990 GCF_044768275.1 Streptomyces sp. NPDC101152 | reverse complement strand
TACGACGATGAGGCTCAGCCGTTCCGCTGGACCTACGACGGCACCCCACTCAAAGCCGCATGACCCCCGCAAGATCAATGCGGCGCTGCACTAGTTGTTGCTGCTCACCGTGAAGTGCAGGGTGTCCTTGAGGAACGGGATCTGCAGCCAGGGGTGGGGCTGCACCATCATCGCCAGCAGCACGATCACGAGGCCGAGGCCGCCGTAGGTGACGATGTCGGTGAAGCGGGAGCGGACGGCGAGCATGCCGACGTCGGGCAGGACCCAGCGCAGCACGGCGCCTGCCAGCAGGGCGCAGCCGATCAGCAGGGTGCCGTAGCGGAAGGCGTCGAGCGCGGTCAGCAGCAGACCGAGCCCGACCAGGGCGAGCACGGCGAGGATCGGCCACTGCCGCGCGGGCGCGGGGGCGTCACGGGGAGCGGCCCGGCCGCCGCCCTCGGGGCGTGCCGTGTCGCGCGTGAAGATCGGGAAGCGGCGGGTGGTGCGCCGCGGCCTGCCCTCGGCGTCGGGCGCGCTGATCGCGTCCCGGACGGTCTGCTCGGTCCGGTGCGCCCGGCTCCTCGTGCCGTTCGCGCCGATCGCCTCGCGCACCGCCGCCTCCGCCTGCTTCTCCGGGTCCTGCGCCGCGGCCGCCCGCCGGGAGTCCCGTGCCTCAGCCGACACTGCGCTCCGCCGCCTCGACCACGTTGACGAGCAGCTGGGCGCGGGTCATCGGGCCGACGCCGCCCGGGTTCGGGGAGATCCAGCCGGCCACCTCGGCAACCCCGGGGTGGACGTCGCCCACGATCTTGCCCTCGGCGCTGCGCGAGACCCCGACGTCGAGGACGGCGGCGCCCGGCTTGACGTCCTCGGGCCGGATCAGGTGCGCGGAGCCGGCGGCCGCGACGATGATGTCCGCGCGCCTGAGGTGCGAGGACAGGTCCCGGGTGCCGGTGTGGCACTGGGTCACCGTGGCGTTCTCGCTGCGCCGGGTCAGCAGCAGCGGCATCGGCCGGCCGATGGTGACACCGCGGCCGACGACCACGACCTCGGCGCCCTTGATCTCGACGCCGTACTGGCGCAGCAGGGTCAGGACGCCGTTCGGGGTGCAGGGCAGCGGCGCCGGCTCGTTCAGCACCAGCCGCCCGAGGTTCATCGGGTGCAGCCCGTCCGCGTCCTTGTCCGGGTCCATGAGCTCCAGGATCCGGTTCTCGTCGATGCCCTTGGGCAGCGGCAGCTGGACGATGTAACCGGTGCAGGCGGGGTCGTCGTTGAGTTCCCGTACGACCGCCTCGATCTCCTCCTGCGTGGCGGTGGCCGGCAGTTCGCGCTGGATGGAGGCGATGCCCACCTGGGCGCAGTCGCGGTGCTTGCCGGCGACGTACTTCTGGGAGCCGGGGTCGTCCCCGACCAGGATCGTGCCGAGGCCGGGCGTGACGCCCTTCTCCTTCAGCGCCGCCACGCGGGCGGTCAGGTCGGACTTGATCGCGGCTGCGGTGGCCTTGCCATCGAGAATCTGGGCGGTCATGCCCCCATCCTCGCGGATGACCGCCCCCCGGTTCCAATCCGGGTGGCACCCCTGCGCACGTCCATGATCAGCCACATTGCACTTGCACAACACATGCGATTTCCGGCTGGACAAGCCACACGGGGGTGAAGAAGCATGAACGGCGCAGTATCGCGGTTCGTGTTCGGGGGGCAAACCGCTCACATCGTGTGATTCCTCCGCGCAATCCGCATCGTCCCCGCATTGCAACGGAGGAAACCGGCCATGAGTTTCGGCTCGCCCAACAACCCGTACGGTCAGCCGCAGAACCCGCAGAATCCCCAGGAGCAGCCGGGTTACGGCTACCCGCAGCAGCCCCCGCAGGGAGTCCCGCCGCAGCAGCCGTACGGCTACCCGCAGCAGCAGGGCCAGCCCGGCCAGCCCGGTTACGGCGCCTACCCCCAGCAGCCCGGCCAGCCGGGTTACGGCTACCCGCAGCAGCCCGGCTACGGTTACCCGCAGGGCGGCGGCTACCCCGGCGGGCCGGTCCCCAACGTCGCCTCGATGGGCCGCCGCTTCGGCGCCCGCGTCATCGACGGGCTGATCATCGGCGTGGTCTACATCGTCCTCACCTTCGCCGGCATCGCGGGCGCGGCGAACTCGGTCAAGAACTGCGACCCGAACGCGGCCGACTACCAAACCTGCATCAACAACGCCAGCGCCGACTTCGTGGCGAAGTTCGGCGCGGTGTTCGGCGTCATCATCGTCGCCAGCCTGCTCTACGAGGTGCTGATGATCGGCCTGCTCGGCGCGACCCTGGGCAAGATGGCCGTCGGCCTGCGCGTGGTGAAGGCCGACACCGGCCAGAAGCCCGGCGTGGGCTCGGCGTTCATCCGCTGGGTCATCCCGCAGGTCGGCAGCCTCCTGTGCGGCATCGGCGCGCTCCTGGTCTACCTGTCCCCCTTCTGGGACAAGTCCGGCCGCCAGCAGGGCTGGCACGACAAGGCGGCGAGCACGATGGTCATCCAGAACTGACCGTCGCCCCTCTTGCCTCAGTGAACAGTTCACACCAATAAACGCCGAGGGCCGTGTCTCACCCTTCCGAGGGGGACACGGCCCTGCTGCATCGCCCTGGCGGCCTTCTTCGTTCACGCCACCGAGGCGGAGGTGGAGGTCACCTCGCACCAGACCACCTTGCCCCGCCGCCCGCCCCTGGCCGAAGGCTGCCATCCCCACAGGCTCGAACAGGCCCGCACTAGCGCCAGTCCCCGCCCCTCCTCGGCCTCCCCGAGCCGCTCCAACGCCCCCGGCGGCTCAGGCGGCCCGGGATCGGCGTCCCACGCCCCGATCCACAACGCCCCCGCGGCCCAGGACACCCGCAGAGCAGCGGGCCCCTTCGTATGCCGCACGGCATTGGAGACCAGCTCCGCTGCCAGCAACTCGGCAACCTCCACGAGCCCGATGAGCCCGTGCAGGGTGAGGATCAACCGGAGGGTACGGCGACTGACGGTGACCGCACGGAGGTCGTTCGGGATGTGGAGGGAGTACTCCCAGGGTTCCGCTTCGCTTTCGGACATGCGGCAACTCCGTTGGTGTGGTGGGGTGTTCGGTACGCCGGGCGGTGGCAGTGCCGCGGCCGTCATGGCAGGACGGGGCGGTGCGCTTCCGGGGTCCCGGTTCCGCAGGGTGTGCTTCGCGTCACCGACGGTAGATCTAAATCTATAGATGAGGCAAGCCGATCGCGTAATCTGACGCCGAACGAGTCGCGCCGACAGGCGTGTTGAACCTAGGAGCGGTCGAGACTCTTGAGGCGCGAACCGACGGCACGCCAGGCACGACTGGCGACCGAACTGCGCAGACTTCGCGAAGCGACAGGCCTCAGCGCCCGCGAGGCAGCGGCGCTGCTCAGCGTGAGCCCGGCCCAGATCACCCACATCGAATCCGGGCTCGCGGGCGTGAGCGAGAAGCGGCTGCGCCTGCTGGCGGCCAACTACTCGTGCACCGACGAAGAATTGATCGAAGCGCTGTCGGCCATGGCGACCGACCGAACTCGCGGCTGGTGGGAGGAGTACCGCGAACTCCTCCCCACTCCCTTCCTCGACCTCGCGGAGCTGGAGCACCACGCCACGTCCCTCCGGGAGGTGCAGTTCCTGTACATCCCCGGACTGCTCCAGACAGAGGAATACGCCCGCGCGGTCTACGACTACCGAGTCCCCGAACTCCCCACCGCTGCACTGGAGTTGCGCGTCCAGCACCGCATGCAGCGCAAGGTGATCCTCGCTGGCCCAACTCCGACCCCGTACAAGGCCGTCATCCACGAGGCGGCACTCCGCATCATGGTGAACGACCGCTCCGCCTCCCGAGTCCAGCTCGTCCGCCTGGCCGAAGTCTCCGAGGCTGATCACCTCACCGTCCGCGTCATCCCGTTCGACCTGGAGGGATTCGCCGGCGCCACGAGCGCCATGACCTACGCGGAAGGCGCCTTGCCCAAACTGGACACCGTCGTACGCGACGGCCCGCATGGCGCCGCCTTCATCGACTCCGAAGCCCAGCTCGCCGCGTTTCGAACGCTCTTTCATAGAGTGGAGGCCGTGTCGCTGCCCCCTGACCGGTCGCGCGACTTCATCCACAGGCTGGCGAAAGAGTTGTGAGGCACCGATGGACACCCTCGGCGACTGGCGCAAGTCGTCCTATTCCGGGCCCGGCGACGGTGACGCCTGCGTGGAGATAGCCAACTCCCCCACGCACACAGCCGTCCGCGACTCGAAGGACGTGACCGCCGGTGTCCTCACCTTCCTCCCGGGTCCCTTCACCACCTTCCTCAAGGCCCTGAAAACCCAGCCCATGGACACCGAACGCCCCGCCTAACCCGCTTCCCTCACCTTGGCGTAAGCCGAAGCCGCCGACACACACTCGACCCGACCCTTCCCGGCAGGAACGGCCTGCTCCAACCGCTGCAGAACACCGAAGGCGTCCACATCACCCACCCCGTGCCTCCGCAGGTCACGCAGAGTGGCGTCGACGACGTCCACGAGACGCGAACGCCCTTCCATGCAGCGCGCCAACGCATCGAGCACCTGCTGATACTCCTCAGCAGGCCGCCCGCCCCCATCGATGGCGGCGAGCTTCTGCGCAGGCCCAGGCGCCGCCGTGGCCACAGCCAGGGGGCGCTTCGATTCCCCACCCGCCACAGGCGTTACGACAACCGAGGTGCGGTGCGCGACATCACCCCCGCCTCCGGAAGTCGTACAGCCGACGACGACCATGACGGCGACCAGCGCCCCGACACCACCGGCGACCTTCTTGCGCTTACTCGACGGCACCTTCAGAAGAATCCCCCCACACAGAGAATGGCTGTCAGGCTTCGCGGTGCCCCAGTCACATGGCTGATCATCGAACGGTTTCCCGCCACTCGGTCATTACATCTTGGGACTCATCCATGGCGGGATCCCGACTTCCGCCAGGTGCGTGGGCCGGGGACCGGTCTGCGCGAAGTGGCACATGGGCGCAGTACCAGGCCCGCTTGGCGCCTGCTTGCTCCGCCTCCGTGCCGGTCCGTAGATAGTCGAGCAGTGCGGTCATGACTCGACGGCGCCCGAAGGAGTACACCGCTGGTTCGACGAACCAGCGGCAGAAGCTGGGGTCCGGGTCGTACACGGCTGCGGCCACCAACGGGGTGAAGAACTCTTCGGGCAGGCGGGTGCGTTCGAGCAACGGCTTGCGCACAACATGGGCCAGGTGCCGTGCGCGGCCGGCTTCCGGCACGTCGGCCGCGTTCCCGAGATTCATCAGCCGCGCCACCTCAGTGACGCATGACAGGAAGGAGCGTGTAGCTGGCTTGTCGTGCTCTTCGTCGGCCATGGCGGCATTCTGGACCGGCTGAGGGTCGAGGAGGTACGGGCCGTGGTTGCCAGCGTCGGATGGGCGGCCGGGCAATGCGGGGATGGCTGCTGGGTCGAGGCTGACCCGTCGCAGGGCCTTGAAGGTGACCTTCAGCAGGGCGTTCGCACGCTCCGCATGCCGTGCACGCCGCGGATCACCGCATTGAACGTCCGGTCCGGCTCGGTGAGTTCGCCGCTCTTGGGCTTCTTGACCGGGTGGCGGAACCCATTGCCGATGTTCTCGTAGCCGAGGTCGGTCAGAGCGGGGATGCCCAGGCTGGCGGGGAGCCGATTGAGGGGGCGAATCAGACCTTGGGCGCGGGCGCAGGTGGTGTTGTGCTCGCGGTCGCGCGGATCGGCGACACCCACAGCGGCCAGCAGTCCGGGGCCGCGATGACCTTTGGCGGCGGCCACGCGGTCGGTGTGGATCACCGCGCCGTCCAGGTTGAGGTCGGTGCAGCCGGCCGCCGCAGCGTGTTCCAGCGCGGTGGCCAGATCGGGTGCAAGGCCGGCGAGGGCCGTCGGCCCCTCGTGCAGGTAGCGCCAGGCGGCGGGGGCCGCTATGCCGTTGTCCCGGGCGAGTTGGACGAGCCGCACGCGGTCACGCACCGCAACGCTCGGGTTTTCTGCGGCGACTTAACCATGAGGCAGCAAGGGAGAATCCCGCCTGACACGCAACGCAACGGCGCCCCCACACCGCTCAACCGGTGTGAGGGCGCCTTCACTTGCGCGCTGATGGGTTACGTCAGTGGAAGAAGTGCCGCGTCCCCGTGAAGTACATCGTCACGCCTGCCTTCTTCGCGGCCTCGACCACCAGTTCGTCGCGGAGCGAACCGCCCGGCTGGGCGACCGCCTTGACGCCCGCGGCGGTGAGGACCTCCAGGCCGTCGGGGAAGGGGAAGAAGGCGTCCGAGGCTGCGTAGGAGCCGCGGGCGCGTTCCTCGCCGGCCCGTTCGACCGCCAGCTTCGCGGAGTCGACGCGGTTGACCTGGCCCATGCCGACGCCGACCGAGGCGCCGTCCTTGGCGAGGAGGATGGCGTTGGACTTGACGGCGCGGCAGGCCCTCCAGGCGAAGGCCAGCTCGGCGAGTTCGGCGGGCGACAGCGGCTCGCCGGTCGCCAGGGTCCAGTTGGCGGGGTCGTCGCCGTCGGCCTGGAGGCGGTCGGTGACCTGGAGGAGGGCTCCGCCGTCGACCGGCTTGAGCTCGACCGGGTTCGAGGGCGCGCCCGCGGCCTTCAGGACGCGGAGGTTCTTCTTCTTGGCGAGGGCCTCGAGGGCGCCGTCCTCGTAGTCCGGCGCGACGATGACCTCGGTGAAGATCTCGGCGACCTGCTCCGCCATCTCCTTGGACACCGGGCGGTTGACGGCGATGACCCCGCCGAACGCCGACAGCGGGTCGCAGGCGTGCGCCTTGCGGTGTGCCTCCGCGACGTCCGAACCGATCGCGATGCCACAGGGGTTGGCGTGCTTGATGATCGCGACGCAGGGCTCGTCGTGGTCGTACGCGGCACGGCGCGCGGCGTCCGTGTCGGTGTAGTTGTTGTACGACATCTCCTTGCCGTGCAGCTGCTCGGCCTGCGCGAGGCCGCCGGTGCCGGAGACGTAGAGCGCGGCGGGCTGGTGCGGGTTCTCGCCGTAGCGCAGGGTGTGCGCGCGCTCCCAGGTGCCGCCGAGGAAGTCCGGGAACGGGGAGTCGTCGACGGGGGCGTAGGACGACGCGAACCAGCTCGCCACCGCCACGTCGTACGCGGCCGTGTGCTGGAAGGCCTCCGCCGCGAGGCGCTTGCGGGTCGCGAGGTCGAAGCCGCCGTCGCGGACGGCCGCGAGGACGTCGCCGTAGCGGGCGGGGCTGGTGACGATGGCGACCGAGGGGTGGTTCTTGGCGGCCGCGCGGACCATCGACGGGCCGCCGATGTCGATCTGCTCCACGCACTCGTCGGGCGTTGCGCCGGAGGCGACGGTCTCGCGGAACGGGTACAGGTTGCTGACGACCAGGTCGAACGGCTCGACGCCCAGCTCCGCCAGCTGCTCGCGGTGGCTCTCCAGCCGCAGGTCGGCGAGGATGCCCGCGTGCACCCGGGGGTGCAGGGTCTTGACGCGGCCGTCCAGGCACTCGGGGAAGCCGGTCAGCTCCTCGACCTTGGTGACGGGGACGCCCGCGGCGGCGATACGGCCGGCGGTGGACCCGGTGGAGACGAGCTCGACGCCGGCCTCGTGCAGGCCGCGCGCGAGGTCCTCGAGGCCCGTCTTGTCGTAGACGCTGACGAGCGCCCGGCGGATCGGCCGCTTGTTGGTCTCGGCGTTGGCGGTCACTGGATAACTACCTTTCGTCCCTCAATGCGATAGCCGTTGCGGGCGAGCCGCCCCACGACATCGACGAGCAGCCTTCGCTCGACTTCCTTGATGCGCTCGTGCAGAGCGCTCTCGTCGTCCTCGTCCCGGACCTCCACCACGCCCTGAGCGATGATCGGTCCGGTGTCGACGCCGTCGTCGACGAAGTGGACGGTGCAGCCGGTGACCCTGGCGCCGTACGCGAGCGCGTCGCGCACACCGTGGGCTCCCGGGAAACTGGGCAGCAGTGCGGGGTGGGTGTTGACGAACCGTCCGCCGAAGCGCGCGAGGAACTCCTTGCCCACGATCTTCATGAACCCGGCGGAGACCACGAGGTCGGGTTCGTGTTCGGCCACGGCCTCGGCGAGGGCGGCGTCCCACTCCTCGCGGGTGCCGTAGTCCTTCACCTTCCGCACGAAGGTGGGCAGTCCGGCGCGCTCGGCCCGCGCGAGCCCCTCGATGCCCTCACGGTCCGCGCCGACGGCCACGATCTCGGCGCCGTAGCCCTCGACTCCGGTGGCCGCGATCTCGTCGAGGAGCGCCTGCAGGTTGGTGCCGGATCCGGAGACCAGCACGACGAGGCGCTTGACCACGGGCTTGGCGGCCACGGTGGGGCCCTTTCTCGGGGGTACGTCGGGTGCGGTTCTGCGAGCGGCCGGACGCGCACGCTGGACGAGCACGGGCTTTGTACATTCGTACGAATGCTTCGCGCCCCGGGATACGGGGAAGTCTACGAAGCGGCCGACCGTCAGCAACGATACCGGCACATGCGGCGGCCCCCACGGGACGGGGGCGTGGCCGGAAGGTAGCGTCTGGGAGGAGCCGACCCGGGAACGCGCTCGCCGTGCGATGCGTTCACGGGGTGAAGGCTCCTGCAGAACCAGCCGTAACCGCCCACTTCGTCACGTTCGCCCAGTCCTCGAAGTCACCGAAGTCAACGAAGCCAAGTCACCAAGGGGAAGACGCTCTCTTGATGTCGGACCGCAGTCTGCGCCTCCTTACGCTCTCACCGCTCCCGGCACAGGGAGGGGAGCGGGACGCCGTGCTGCTGCGGGAGCGGCCCGCCTCCCCGCCGGACGCGCCGTCGGACCGCGAGCGCGGCGACGAACAGGACGGCGACCGCAAGGACGACAACCCGTTCGCCCCGCCGCCGGAGGGCACCCCCGACCGCCCCTGGCAGCCGCGCCGGCCGGCGAACGGCGACGACTCGTCGCGCGACGACTCCCGCTCCCCGTGGGGCAGCCAGTGGAGCGACCGTCAGCCCGGCCGCTCCTCGGGCGGCTTCGGTGAACGCCCCGGCGCCCCCGGCCCCGAGGGCCCCGGCGGCAACGCCCCCAACCAGGGCATGCGCTGGGACCCCACCGACCCCGCCCAGCGCCGCGCGCGCTACGCCCTGCTGAGCGGCATGTGGGCCTTCTTCTTCGCCCTCTTCAGCTGGCCGTACGTGGCCCTGCTGCTCGGCGCCCTCGCCCTGTACTGGGGCGTCAGCGCCCTGCGCGCCAAGCCCCGCGAGAACCCGGGCACGGCCCCGGCCGACCAGACTCCCCGCCCCCACGTCACCGCGGCGGTGACGGGCCTGGTCACCGCCACCCTCGCCATCGCCCTGATCGCCGCGGGCTTCACGGCCCAACTGGTCTACAGCAACTACTACACCTGCGTGAACGACTCCCTCACCAACGAGGCCAAACAGTCCTGCGACCAGCATCTGCCGAAGGAACTGCGGGGGTTGCTGGGGGCGAACGGCTGAGCCCATCGCCACTTCTCGACGCCGGCCAGCACGATGCAGCCCTTCCGGGTCGAAGGGGCGGCAGCCCCTGGGGACGGGAATGGGTAAGGGCGGCGGGGGCGAAACACCCGTTCAGCCCTGCTCAGGCGGTTCCGGCAGGTCCGGCCGCTCCGGCGGTTCCGGCAGGTCCGGCCGCTCCGGCGGTTCCGGCCGCTCCGGCATGGGATCGGCCGGCAGAAAGTCGTACAGCTCGTCCCGCTCGTAAGACACGGACGGAGACGGCACCGGTGACGAAGACGCCTCCGCAGCCTTCCGAATCCCCAGCCACGCCCCGACCGAGCTCACCCATCCACGCAGGCCCCCGCCCCGGGCCGTTTCCTCGACCGACTCCGGCGGCCCCGTCCTCGGCGCGACAACCTCCCGCTCACCCCCGCCGACGGGCACCCCCTCCCCACCGTGCCCACCCCGACCGCGGCCCCGCCACCCCCGCACCGCGAGCGCCGTAGGAACGGCCACCACCAGCACCCACCCCAGCGCCGCACCCCCCGCCTCCCACCACACCGGCCCGAACCGCGCCAACGCCGCGACACCGAGCCGCCCACCCGCCAACCCGGCGAGCACAGCGACCCCGGCCGCACACAGCACGGCGGCCAACGCGGCCGTACCGGCGGTCCCGCCCAGCGACCAAGGGGCGGCAGTGCCCCCGCGGCCCTCGACGGCCGCTCGCGCGACTTCCTCGGCGTCCCCGTCAGCGTCCTCCTCCCCCCTCACCCACCCGGCCCCCACCAGCCCCACGAACCACCCCACCACCACTCCCCCCACCACCGGCACGATCCCCGCGGCCCAGGTGGCCCACCACCCGTGCCCCGCGTCCGGCACGGCCGCCAGCAGGGGGAACGGCGGCAACAGCGGCGCCGGTGCCGACGACAGCGGGCCGACGACGTGCCCGGCGCCCAGGAGGAACCCCGGGCCGAGGGAGTAGGACGCCCCCCACACCGCCGCGTTGGGCAGCAGCGCCAGACAGAGCAGCAGGACCGCGAACCGCCCCGACCACCCTTCCGTCAGATGCAGAAGGACCTCACGCGCCGCCCCGCCGTGCCACACCAATGACGCACCCACCAGCAGCGCCCCACCCCCGACGAGCACCGCCACCCCGGCCCTCGCCGCACGCACCGCGACCGCCCATCGTTCGCGCGCCCAAGCCCCGAACGCCAGCCGCCGCAGCCCCGCCGGGAGCAGCAACAGCACGCCGTCCACGGGCTCGCGCGGGCGGCCGTACGCACTCCAGACGCCCGCCCCGGCCGCCGCCGTCACGACGAGCGGCAGGCAGATCGCCGTCCACGTCCAGGAGGGCCGCAGATCGCCCCCCGACGCGTACACGGCGGCCGCCGCTCCGACGCCGAGGTAGCCGAGGACGACGCCCGCCCACGCCGTACGCCCCGGAACCAGCGGCGCCGGCCCCTCCTCCTGATCCCCCTCCACCGCGTCCCGCGCCGCCCGGTGCACCAGCCACACCGGTAGCGCGAGCAGGAGCAACGGCGTGACACCGACCGGTGCGGGAGCACCGGAGAGCGTGTCGGTCCGGACGAGTTCCGCGCCGTGCGCGAGCAGCCACAGCGCCGCCGCGACGTGCAGCGCGCCGCCCGGCCCGCTGTCGGGGTACGGCGAACTGATCCACAGCATGATCACGAGGACGGCGAACACACCGAGCCCGAGCCCGGCCGCGACCGCGCCGCCCAGAAGGGCGGCAGCCAGCCCGGGCGATCGGTCGCGCAGACGCAGGAGCAGGGACGACAACGACGTACGGCGAGCGGTCAGCTGGGTCACGAGCGTCATGCTCCCAACGACACCCGCTTGACCGTCGTAACAGGCGAACCCCCGACGTGTCGCTCAATATATGTTTATGTACTTTTTCGTACGAGGGGGCGCCCAGTGACGCAGCCTCAGGAACGGGAGTTGTCGGCACCCCTGACGCCCGCTCAGGCCTTCGACGCGCTCTACGCGTACTGCGCCCCCGCCCTCGTACGGCAGACCTACCTGCTCACCGGCCGGCGCGAACTCGCCCGCGAGTCGGTGGAACGGGCCTTCCAACTGGCCTGGCAGCGCTGGCCGGAGGTGGCCCGCGACCGGGACCCGGCGGGCTGGGTGCGCGCGACGGCGTACGACTGCGCACTCTCCCCCTGGCACCGCTTCCGCCCCCGCCACCGCCAACCGGAGCCCCCACCGGCGAACGCCCCCGACCGCGCGCTCCTGTCCGCGCTCCTCAAGCTCCCCGCGCCGTACCGCCGCACACTCGTGCTGCACGACGGGGTGGGGCTCGGGTTCGCGGAGACCGCGGCGGAGACGGAGGCCAGCACTCCGGCGGCGGCGGCCCGTCTGCTGCACGCCCGCGCGGCCGTCGCCGCCCAGGTACCGGAGCTCGCCGACGCGGCGGAAGTCCACCGCCGTCTGGTCGCTCTGGCCTCCACGGAACGCCTGCGCGCGCCCCAGCCGCCGACGGTCCGCATCGGTGGCGAGCGCAGGACACGCTTCTGGACGCGGACCGCCATCGCCTGCACGGTCGCACTGATCGGCGCCACGACGTTCACCCTGCGGACGGCTCCGACGCATTACGAGCCACCCGTACCGCTCGGCGTACAGGTGGAGGGACTTCCGCCGCGGATCGCCCAGGGACCGCTGTCGGACGAGGAGACGGAACTGCGCGACAAGCTGCGGAGGGAGGCGGTGCCGGGACGGGGGCGGCTGGTGCCTCTGAGCCGGTGAGGACAGACGATGGACCCGCCCCCACCCGGGGAACGGGCCCGTCAACCGTCACCGAAGGACCTCAGACGCTGAGGATCTCCCGGGCCAGCTTCGCCGTCTCGGTCGGGGTCTTGCCGACCTTGACGCCCGCGGCCTCCAGGGCCTCCTTCTTCGCCTGCGCCGTGCCGGAGGAACCGGAGACGATCGCGCCGGCGTGGCCCATCGTCTTGCCCTCGGGCGCGGTGAAGCCCGCGACGTAGCCGACGACCGGCTTGGTCACGTTCTCCTTGATGAAGGCCGCGGCCCGCTCCTCGGCGTCGCCGCCGATCTCACCGATCATGACGATCAGGTCGGTGTCGGGGTCGTCCTGGAAGGCGGCCAGCGCGTCGATGTGCGTGGTGCCGATGATCGGGTCGCCACCGATGCCGACGGCCGTCGAGAAGCCGATGTCGCGCAGCTCGTACATCATCTGGTACGTCAGCGTGCCGGACTTCGAGACCAGGCCGATACGGCCCGGCTTGGTGATGTCGCCCGGGATGATGCCGACGTTCGACTGACCCGGGGTGATGATGCCGGGGCAGTTGGGGCCGATGATGCGGGTCTTGTTGCCCTTCTTGCCGGCGTACGCCCAGAAGGCGGCCGTGTCGTGCACGGCGATGCCCTCGGTGATCACGACGGCCAGCGGGATCTCGGCGTCGATCGCCTCGTCCACCGCGGACTTGGTGAACTTCTCCGGGACGAAGATGACCGAGACGTTGGCGCCGGTGGCCTCGATGGCCTCCTTGACGGTGCCGAAGACCGGTACCTCGTTGCCGTCGAAGTCCACGGTGGTGCCCGCCTTGCGCGGGTTCACGCCGCCCACGATGTTGGTGCCGTCGCCCAGCATGAGCTTGGTGTGCTTCATGCCCGTGGCACCGGTCATGCCCTGGACGATGACCTTGCTGTCCTTGTCGAGCCAGATAGCCATGGTGTGTTGTGTCCTCGTCCTGAGTGCTTACTTGGCGGCGTGGGCCAGCTCGGCGGCCTTGTCGGCCGCGCCGTCCATGGTGTCGACGCGCTGGACCAGCGGGTGGTTGGCGTCGGTGAGGATCTGTCGGCCCAGCTCGGCGTTGTTGCCGTCGAGACGGACGACCAGGGGCTTGGTGACGTCCTCGCCGCGCTCCTCGAGGAGCTTCAGGGCCTGGACGATGCCGTTGGCGACCTCGTCACAGGCGGTGATGCCACCGAAGACGTTGACGAAGACGGACTTGACGTCCGGGTCGCCGAGGATGATCTCCAGGCCGTTCGCCATGACCTGGGCGGAGGCGCCACCGCCGATGTCCAGGAAGTTGGCGGGCTTGACGCCGCCGTGCTTCTCACCGGCGTACGCGACGACGTCCAGGGTGCTCATCACGAGACCGGCGCCGTTGCCGATGATGCCGACCTCGCCGTCGAGCTTGACGTAGTTGAGGTTCTTCTCCTTGGCGGCGGCCTCGAGGGGGTTGGCCGCGGCCTTGTCGTGGAGCTCCTCGAAGTCGGGGTGACGGAACTCGGCGTTGTCGTCGAGCGACACCTTGCCGTCGAGCGCGATCACGTCACCGGAGGCGACCTTGGCCAGCGGGTTGACCTCGACCAGGAGGGCGTCCTCCTTGATGAAGGTGTCCCACAGCTTGACCAGCACGTTGGCGACCTTGTCGGCGACCTCGGCCGGGAACTTGGCGGCCGCGACGATCTCGCGGGCCTTGGCCTCGTCCACCCCGTCGATGGGGTTGATCGGGGTCTGCGCGACGGCCTCCGGACGGGTGGCCGCCACCTCCTCGATCTCCATGCCGCCCTCGACGGAGGCGATGGAGAGGAAGGTGCGGTTGGCGCGGTCGAGGAGGAAGGAGACGTAGTACTCCTCGAGGATCTCGGGCGCGGTCTCGGCGATCATCACCTTGTGGACCGTGTGGCCCTTGATGTCCATGCCGAGGATGTCCGTCGCACGGGCGACGGCCTCGTCCGCGGAGGCGGCCAGCTTGACGCCACCGGCCTTGCCACGACCACCGACCTTCACCTGCGCCTTGACGACGGACTTGCCGCCCAGACGCTCGGTGATCTCGCGCGCCGCCTCAGGCGTGTCGATGACTTCACCGGCCAGCACCGGTACATCGTGCTTGGCGAAGAGGTCCCTCGCCTGGTACTCGAACAGGTCCACGCGCTTCCGTCCCTATCAGTGATCTCGCGGTTCGTTGGATGCGTGGGCGTGCCGCGAAGGGCAACGTGACGTCCGCTTGGGTCACAGGGGAAGCGCACACGGTGTCCGAGCGCGCGGCATGTCCGTCTCGCAGGTTATCGCCGCTTGCGGGAGTGCCCTAAATCGAGGGTCACACCTGAGCGGTGATACCTGTCACATGATGCCGCCTTCACTGGCACGCCGTGCCGGATGTGAGGACTCGGGAAGATCACGCGCGGCCGCGGGGAAGGGCCTCACCGGGCTGGGGTTGACCCGGTGAGGCCCCTTGAGCAGCCCTTCAGGACACGAATGGGCCGTCCCTGAGGGCTCCGGCGGGTGGTCCCCACCCCAATGGGGGCCAACCGCTCGTTTCCGCGGGGTCGTGGCCGGACGGACCGACGGCTTTCGACCGTCCGCGTCCCGCACCTCGCGGAGTCTGGGGGGGGGCGTCCTGCGACGCCGGTGGCGGAGTGGTCAGCTCCTGTGGGGGCGGTACGGCCGGCCGTGGCGCTCAGAGCAACGGCGGAGGGTACGGCCGCCCAGGAAGTCGGCAGGCCTGTTCCGACCCGCGCGACAGGTCTACGACCCGGGGGCGGGACCGTTCTAGGCGGGGGAGACCGGAATGTCCCGGTGGACGTCCCCGGTCACGGCAGCGTCCGTACGTGAGACGTGGCCGGCCGGCAGGCACAGCGGTGCCCGCCGGTCCGGCGACACGGCCTGCGCGTCCCCGTGCCTCGAAGAACCGTTGTCGACGGCGCTATGGCCGCTCTGCGCACCGGTGGGGTCACCGTCGGGAGCCGGGTGGAGGGGAACGTGCCTCGCACCGGCGGCCCGCTGCTCATCACGCTGCGCCGGGTCGTGCCCGCCGACGACGCCGGTCGCGAGCCACGGCCCGTACGTCACCCCGCGCACCGCCACCGCCACCACTCCGGAACGGCCGCCGGCGGAGCTTCCGCCCGCAGTGGGCAGGCCCGCGCCTCCCGGCTGGGGAACCGGAAGCGGCAGCACCGGGGAGGCGGGCAGGCCAGGAGGGGAGGGCAGGGACGGCAGCCCGGGCGGCTCTGGCACCGACGGCGACCAGGGCCCGGTCGGGAGGACCGGCAGGGTCGGCAACGACGACAGCGGCGGTATCCGCCCGGTCGCCTTCCCCACCTCGTCGGTCACCGCCACGGCCAGCTCACCGACCGGGTGCAGAACACGAGCCCCGAGCCCCTGAGTGAGGGGGGCGGTCACCGGGTCGGGGTAGGTACGCCGCGGCGACGGGACGGCGGTGCGGTGGTGTGCAGACGCGGGCCTACCGGGGTCTGAGGGAGCGGTGGCGGCCGCGGGCGCGGGTGGTGCTGGTACGAGGTGTCCGACCGTGTGTTCCGTCAGTGACCTCACGCCTGGCACCCCGGCGAGCGGCCCGGCCGTCGGGGAGGACGCCAGCGGCGATTCGTCCGCCGCGTGGGCCTGCTCCCCGCAGAGGAACCCGAGGGCGAACAGACCGCCCACCAGGAGCGCCACCTGCAGCGCACGCCGCCCGACCGCTGTGCGCAACATGCGCACAGCGGCGACGGACAGAGCTGCTGGCCAGGTCAAGAGGGGGTGAGTCCTCCCGTGCGGCGGAACGGTGTGGGCCGGACCGCGCCTCGGAAGCCGACAGTCGGCGTGACGCGGTACGGACGAGCGGAGCACTGGGCGCCGCTGACGAGGCGTCGATATTGGCACGCCCCTCCCGAGGTTGCGCAAGCCCTCCGTTACCGATGGGTGGTCATGTCCCTTTTGCTCGTCGGCGCCGGACTGTTACGGGTCGACAAATCGTCAGCGAACACCCCATGCGGCCATCGAGCCCGGCCGGCGGTCACGCCGTCTCCGGTATCGGCAGCGGCCGCTTCTCGATCGCCGCCGCCATCACTTCCGGGAAGAGATCCGGAGTGCAGGCGAACGCCGGTGCCCCGAGCGCCGCGAGCGCTGCCGCGTGCTCCCGGTCGTACGCGGGTGCCCCTTCGTCGGACAGGGCGAGCAGCGCCACGAACTGCACCCCGGACGCCTTCATCGCGGCGACCCGCTTGAGCATCTCGTTGCGTATCCCGCCTTCGTACAGGTCGCTGATCAGCACGACCACCGTCTCTGCGGGCCGGGTGATCTGCGACTGGCAGTAGGCGAGCGCACGGTTGATGTCCGTACCGCCGCCGAGCTGGGTGCCGAACAGCACGTCCACGGGGTCGTCGAGCTGGTCGGTGAGGTCGACGACCGCCGTGTCGAAGACGACGAGCCGTGTGTCGATCGACCGCATCGACGCGAGCACCGCCCCGAACACGGACGCGTAGACCACGGACGCCGCCATCGACCCCGACTGGTCGATGCAGAGGACGACTTCCTTCTTGACCGACTGGGAGGCCCGCCCGTATCCGATGAGCCGCTCGGGCACGATCGTGCGGTACTCGGGGAGGTAGTGCTTGAGGTTGGCCGCGATCGTGCGGTTCCAGTCGATGTCGTGGTGGCGCGGCCGGTCGACGCGGGCACTGCGGTCGAGGGCGCCGGTCAGGGTGGCCCGGGTGCGCGTGGCGAGCCGCTTCTCGAGGTCCTCGACGACCTTGCGGACGACGGCCCGCGCCGTCTCCTTCGTCGTCTCCGGCATCGCCTTGTTCAGGGAGAGCAGGGTGCCGACGAGGTGCACGTCGGCCTCCACGGCCTCCAGCATCTCCGGCTCCAGCAACAGCGTGGACAGCCCGAGCCGGTCGATGGCGTCCCGCTGCATCACCTGGACGACCGAGGAGGGGAAGTACGTCCGGATGTCCCCGAGCCACCGCGCCACCGACGGCGCCGACGCCCCGAGCCCCGCCGAACGGTCCCGCCCCGACTGCCCCTGCCGGTCCCCCTTGCCGTACAGCGCGGTCAACGCCCCGTCCATCGCCGCGTCCTGACCCTGCAACGCGCACCCGGTTCCGTCGGCCGCGTCGCCCCCGAGCACCAGCCGCCAACGCCGCAGCCGCTCCTGCGTCGGATCCGTCGCCTGCGCGGTCACCGGCGCACCCCCGTGCGGGGCCGCGCCCAGAGCGGGACCACGGCGACCGCGACGGCCGGACGGCCCTGCGTCCTCACCGTACGGACGTCTCTCACGGCTGTCGCCGCCTCGGTCTCCTCCGTCGTCGCCCTCAGTGCGTCGTTCGTCATCCCGCCACCCCCACCAGATCGTCGTCGACGTCCCTGTTCCGGGCGTCCTGTTCCGGGCCGCCCAACCCCAGCAGCAGCCGCACCACCGGAAGGACGGCGTCCGCCCGTCCGGCGTCGAGGTCGGCCGCGAATCCGGGTATGCCGGGTCCGGCGGCCGTGACGCTCCCGCGCTGCCCGGGTCCGCGCCGGACCAGCTCACCGAGCGTGCGCCGGACTCCGGGTTCGTAGGCCGAGAACGTCCGCCGCAGCAGCGGCAGTACGTCGGTGAACGCCTCCGCCGGCACGCCGGTCAGCCAGGCGTCGACCAGTCCGAGCAGCCGCTCGTCGTGCAGGAGCAGCATCCCGCCGCCTGACCCGCCGCCGACGAAGCCCTCGATCCACGCGGCCGCGTCCCCCGGTGGGGTCCCCGGTGACAGCACCAGGCCCATGAGCCGCGCCGCCTCGTCCTGTCCCACCTTCCCCTCGTCCAGCAGGAGCCGTACGGCCCGCCCCCGGACGACTCCGGGCACGGTGTCCCGGAGGGACAGCACCCGCAGCACGGTGTGCCAGCGCCCGCGCAGGTCACGGTGGCCCGGCCCGCAACCTGCTCCCCCGGCCCCGGCGTCCGCGTCACCGGTCACGCCGTCCGTGTCACCTGCGGATCGGGCCCCGGGGTGTGCCAGGGCGACCGCGTCGGCCAGCAGTCCCACCGATCCGTGCACCGCGTCCACATGGCGGCGCATCTCGTCGGCCGCGTCCGCGTCGAGGGCGGCGCAGGCCGGGGGCAGGCCGACGAATATCCGCTCGGCGAGACCGGCGGCGACCTCCGTCAGCGCGCGGGTGTCGGTGCCGCGGACGTCGCCGTAGCGCAGGGAACGGACCAGGGCGGGCAGCGCCTGGGCGAGGTGACCGACGTCCGCGTCCAGCGCGGCCCGGTCGGCCAGGATCCGCATCACCACGGGCAGCGCCCGCGGCAGTTCGGCGAGCAGACAGCGCTCGGCGAGTGCGGTGACCTCGGCGAGCCCCTGTGCGGAGAGGGCGTCGGCCTCCGCCTTGGCCGTCGCCGCGTCGCGCACGGTCGTACCCCACACCCCGGCCTCGGCGACCCGCACCGACAGTTCCGGCTCCCAGCGCAGCCGCCACGTCTCCCGGAACGTGCCCGTACTGCCCCGTGGGGCCACCGGCTCACCCCATTCGACCCTCAGCAGCCGCAGGCGGTGCAGCAGCCTGCTGCGGCCGGCGTCGGTCTCCTTGCGCAGGTCGAGCTCCAGCTCCCGCTCCAGCGCCTCCGGTTTGAGCCGCAACCGGCGCTGGATCCGCTCCAGGTCCCGCTGCAAGGGCACGGCCGGCGCCGACCGCGGCACCTGCCCGAGCACGTCCCCGACGACCAGCCGGTCGTGCACCAGCGACAGCGGCACGTCCGAGCCGTCGCACATCACCGCCCGGACGGCGTCGGTGGTCTCCCCGAGCCCCGGCAACGGCCGTCCCCGCATCGCCGCGAGGGTCTCCGCCAGCCGTACCGCCTCGATGACGTGCGCCGAGGAGACGATCCGGTCCTCGCCGCGCAGCAGTCCCGCCACCTTGGTCAGCCACCGCTCGACCGGCCGGTCCGGCGCGCTGAACAGGTGCCCGTACCAGCCCGGCGACTCGATCCCCGCGCCGTACCCGCTGACCCGGGACAGCCTCCGGTGCGTCCACGGCACCCACGTCATGTCCGTCTTGACCTTCGCGAGTCCCTTCAGCAGTGCCCGGTCGGCGGCGACGGACGCCTTCGACCGCAACGCGGGCACATGCCAGGCCCCGCACACGACGGCCACCCCGTCCCCGAACTCCCGCTGCGCCGCCCGCAGTTGGAGCCTCATGTGGGCTTCCCGCACGAGGTCCCGCTCGTGGCCACCGGTGCCGTAGGTCTCCCGCAGCGCCCCCATGGCCTCCTCCAGGGCGGTGAACGGCGCGAACGCGTCCCCCTCCCGGACCCCGCGATGCTCGACGACGTCCTCCCACCACCGCTCGGGATCGTCGTAACCGGCGGTCTCGGCGAGCACGGCGAGAGGGTCGACCCGGACGTCCGTCTCCCGAGCCGGTGCGTCGGCGGACCCCTCCTCCGGCTCGGTGCTCGCGTTGCTCCCCCATGCCAGCGTGTGCGTCGCCGGCAGGTCGATGAAGCGGGCCGGGACCTCGTGGCTGAGGGCCCAGCGGATCGCGACCCACTCCGGGGAGAACTCGGCGAGCGGCCAGAAGGCCGAACGGCCGGGCTGGTCCACCGCGTGGGCCAGGAGGGCGACCGGTGGGCGCATGTCCTCCTCGGCGGCCAGCGGTACCAGCGCGTCGGCCTCGGGCGGCCCCTCGATCAGCACCACCTGTGGCCGGGCCGCGTCCAGGGCCGCCCGCACCGCCCGCGCCGACCCGGGACCGTGATGCCGCACCCCGAGCAGCAACGGCCCGCCGCCGGCCCCCGTCCGCGTCACGCGCTCACCTCCCGACAGGCCCGGTAGAAGTCCGTCCAGCCGTCGCGTTCGCGGACGACCGCCTCCAGGTACTCCTGCCAGATGACCCGGTCGGCCGTCGGGTCGCGGACCACCGCGCCGAGGATGCCCGCGGCGATGTCACCGGCCCGCAGCACGCCGTCGCCGAAGTGGGCCGCGAGAGCGAGCCCGCCGGTGACGACGGAGATGGCCTCGGCCGTCGACAGCGTGCCGCTGGGCGACTTGAGCTTCGTCCGGCCGTCGGAGGTCACGCCGTCCCGCAGCTCACGGAAGACCGTCACGACCCGGCGGATCTCGTCGATGCCCTCGGGCACGGCCGGCAGGTCGAGGGAGCGCCCGATCTGGTCGACGCGCCGCGAGACGATGTCGACCTCGGCCTCGACGCTCTCCGGCAGCGGCAGCACCACCGTGTTGAAGCGGCGGCGCAGGGCGCTGGAGAGGTCGTTGACCCCGCGGTCGCGGTCGTTGGCCGTGGCGATCAGGTTGAAGCCGCGGACCGCCTGCACCTCCTGCCCCAACTCCGGTATCGGCAGCGTCTTCTCCGACAGGATCGTGATCAGCGTGTCCTGCACGTCCGCCGGGATCCGGGTCAGCTCCTCCACCCGCGCCGTCATGCCCTCCGCCATCGCCCGCATGACGGGACTCGGCACGAGAGCGTCCCGGCTCGGGCCGTTGGCCAGCAGCTGCGCGTAGTTCCAGCCGTACCGGATGGCCTCCTCCGGTGTGCCCGCGGTGCCCTGCACGAGCAGGGTCGAGTCGCCGCTGACCGCCGCCGCCAGATGCTCCGACACCCAGGTCTTCGCGGTGCCGGGCACGCCGAGCAGGAGCAGGGCGCGGTCGGTGGCGAGCGTGGTGACGGCGACCTCGACGATGCGGCGCGGGCCCACGTACTTCGGCGTGATCACCGTCCCGTCGGGCAGGGTGCCGCCGAGCAGGTACGTCGCCACCGCCCACGGCGACAGCTTCCAGCGGGCCGGGCGGGGCCGGTCGTCCTGCGCGGCCAGCGCGACGAGTTCACCGGCGAAGGCGTCCTCGGCATGCGGTCGCAACTCCTCGGCGGGTTCTCCCGCGAGTACGTCGGCTGCTTCGACGGTCGTCGGTTCCACGGACACAGACATGGCTGAGGCCCCCTCCAGCTCGGCCGGTTCGGATCTGTCACCCACCGTGCACCACGCCACTGACAATGCGTTGCGACCTGGGCAAACGTCCTCGCAGGGCCGATTGTCAGTGGGGGGATCTACCGTCGAGGACATGACTCAGCAGGGGGTGCGCTGGAGCGCGGACCAGGTGCTGGCGCTGGCGCCTGACGCCGCGTCACGCAAAGCGGGAAGCAAACTCGGGGCGGCGGGGCCGTGGACCGGGACGGGGAGTGGTGGGGAGGGGACGGTTTGGGGACTGTGCAAGGGCAGCGGCAGCAAGCCGTATCAGACGGTCGTCGACATCGCGGACGCGGCGGGCCCGGCTTACAAGTGCAGTTGCCCGAGCCGCAAGTTCCCCTGCAAGCACGCGCTCGGGCTGCTGCTGCTCTGGGCGGGCGAGGACGGCGCGGTGCCGGCGGGCAGTCCGCCGGACTGGGCGGCGCAGTGGACAGAGGGGAGAAGGCAGCGGACGCAGGAGAGACGGGCGGCGGGCGGCTCGGGTGGCGTTTCCGCCGATCCCGACGGGGCTCGGCGCCGGGCGGAGCGACGGGCCGAGCGCGTCACCGCGGGCGCGACGGAGTTGGAGCAGCGCCTGGCGGACCTGCTGCGCGGCGGCCTGGCGAGCGCCGAACAGGCCGGGTACGGGATGTGGGAGGAGACGGCGGCCCGCATGGTCGACGCCCAGGCGCCCGGACTGGCCGCGCGGGTACGGGAGTTGGGTGCGATCCCGGCGTCCGGCCCGGGCTGGCCGGTCCGGCTGCTGGAGGAGTTCGCGCTGCTCCATCTCCTCGACCAGGGCTGGCTGCGGCGTGAGCAGTTGCCGGATGGCCTGGCGGCGACGGTCCGCTCCCGCATCGGCCTGCCCGGCACGGCGGACGGCCCGCCGGTGCGGGACCACTGGCTGGTCCTGGCCCAGTACGACACGGCGGACGCCCGCCTGACGACCCGCCGCATCTGGCTCTACGGCGCCGACTCCGACCGCACGGTGCTGCTCCTCTCCTACGGAGCGGCAGGGCGCGCTCCCGAACTCGCGCTGCCGGTCGGCCTGGCCCTGGAGGGGGAGGTGTCGGCGTACCCGGGCGACGGCCGGCGACGCGTCTCCCTCGGCGCACAGTTCGCGCCGCCCGCGCCCACGCAGACACGTCCATCGGGTATGACGCCCCTCCAGGCCGTCGCCCACTACGGCACGGCGCTGCGGGACGACCCCTGGCTGGACTCGGTCCCGGTGACGCTGGACCGTGTCGTTCCGACGCCGGACGGCGACTCCTGGCAACTCGCGGACGCCGACACCGACACCGCCCTCCCCGTGACCCCGGCCGCCCGGTCCCGCCCCGGCCTCTGGCGCCTCGTCGCGCTGTCCGGCGGCGCCCCCGTCAAGGTCTTCGGCGAGTGCGGTCACCGGGGCTTCACCCCGCTGACGGCCTGGCCGGAGGAAGGGGGCGAGCCCGTCCCGCTGTACTGACGCCGCAACGCGGGAACCCGCCCAGAGACAGAAACGCGAACCACAAGGGACCTCTCTCCGCGCCGACCAGCAAGGTCCGCCCGCGCACCGCGGTTGGAATCCCCATCCGGCCGGAGGCCAGGCGCACCCGGACAACCCACCATCGAAGGGACCCGCATGAACCCGTCGTCATCCTGGGAGGCCCTGGTCACCACGGCCCTGTTGGGCACGGACCGTCGGACCCCGCCTCCTGGTGCCACACCCCGCGAGGCCCCCGTCGCCCTCCTGGACGCGGCGGCCGAGGAAACCGTACGGCGGCGGGCCGGCCTGCGCCCCGCGCCCGCCGCGCAGCGCCCCGCTCCCGCCCCGGAGGACCCCCGCCCCCCGCTGCCCCCCGCCGCCGCCCGCAGACTCACCCTGCTCCTGGCGGACCGTCCCGGCGCCAGCGCGGGCGGCCGCAGAGGCACCGCACCGGACCTGATGGAGCTGCTCCCCCAGTGGCTCGCGGCGGCGAACGCCCGCGGTTTCGCACCGCCCCCGCAGGCCCTGCCCGCCCTGTTGGACGCGGCGCGCGGCCGTACGGACCTGCGCCCCGCCGTCCTGGCGTTCGCGGGCCCCCGCGCCACCTGGCTGGCCCGGCTCAACCCGGAGTGGCGCTTCGCCCTGCGCGCGGCCCCGGGCGGTGGCGCGCCGCTGCCGCACCTCGAGGACCGGGAACAGACCGGGCGGCTCTGGCAGGAGGGCCTGTTCGCCGAGCGCGTCGCCCTGCTCACCGCCCTTCGCTCCCGCGAGCCCGCCGCCGCGCGCGAACTGCTGTCGACGACCTGGCCGACGGAACGCGCCGAGGACCGGCTGATGTTCCTCGACTCGCTGCGGACGGCCCTCGGCCCCGAGGACGAACCGTTCCTGGAACAGGCGCTGGCCGACCGCAGCCGCAACGTCCGGGCGACGGCCGCCGAGTTGCTCTCGGCGCTCCCGGACTCGGCGCTGGCGACGCGCATGGCGGTGCGGGCCACGGCGTGCGTGGCCGTGGACCGCACGCGGGAGACACCGACGATCACGGTCGAGGCCCCGCACGAATGCGACGCGGGCATGGAGCGCGACGGTGTCGTCCCGAAGGCGCCGACGGGACGGGGTGAACGGTCCTGGTGGTTCGGCCAGTTGGTGGAGGCGACGCCGCTCGGGGCGTGGTCCGCGCGGCTGGGCGGGCGGACGCCGGACGAGATCGTTGCCCTGCCGGTGGCGGACGACTGGCAGGGCGAACTGCACGCCGCGTGGTGCCGAGCGGCCGTACGGCAGCGGGATCCGCGGTGGGCGCGGGCGCTCCTGGGCGTTCCCTCCGCCCCGGAGGCCGGTGGCCCGGGCGCGGTGTCCCTGGCCGACCGCGCCAAGCTGCTCGGCACCCTGGACGCCGGGGAACGAGCCGACTGGGTGGCCGGGTTCATCGCGGCGCACGGGCTCTCGGAGGCGTTCCAACTGCTCGGCGTGTGCGCGGTTCCCTGGGCTCGGCCGCTGGGCGGCGCCGTGGTCGACGCCCTCAACATCGCGCGGGACGCCGGGAGTTACCCGTGGAGCTTCAGCGGGGTCATGGGCCTGGCCGAACGCTGCCTGGACCCGGGGGAGGCCGGCCGCCTCGACGGCCTGCTCGCGATACCGGACGAGCACGAGAACGCGTCCCCGGGCGCCGGTGGCTACTGGGCGGAGGCCTTCCAACGCCTGGTCACGACGTTGCGCCTGCGCGCGGCGATGGCGGAGGAGCTTCGGCCCGCACGTCCGACGGAGATCGACTGACGGCCCCGTCGCCCGTCGCCGGACAGCCGACTACGCCCCGGCCGGCTGCCTCACATTGGCCCGCACCCAGTCCACGATCGACTGCGTCGTCGCCCCCGGCGTGAAGATCTCCGCGACGCCCTTCTCCTTCAGCGGAGGAATGTCCGCCTCGGGGATGATCCCGCCGCCGAAGACCAGGATGTCCTCCGCATCCCGCTGCCTGAGCAGATCGATCACGGCGGCGAACAGCGTGTTGTGGGCGCCGGAGAGGATGGAGAGCCCGATCGCGTCGGCGTCCTCCTGGATCGCGGTGTCGACGATCTGCTCGGGAGTCTGGTGGAGCCCGGTGTAGATGACCTCCATACCGGCGTCCCGCAGTGCCCGCGCGATCACCTTGGCCCCTCGATCGTGGCCGTCGAGCCCCGGCTTGGCCACCACCACGCGGATCGGACCGGCTGCCACACCCATCACTGCCTCCATGAAGCGACTGCACCCATCCCTACCGACAAGTACTTGGGTACCCGAACCGGCCGGGAAAGTGAACGAACGTTATCGACAGCATCCCGCAACCGGCAGTTTCGCGGTGCGGAGCGAGGGGGAAATCACACGATGGGACACGTTCACCGCGCACCGTTCCGGCGGGAACAGGCGCAACGGGAGCCGCAACGAGGTCGCCGCACCACCGCGCCGCAGACCGCGCGCCGTGGCGGTGCGAAGCGTCGGCGTCGGCTGGAAGGGCACGCAGGGCGCAGTTCGGACCCCACGCATCCCTCAGGCACGCCGTCGACCGTCTTCGTCGTGGCCCCCCGAGGGCACACGGGGGACAGAGGCGTCCTCCGCGTGCCGACAGGAGGTCGGCCATGAAGGTCAGCGAGGCGGTACAGCCCTTTCTGCCGATCTGCCGGCGACTGCTCCCGAGCAGGCTGGCTGGGCTGTCTCTGGTTCTGCTGAAGGCGACCGCCCTGGAGCTCACGATCCTCGCGGGCCACCTCCTGCTCTATCCGTCCGGCATCGTCCAGGAACGCCGGGGACCCGCCCTGCTCCCCTCGCCGGACGGCGCCGCACAGCTGCCGACCGGGACGAAACCCCCGGTGGTCCTGCTGCACGGCTTCATCGACAACCGCTCGGTCTTCGTGCTGCTGCGCCGCAGCCTCGCCCAGCACGGCAGGCAGCGCGTCGAGTCGCTCAACTACTCCCCGCTGACCTGCGACATCCGCACGGCGGCCGAGTTGCTCGGCCGGCACATAGAGGAGATCTGCGAGCGCACCGGCAGCAGGCAGGTCGACATCGTCGGGCACAGCCTCGGCGGGCTGATAGCGCGGTACTACGTGCAGCGGCTCGGCGGTGACCTCAGGGTCCGCACGCTGGTGACACTCGGTACCCCGCACTCCGGCACCCGGGTGGCTCCGCTGGCCAACGCGCACCCGATCGTGCGCCAGATGCGCCCCGGCTCGGAGCTGCTGGAGGAGCTGACCCGGCCCGCACCGGGCTGCCGTACCCGTTTCGTGAGTTTCTGGAGCGACCTCGACCATCTGATGGACCCGCTGGAGACAGCCTGTATCGAGCACCCCGACCTGATGGCTCAGAACGTGCGGGTGAGCGGAATCGGCCATCTGGCGCTTCCCGTGCACCCCGCGGTCGCCACCGGGATACGCCAGGCCCTCGACGCCGAACCGGCGGAAGGCGAGGCCGCGGCCCGCTCCGGTGGGCTGACAGTGGCCTGACAGCCGGTCGACATCGAACACATTTCGAACACAAAGCCAAACCCGCGCCCGCACTCCCCCGAATCACGGCCGAATGCCCGTTTCCTGCGCGCCCGAAACCAGTTGAAGATTGTCGCGCCCGCATACCGCCGGGTACAGTCGCCGCACTGCTCTGGCAGCCCCTGTTGTCGAGGCGAAAGAGAAGTTGGTGAACGACCGTCACCCGTCGGGGACCATGACCACCCCGGCTCCGGCTTCCGAGGCCGCCTCGGCGCACTACGCGTCGTACGGCACGCAGGAGGCCCAGTACGGCGACTTCACCACGTACGGCGGCTACGACGCGAGCGGTTTTCCGACCGGCGGGCACACCACCTCGACCTTCGCCGCTGACCCCCTCTTCGGCAGCCTCCCGGACGGCGGCACCGGCTCCTACGACGCCTCGCAGTGGGGCACGGGCCACCACCACGAGACGCTGAACTACGACGCGTACGCGGCGCAGCACCACGCGGCCTACGACACCGGCGCGTACGAGACGACCGCCTGGACCGGCGAGCACCAGCACCTCTCCGCCATCCCCCCGCAGTCCACCGGGCACGGCACGTCCGGAGAGTGGGACGCGAGCGCCTGGCTCCAGCCCGACCAGTCCGGCGGTACCTCCGACCGGACCCAGCACTGGGAATGGGGCACGCAGGCCTTCGACACCGGCGCGTACGACGCCACGCAGTGGAACTCCGACGCCCCGGCCGACGCAGGCGAACCGTTCGACCAGCACGCGACCGCCGTCTTCGACGAGGTCGAGCACGACGCGTACGACGAACACGGCCACGACGACGGCGAGCCGGCCGACGGCACCGGTGAACTGCCCGCCGTGACACCGCTGCTCGACGAGCAGGAGGAGGCGGCTCCTGCGCCCCGCGCCGCCGCCCGCAACGGGGCGCGCTCCCGGCGCCGTACGCCCCCCAAGCGCTCCGCGCTGCTGACCATCGCGGTGCCCTCGGCCTGTGTGATGGGGGTCGCGGGCATCGCGGTCGCCTCCGTGGGCACCTTCTCCGGCGACGGCACCTCGGCGGCCGCGTCGGACGCGCACGCGGTGAAACCGTCCACCGCCAACAACAAGCTGGACAACCAGCTGCTGAGCCTGTCCGCCGGCGCCAACGACTTCGCCGACCGGGCCAGCCGCACCCAGGAGCGCATCGACCTCAAGGCCCAGCAGGAGGCCTCGAAGAAGCAGGCGGCGGCGGAGGCGGCCCGCAAGGAGCGACTGCGCCCCAAGTACGTCCTCCCGGTCACCCAGAGAGGCCTCAGCGCCTACTTCGGGCAGGCCGGCGTCAACTGGATGTCCGTGCACACGGGCATCGACTTCCCGGTCTCCTACGGCACCACGGTGATGGCCGCCACCGACGGCACCGTGCGCACCCAGTGGAACAGCGCGTACGGCAACATGTTGATCCTGACCGCCAAGGACGGCACGGAGACGTGGTACTGCCACCTCTCCAGCTACCGCGTCTCCTCCGGTACGACGGTGAAGGCCGGCGACCCGATCGCCTACTCCGGCAACTCGGGCAACTCCACCGGCCCGCACCTGCACTTCGAGGTCCGGCCGAACGGCGGTGCGCCGATAGACCCGCTGCCGTGGCTGCGCAGCCACGGACTGGACCCGACCTGAGCCGCACGGACCGTCTGCGTCACAGCTTCTCCACCGGCGCGTACCTCAGCAGCAGACGCTTCGCCTTGGAGTCCCCGAAGTCGATGGTCGCCTCCGCGTTCGCCCCCGTGCCCTTGACGGCCACCACCGTGCCGAGCCCGAACTGGTCGTGCGTGACCCGGTCGCCGACGGCCAGCGACACCACCGGCTTGTCGGAGGCGCGGCTGGTGGCGAAGCCGGGAACGCCCGACGCCGACGAGCGCGAGCGCGAGGACGACAGGGAGGCCGCCACGCCGGACGCCGGGCCGGAGGAGACCGGGGCCGTGGCGCCCGTGCGCTTCCAGTCGACATGCTGCGCCGGGATCTCCTCCAGGAAGCGCGAGGGCGGGTTGTACGAGGGCTGCCCCCAGGCGCTGCGCAGCGAGGACCGCGTCAGATACAGCCGTTCACGCGCGCGCGTGATGCCGACGTAGGCGAGCCGCCGCTCCTCCTCCAGCTCCTTGGTCTGGCCGAGGGCGCGCATGTGCGGGAAGACGCCGTCCTCCATACCGGTCAGGAAGACCACCGGGAACTCGAGGCCCTTGGCGGTGTGCAGGGTCATCAGGGTGATGACGCCGGAACCGTCCTCGTCCTCGTCGGGGATCTGGTCGGAGTCGGCGACCAGCGCGACCCGCTCCAGGAAGTCGGCGAGCGAGGCGGACCCCTCGCCCTGCGCCGACTCCTGCTCGAACTCCAGGGCCACGGCGGCGAGTTCCTGGAGGTTCTCGATACGGGTCTCGTCCTGCGGGTCGGTGGAGGCCTGCAACTCGGCGAGGTAGCCGGTCCGTTCGAGCACCGCCTCCAGGACGGTCGCCGGACCCGCGCCGGACTCGACGATCGTACGGAGGTCCTCCATCAGCGTGTTGAACTTCTTCACCGCGTTGGTGGAGCGCGCGGCCATGCCGTACGCCTCGTCGACGCGGCGCAGGGCCTGCGGGAAGCTGATCTTCTCGCGCTGCGAGAGCGCGTCGATCATCGCCTCCGCGCGGTCGCCGATGCCGCGCTTGGGGACGTTGAGGATGCGGCGCAGCGGCACCGAGTCCTCGGGGTTTGCCAGCACCCGCAGGTAGGCCAGGACGTCCCGGACCTCCTTGCGCTCGTAGAAGCGGACGCCGCCGACGACCTTGTAGGGCAGGCCGACACGGATGAAGACCTCTTCGAAGACACGGGACTGGGCGTTCGTCCGGTAGAAGACGGCGACGTCCCCGGCCTTCGCCTCGCCCGCGTCGGTGAGGCGGTCTATCTCGTCGGCGACGAACTGGGCCTCGTCGTGCTCGGTGTCGGCGACATAGCCGGTGATGCGCGCGCCCGCGCCCGCGTTGGTCCACAGGTTCTTGGGGCGGCGGGACTCGTTGCGCTCGATGACCGCGTTGGCCGCGGACAGGATCGTCTGGGTGGAGCGGTAGTTCTGCTCCAGGAGGATCGTCGTGGCGTCCGGGTAGTCCTCCTCGAACTGGAGGATGTTGCGGATCGTCGCCCCGCGGAAGGCGTAGATCGACTGGTCGGCGTCGCCCACCACGCACAGCTCGGCGGGCGGGACGTCGTACTCGTTCGGCGGGACGTCGACGGGGTGCTCGCTCGTCCCGACCAGCTCGCGCACCAGCGCGTACTGGGCGTGGTTGGTGTCCTGGTACTCGTCGACCAGGACGTGCCGGAAACGGCGGCGGTAGTGCTCGGCGACGTCCGGGAAGGCGCGGAGCAGATTGACCGTCGTCATGATCAGATCGTCGAAGTCGAGGGCGTTCGCCTCGCGCAGCCGCGACTGGTAGAGCGCGTAGGCCTGGGCGAGGGTCTTCTCGAAGCCGTCGGCAGCCTGGGCGGCGAAGTCCTCCTCGTCGATCAGCTCGTTCTTGAGGTTCGAGATCTTGGCGCTGAAGGACTTGGGCGGGTAGCGCTTGGGGTCGAGGTCCAGGTCACGGCAGACCAGTGCCATCAGGCGCTTGGAGTCGGCGGCGTCGTAGATCGAGAAGCTCGAGGTGAAGCCGAGTTTCTTGCTCTCCCGGCGCAGGATGCGCACGCACGCGCTGTGGAAGGTCATCACCCACATCGCGTTCGCCCGCGGGCCGACGAGCTGCTCCACGCGCTCCTTCATCTCACCGGCGGCCTTGTTGGTGAAGGTGATCGCGAGGATCTGGCCCGGGTGGACGCCCCGCTCGGCCAGGAGGTGGGCGATGCGGTGGGTGAGCACCCGGGTCTTGCCGGAACCGGCGCCGGCCACGATGAGCAGAGGGGAGCCGGCGTGCACGACGGCCGCGCGCTGGTTCTCGTTGAGCCCGGCCAGGAGGGCGGCGGCGTCGATCACCGGGCGGGGCGCGCCGTCGCGGTAGTGCGCGTCCCGGTCCGGCGGCACGTCGAACTTCCCGCCGAACAGATCGTCCGGAACCGGCTCCGGATGGTGATCGTCCTCGGGCGGCGGCGGTTCGCCCTCGTGGCCGCGGGGGGCCTGGAGGTCCGCCAGGAAGCTGTCGTCAAAGAGGCTGCTCATCGCTCTCCGAGTCTAGGGCGCCCCACTGACAGCCCGCGGCCGCCCTGGGAACATCGCCGGAATCAGCGGCCCGAGCAAGGGTCGAGGGCGGTGTGGAACCGCACCATGACGGTGCGTGACGTCCGCGCGAAGGTCACAAAAACGTATCGGGCATATCGAACATCAACCTTCACACGGGCCACACGAGTTGGCTACCGTTCCGGGCAGGCCGTACGACCCCCACCGGCGAACCTCGCCGGGCCGCGCGGCCTCCGCCGAGTCCGGGGCACCGCCGCGCGTAGGGCACCCCTTCCGAACGACCCGCCCTACCCTCCCCCGCTGCCTGAACGACCTGGGGGACCCCCACCGCCGGCCCGGCAGGCGGACGATGGAAGGAGTCGCCACCCTTGGCGTCGCACCGCAAGTCGCGCCCCGCCGTTACGCGCGTAGCAGGCATACGCACCCCGGCTCTGGCCACGGCCGCCCTCACCTCCGTGGCCCTGCTCTCCCAGTCGGCCAACGCCGCCCCCTCGGCCGACGGAAAGCCCAGCCTCGAGGAAGTCGAGAAGAAGGTCGACGACCTGTACCGCCAGGCGGAGTCGGCGACCGAGAAGTACAACGCGGCCAAGGAGAAGACCACCAAGCAGCGCAGACGCGTCGACTCCCTCCTCGGCGACGTCGCCAAGCGTGCCCAGAAGCTCAACGAGGAGCGGGACAAGCTCGGTTCCTTCGCCGCCGCGCAGTACCGGACGGGCACCGCCGAACCGGACACCGCGACCTTCCTCCTCGCCGACTCTCCGCAGGACTACTTCGACCGGACGCAGCTGATGGGGCGGCTGACCGCCCGCGAGAAGAGCGCGGTCGACGACTACTTCACCGAGCAGGCCGCGACGATGAGGAAGCGGCAGGAGGCCTCGCAGAGCCTCGAGACGCTCACCGCGTCGCAGAGCGAACTGCAGACGGCCAAGTCCGCGGTGCAGAGGAAACTCTCCGACGCGCGCGAGCTGCTGTCGGCTCTGAACGCCGAGGAGAAGGCGCGGCTCGCCGCGATCGAGAAGCAGAAGCAGCAGGAGGCCCAGCGCAAGGCCGCGGAGCTGGCGCAGCAGCAGGCGGCCGCGGAGAAGGCCGCGCCGCAGGAGGGCGGCTCCTCCGCAGCCACGAGCGGTTCGGACTCGTCGTACGCCACCAAGGCCGCGAAGGCGCTCGCGTTCGCCCGAGCACAGATCGGCAAGCCGTACGTCTGGGGCGCGACCGGCCCCGGCTCCTACGACTGCTCCGGCCTCACCCAGGCCGCCTGGAGGGCCGCCGGCGTCAGCCTCCCGCGCACCACCTACGACCAGGTGAACGCGGGCACGACCGTCTCCCTCGCCGACGCACGGCCCGGCGACCTGATCTTCTTCTACGACGACATCAGCCACGTCGGCGTCTACATCGGCAACGGCATGATGATCCACGCCCCCAAGCCGGGGGCCTACGTCCGCGAGGAGTCCGTCTACTACGGCGGCGAATCGATCATCCACAGCGTGGTACGCCCCGCGTGAGCGGGTTGTAGGGCCGCTTCAGATCTGTCGGATTCTCAGCGATCTGTCGTCAACTTGTCGCCTGCGACAGATCGCCGAGAATCGCTCCGTAGAGTGATCCTCGGCTACTCACAGCATTCTTGCGCTCATCGGGCGCATGGTACGGCGCGGTGCATGGGCAGTCTCGGCCGGGATCACCTTCTGTGTCCCTTCGGTTACGTAAATCGGGGGTTGGCAGTGTCGTACGTCTCGGTTCGAGAGCCAACGGCTGAGGCCAGAGCTGTCGAGGTCCGTTACCGCCAGGCAGACGGGGTCTTCGCTGAGACGTCGTGGGATCTGCTGGTGAGTGACGAGGTAGCGGCCGGGCTGCCGGTGCGGGAGTTCCGCTGGTACAAGGGGCGTCGGCACTACTCGGGCTGGTACCACGCGGTGACGGGCGATCGCCTGGTGGCCTATGAGAGCCGTTTGGAGCTCGCCCGGATCTTGCTGGCGGATTTCGCCCGGGACGTGGTCGGGATCGCCGCTCAGCCGTTCCAGGTGTGCGGGGACGACGGAGTCCGCACCCGTCGGCACGTGCCGGATCTGCTGTTGACTCATGCGGACGGGCTGGTCACGGTGGTGGACGTCAAGGCTCCGTACCGTGTGGACGTGCCGGAGGTCGTGGCCCAGTTCGACTGGATGCGGAAGCTGTGTTCGCTGCGGGGCTGGGCCTTCGAGGTGTGGGCCGGCGCCAACCCTGTCCTCGTGGAGAACGTCCGGTTCCTGGCCGGCTACCGGCGACCTGAACGCGTCGCGGTGCATCTGTCTACTGAAGTGCTTGAAGCCGCACGAGTACAGGCCAGCGTGGGCGGGATCGAGAAGGCGCTGGCGGCACGGCATCCTGCGGATCTCGTCCGTCCCGCGCTTTTGCATCTGGTGTGGTTGGGTGCCCTGTCGGCGGATCTTTCACGTCCGTTGAGTGCACAGACGCCAGTACGCCCCGCGGGTGGGGAGGCTCGGGAGGGATGAGGGGTGCCGCCGTTGCGGTGTTTCCCGGCTCTCGGCTGGTCTTCTGCGGCGATGTCGTCGAAGTGGTCGAGTTCGATCACCTGGGTGTGACGATCCGCAATACGCGGACGGGTGAGTTCTCCACCCTCTCGGTGGGACGTCTGGCGGCAGGCTCGAAGCCGGTGGACACCGGGCCACTGCCCAGAGCGAATGACAGTGCCGGTCTTGTGCTGGCGTCGTTGTCCCGGCAGCAGCGGGATGAGGTCAGTGAGCGGGCCGGGCATATCCGCGAGGTCCTGACCGGCTACCGTTCCGGTTTTGCTGAGGGTGCCCAGCCCGGCGAACCGCGCGACGAGTTCTCCGAGGCACGGTCGCTGCCGCAGCGGATCGGAGCCAAGGCCGCCGAGCTAAAGGTGTCGGCGCGGACGGTGGAGCGATGGGCCGCTGCCTATCAGGCGGGCGGCGAGGCCGCGTTGGTGGATACCCGGTTGCTCAAGAGAAGGGGCCCTCGCGTCGATCCGCGCTGGGACGAGGCTGTCGCCGTCGTGCTGGCGGAGTACGTCACGGCGTCGACGCCAACACGGTCGGCGGTGCTGAAGCGGGTCGAGGCCTGGCTGGAGGAGTCGCACGGCGCGGGAGTGGTGCCGTTGCCTTCGACAGCGACGGCTTACCGGCGGCTTGAGGAGTTGAGCAAGGGCACGAACGCCCTGTCGGGGAGCGCGAAGGCGAGACGATCGATCGCTGACCGTCCCAACGGGGTCTATGGGCGGCTGCGGGCCACCAGGCCCGGTGAGTACGTGGTGCTGGACACGCAGGATCTGGACGTCTTCGCGATGGAATCGGTGACCTGCCGCTGGGTGAGGGCTCAACTAACCGTCGCTCAGGACTTGTTCAGCCGCTGCATTATCGGTCTGCGTGTGACGGCGGTGTCCACGAAAGCGGTGGATGTCGCGGGGGTGCTGTTCGAGGCGATCGCTCCGCCGGAGGACGACAGCGGTGGCCAGACTGCCGGGCCATATCACGGAGTGCCGGAACATGTGGTGTTCAGCGAAGAGGCTCTGATCCCTGGCCGGGGGCTCTGTCCGCCGGAGACGTTGGTCATCGACCATGGCCGGGCGTTCATGTCGGCCCACGTGATCAGTGTCTGCACCAGGCTGGGGATGTCGATCCAGCCGGCCCAGCCGAAGAAACCCACCGACAAGCCGACCGTCGAGCGCTTCTTCCGCACTCTGCGCGAGGGACTGATCCAGCACCTTCCTGCCTACAAGGGCCCGGACTTGCACAGCCGCGGAGAGAAGGTGGAGGACCAGGCGTTCTTCTACATCCACGAGCTGGAGGACGTGATCCGCGAGTGGATCAAGGGGGTCTATCACTGTTCCCAGCACGATGGGCTGGTCATCCCTCAGTGGCCGGGCGTGGAGCTGTCGCCGCTGGAAATGCTGCAGGCCGGTCTGGCACGGGCGGGACGGCTGCGCATTCTGCCATCGCCTGACCTCGCCTTCGACTTCCTGCAGGTCAAGCCGCGAACTATCCAGCACTACGGCGTCGAGGTCGACGGGTTGCGTTACAACGGCCCGGTCCTGGACGGCTACCGCAACGAGAAGAGCCCGTTCGGCGGACTGCTCGCCGGCCGGTGGCCGATCCGTGTGCACCCCGATGACGTGCGGTTCGTCTACTTCCAGGATCCGGCCGACGACTCCTGGCACCGGCTGGAATGGGAGCACGCTCCCGCATTGAATACGGCGTTCTCAGCCGAGGCTGCGGCTCACGCCCGGCGACTGTCGCTCCGGCGCGGGCGGCATCTCGACGCCTCGGAGGCTCTTGCCGAGCTCCTCGCCCGCTGGGACCAGGGCATGGTCACAGACCGGCGCGAACGCCGCATGGCCCTGCGGTTGTCGGCCGAACGCGCCGCGGTCCCGCTGCCTCGGCTGCCCGAGGAAGAGCCCCACACGCCGGTGAGCATGGCCCGTCTGCACCTAGTTCCCGAGCCGTCCGTCACCAGCGACTTGGACGAGGAAGACGAGATCTTCGATGCCCCGGACGGGGACGACTTCTACGCGGACGCCTTCGAGGTACTGGAATGAGCACACCAGGACCGTTCAGCCTGTCCCGCAAGGAGGGCTGGAACCAGTACGTCAACACTCCGCCTCGGCAGCGTCCCGAGTTGCTCACCCGAGCTCAGCTAGACGCGCTGGGCGAGGACGCCCGTGAGGACTACAACGACCGGCGTCACGACTGGCACGCGAACTTCGGCATCATCCAGACCCCTCAACTGGCCTCCCTCCACGACGAACTGGATCAGATCGTGGCCAGCAACCGGCAGGACGGCGACCGCATCCGCTCGGCTGCGGTCATCGACGCCCTACCCGGTTTGGGCAAGACCACCATCGCCAACCTCTACGGCCGCACCTACGACCGCCAGCAGCGCCGCCGCCTCGGAGCGGTCACGGCCGAGGGCAACGAGCGCGTCCCGGTCTTCCGGGGTCGGGCTGACCTCGAACACCACCCTGCGCACGCTGAACCGGATGATCTGCGAGTTCTACGGTCATCCCGCCAGCGAACGGGCCAGCGCCGCGGCCCTGGCCAGCCATGCCCTGGACTGCGTGCTCAACTGCGAAACCCGCCTGGGGATCATCGACGACATCCACTTCATCGACCTCGACCGCAAGGAAGGCCTCGCGGTGAGCAACCATCTGAAGTGGCTCGCCAACGAACTTCCCGTCACCTTCGTCTATGTCGGCGTCGGACTCGCTGAACGCCGCTTCTTCGCCGACGGGCTGACCGGAAAGAACACTGTCCTCGCTCAGACCGCCCGCCGCTGGACCCGGCTCAGCGTCGACCCGTTCCGGCTCACCTCCGACCAGGGCCGCCAGCACTGGCGGAGCCTGCTCAAGGCGACCGAGCGGCAGCTCATGCTCGCCGAGCACCGGCCTGGCATGCTCACCGAGCTTGCCGGCTATCTCTTCGAACGCACCAGCGGGCACATTGGGTCGTACTTCACGCTGCTGATGCGCGGTTGCTACCGGGCCATCCGTGCCAGTAGCGAGGCCCTGGACCGTGACCTGCTCGACCAAGTACGTCTCGATGAAGCCTCTGAGCAGGCACGCAAGCAACTGGCGGCCGCCCTCACTCACGGCACTCTGTCTGCCACGATTGAGACCGCCTCGTGAGCACCGGCACCGGACGCGTTTTGCCGCTACGGGTTCCGCTCGCTCCTGGCGAGGGCTTCGACAGCTGGCTGGAAGCCCTTGCCCGCCGCAACGGCATCTCCTTGCGCCGCCTCCTGGCCGTCCTCCATCTGCCCGCCCCCAACCTGACTCGTGCCCTTCTCATCAGCATCACAGCACCCCAGCTACGCGAAGTGGAACGCCTTTGCCAGCTGCCCGCACACCATCTCGACCAGGCCGTGCTGAACGCGGCGTTTCCCTCGGAGACACGGCAAGTCCGCGGCTCGCGCTACTGCCCGCGCTGCCTCGTCGAACGTGACGGCCGCTGGAAGATCGTCTGGTGGCTGCCCTGTGTCTTCGCCTGCACAACTCACCGCACGCTGTTGCACGAGGCCTGTCCCGTCTGCGGCCGCCTCCCACGCCGCAGGCCACCCGGTCGCGCCCGATCCCACCTGGCCGGTGTCTGCACCACCAACCCCGTCGATGCACCACCATGCGGCACGGACCTGCGCACCGTCCCGCTCATCCCTCTCCCCGACGGCAGTCCCCTGCTGTCCGCCCAGCGGTGGGTCAACACGCTGCTCGCCGAAAGGGGCTCCGCGCACGTCGACGTGGCCATGTCTGACCTGCACCACCTTGCCCGATGGCTACTTCATGTCCTGCCCCACCAGGAAGTCCGCTCACTGGGCAGCATGGCCGAGGACGCCTGGACCGATCGCCCGACCAAGGCCCCGCCGGACCGGCTGGCGCCTCTGAACGCGGCACTCACCGCGGTCATCACTCATCACGCCCGCGTCCTTCTGGGGTCCCGCGACGACATCGCCATCCGTCGCATCCAGCAACTCCGGGCCGACCACGGTTCGTCGAAGAGTCTGGTCCCCGCGAACATGACACCGCCTCATTGGGCAGGCTTGTCCCCGCGCCTGCGCGGCAGGTTCCTCCGCGCTGCCGACGACGGGCTTGGCCCGCTCGACCGCCTTCGCCTGCGAGCGTGCATTCCCACCGCGCGAACCCCCTCGCCGGGCGACACACCCCACTTGTCCCGGGCCCGCCACGTTCCCCAACTTCTCTGGCCTGGCTGGACCCTGCGGTTTCTGCCACCCCAGGGGCTGCGTGTTGACCTGTTCCGCGGCATCGCCGCAGCCCTGCTCTTCCTGCCCGGAGCGTTCGTACGGGACGGAAAGGGCGTCCTGACGCCGCTGCACGAGCACCTGCCCAACTACGTCACGCGCACGCTGCAAGTCATCAACCACAGCGGCTACGGCGAGGTCTTTCCCGCCCTCTGCCGCATCGCCGACTACCTCGACGAACACGGCAGCATCATCGACTATCAACAGCGCCGCACGCTGATCACATCCAATGTCCTTAGCGAGGCCCAGTGGCAGGAACTGTGTTTCCGGACGAACGCGCATCCCGGTGAAACAAGCACCCCCACGTCACCGGGCCGCCTCCTGCACGCCCAGCGCTACGTCTTCCAACTGCTGACCGGCGCCGATCTCACCGACCCTCGCCACAGCCTGGCCTGGAAGACCCCTGGCGACCGCTCTCGCTACCTGAACTTCAGCCTGTCGCTCTCCCTCGCCCAACGAGACGCCCTGCTCCAGCATGCTCAGAGGGTGCTCGACGATCTGGGCATCGACGAGCCCGTGACCTGGCAGCCGCCCGAGGAGTGCTGTCACGGCCTGGACCTGCCCGGCCCGCGACTCGATGACATCGACTTCGACGCAGTGCGGCGCCTCGTGATCGCGGAAGGCGGCAAGCCGTCAGACATCGCTCTCCAGTTGGGCGTCAGCCTCACTCATGTCCGCCTCGCCCTCGAACGCATCGACCAGCAACCGCGGGAATGGCGTCCCCACACTCCGACAGCGGCTTGGAGAATGCGTGAGCAGGCCCGCACCGTTCTCACCCCCAGCTTCCTCCAGCGCGAATACCTCGACGCAGGCAAGACCTTCCGACGGATCGCGGACGACACCGGCATCCCCCGTCATGTCGTGGTCGAGCAGGCCAAGGCACTCGGCTTCCCCATCTACCGGACGCGACGACCGTTCCCCATCGATGAGGGCTGGCTGCGCATCCAATACCTGGATCACAAGCGTTCCACCAGGGACATCGCCACCGAACTTGGCACCACGGACGAGACCGTCCGGCGGCGTCTCCAGCATGTTGGCATCACCCTGCGCCCGCAAGGTGTCCGCAGCCGCACCATCATGACAACGAAGCTCGGCACCGGCTGCCCCCGCAACATCCGCGCCGCAGTCGAAGGCACCCTGCACGGCTGGCTCCGACTCCACCGCTTCGAGATCACGATGACCTTTCCCAGCATGGAAACCGCGGCCAACTACCTCGGGGCTGAACGGTCGGTGCTGGTCGCACAGTTCCAGCGGCTGGAGAATGATCTCGGCGGACTCTTGTTCCACCGCTCCGCCTTCGGCAAGCCTCACCGTCCCACCGCGCGCGGTCGAGCCCTTCTGCGCTCACTCGAAGACGAACGCGTCCGCACCCGGATGAACACCGCGCTCGGCGGCAAGCTCATCCCCATGCCGGGAAACGCCGTCCTCGCTGCTGCAACAGAACGGGTCACCACCCGCCGCAATCCCGGCCCGCCCCGGCCCTTCACCGATATCGCCGTCACACGGATCCGCATCCGCCGCGAGACCGTCACCGTCCTACAAGACCTCCTCGACCACCAGGACGAAGAGTCCTACGCCGCCCAAGTCCGCACCCGCACCGGCATCAGCGCGGGAAGCATCTCCCCCCTGTTCAGGAAGCTCGAACGAGCCGGCTGGCTCACCAGCCGCCCCGAAGACGACGATTCCTGGACCGGCAGAGCCCCCATCGGCCGCGGCGCCGGCCGCCGCCGGATCTACTACACCCTCACCCCTGAAGGACGCAGAGCCGCAACCCACGAGATCCAACGACGCAGCGCCCAGCCATGACGGCGATCTCTGAAAGCTGGCAGCCCTGACACGCTTATTCCAAGCACATGCTTGAGATGCGGGCCGGGAGCCTCTACATTCCAAGCATGTCCTTGGAATCTCCCCACCCGACACCGGACAACGGCCCGGATCCCGGTATGGGCGCGGGCCAGCGCCGCCGGCTGCTGGACGACCCTCGCAGCATCCGCGCGCTCGCTCATCCGATCCGTCTTGAACTACAGTCGATCATCGGCCGGGCAGGCCGGATCACCGCCGCGGACGCCGCGCGTGAGCTGGGCATCAGCCACGCGCTGGCCTCACATCATCTTCGCCAGCTTGCGAAGTACGGCTTCGTGCAGCAGGTCGACGGCGCGGACAATCGCGAGCGCCCGTGGCAGCTTGTGCACACCTCGCACGACATCGAAGACATCGAGGACCAGCCCGGCGGGGCCGAAGCGGTGGCCGTGCTCGAACAAGTCACGGCCGAGCGCGCACTGGAGGAACTCCACCGCTGGCAGGAGCGGCGGGCCTCCTGGTCACCCGGCTGGCGCAAGCACTCCGGCATCGGACACAGCACCGTCTACCTGACCGAAGACGAGTTCACCGAGCTGATGGAGGCATTCGGCGGGCTCCTCTCCCACTACCTCGAGCAACGACCGATCGATGACCTCGCGTCGCGCCCGCCCGGATCGAAGGCCGTCAAGATGACACTCATCGCCACGCCGCAGGAACCGACAGCGGCGGAGGGCTGACATGCGGGCCATCGCACTGGCCTTGCGCCAGCGCCACCTGCGCTTACTTCTGTCGGCCGGACTCATCTCACTCACCGGCGACTGGATACTCCGCGTCGGCCTCGCCTACTACGTCTACGCACTCACCGGCAACACGCTCGCGTCGGCGCTCATGCTGCTCGCGTCGTTCATCCCGCAGATCGTGCTTGGCTCACTCGCCGGCGTGTTCGTCGACCGGTGGGACCTGCGGCGCACCATGGTCACGGCAAACGTATTGCTGGCCCTTGGCCTACTGCCCCTGCTCGCGGTGCACCGGCCCGGCCAGATTTGGATCGTCTACGCCGTCACCGCGTGGGAAGGCTGCGTGCAGCAGTTCTTCACCCCCGCCCAGCAAAGCCTGCTGCCCCGCCTGGTCGGTGACGAGCACCTCGTCACCGCCAACGCGCTCAACAGCCAGAACAGCGACCTCTCCCGGCTGATCGGCTCCGCCCTCGGCGGCGCCGCCGCGGCAGCCGGTGGAATCAGCCTGCTCGCGCTCCTCGACGCCGCGAGCTTCCTCGTCTCCGCCTCATTGATCGCGGCAATCCCCACCGCACCGCGGGCAGAGCGAACGCCCACCGCCCACCCGGAACTCAGGGCCCGCCTCCGACAGTTGCGCACCGACTGGGCCGACGGAATGCGGCTGTCCCTGCACCAGCACGTGCTGCGCGTCATCGTCATCTTCCTGCTCGTCACGAGCGTCGGCGAGGGCATCATGAGCACGCTGTTCGCCCCCTTCGTCCGATCAGTGCTGCACGCGAGCGCCGAAACATATGGTCTGATCGTCGCCGCCCAGGCGATCGGCGGCATCGGCGGCGGACTGCTCGCCGCATCGATCGGCAACCGTCTGCCCGCAACCCGGGCGATGGGCTGGGCCGCGATCGCGTTCGGTCTGATCGACCTCGCCCTATTCCTCTACCCGCTGCAACTCGCCGCGGCCTGGCCCGCCATCGTGCTGATGATCCTGGTCGGCTTCCCCGGCGCGCTGACGGTCACATCCGTGATGACCCTGTTGCAGCGCCACACCACAGACAGCCACCGAGGTCGCATCTTCGGCGCACTCGGCGCCGCCGAAGGCATCGCGTTCGTCGCAGGCACCTGCGCGGCCGGCTTCCTGGGCCGGTCCCTCGGCATCATCCCTATGCTCGCCGCTCAGGGCGGTGGTTACGTCCTCGCCGGAATGCTCCTGGTAGTACTGCTGCGCCATGACAGCGCAGGGCACACCGCTCCTGAGCGTCGCACGCACGAGTCGACGGTCGGGCACTGAGATGCGCCGGGCACCACGACACCCGTGTCGGCAGACCGCGGATGAGGAACCAAAGCGAGCAGCTATGTCCCACCTTCGAGCGCAGGATGGCTTGTTCCGGGAGCTTCATCAGCCATCCGAAGAAACAGACAGACCGATGAGAAAGATCGCGGACAAATCGATGAGAAACCGCCATGAACCTGCAGCTCAGACGCGCCCGCCCCGACAAAAGTGATGGGAACCTACAGCGGTGTAGGTTCCGAAAAGAGATGACGGTGTCCAAGTGATCTGTCGTCAATGTGTCGGTCGGCGCTCTCCTTTCGGCCCGGTGCTCGCGCCGCACCGCAGTCACAGCCAGAGTCTGAGGTCCAGCCTTTCGTGTTGTTTCCCTGCCGCACGGCCAGGTTACGGCTGGTGGTGGCCTATGTCCTGGTGTCAGAGCGTTCTGACACGGAAGGGCGGGTCGCGGTGGGCGAGTACGACGACGCGGCAACGACAACTGATCGGACGGCCCGGGCCGTATACCGGAAGGCTGACGGACGGCTGGCTTGCCCTACCGGATCGCAGCCGCGCCGACACGAGCCAGCACCACGTCGGCCAACTCCTGCGGGGTCAGCTCGCCGTCCAGAAACACGGTGTCGCTGGGAAGGGTGTCGGCAGCGGCCATGCACGGCGCGATCTTGTCCTTGCACCAGCGCCGCACCTTCTCGTCCTGCTCAGGGTTGTCCGGGGTGAAGCTCCGGCCGTCGATCCTCTGCTCCAGAACGTCTCGGGAGACCTTGAGGAAGAAGTGGTGGACGTCGATGCCCGCAACCGTCAACGCGCCGAAGATCTCTCCGACATAGCCGGGGTTGACCAAGGTCATGGGGACCAGAACCGGACGTCGGTACTCCTCAACCAGCCCCACCGCCAAGTCGGCGACCTGCCGCCGCCACAGTCGAAGGTCCTGGAAGTCGCCGGTCGGAACCTCCACGATCTCCCGCAGCACATAGCCGACCATCTCCGGGTCATAGATCAGGGCCTCGGGCCAGCGCGGACGCAGCTCGTCCACCAGCGTGGTCTTCCCGCTGCCGAACGCACCATTCACCCAGACGATCAACGCGATCCTCCCCGCCCCGGTTGCCAGGCCCGCGCATCGAGCCCGGCGCGTCGGATCAGCATCCCGCGCGAATTAGATGAAGGCGAACGCCATTGCAGATCATGCCCGAAAGATCGCCAAGTGGGACCGGAATCCGCCGCCAAACTGGGTCACCTCACGTGGTCGAAGCCACCCCACGAGCCCTGCGGCCTCGGGCAGATCCGCACGAGCCCCCCATCCAGCCCCGAAGAAACCGACAGCCCGGCTGGACGAACCCACCGACAGATCACCGAGACAACCACGCAAGTTCGCAGGTCATCGCAGCGCCGACCGACAAACCAGATCGGAACCTACACGGGTGAGCGCCCCTGTCCGCCGCCTGCGCCCGCGTGCTTTTCTCCCCACCCGCGCGCGTGCAGCCTGGCAACCCCGGCCGCGCTCCTTAGCATCGGCCGCATGTCCGCCGGCCTGGGAAGCATCCCGCACCGTCCTCTGCGTACCTGGTGGGTTCGGCGTCCGCCGGCCGCCGGGGCCGCCGTCATGGCGACCGGCATCGTATCGGCCGGGCTGCAGGTCGCGGGGCACGAGGTGGTGTCGCGGGTCGCGCTCGTGCTGACCTGTGTGGGCTGGGCGGGGCTCGCGGCTGACTTCGGGGCGCGTCTGCCGGGGGACCGGGAGAGCTGGCGGGCGCAGGCCCGCGAACCGGTGTCGCTCGCCGCCGTAGCGGCGACGACCGTACTCGGGACGCGGTTCTCGGCCCTCGGGTGGCAGTCCCTCGCCGAGGCCCTGCTCGCGCTGGCGGCCCTCCTGTGGCCCGTGCTGCTCGTCGACGTCATCCGCACTGGCGGCGCCGCATGCCGGGTGCGGTGTTCCTGGGCTGCGTGGCCACTCAGGGGCTCGCCGTGCTCGGGGCCGTGCTCGCCGCCGCGCATTCGGTGGCGTGGCTCGCGCACGCGGCACTCGTGCTGTTCTGACTCGGGCTCGTCCTGTACTGCCTCGCGCTGACCCGCTTCGATCCGCGGCAGGTCGTGGAGGGGCGCGGGGACCAGTGGGTCGCGGGCGGCGCGCTCGCCATCTCGGCGCTGGCCGGAGCGGAGCTCGTCGCCGCGGACAGTGCGCGGCTGCCGCTGTGGAGCGGCGACGACCGCGGCGTCCTGCGTGCCGTCACCCTCGCGTTGGTCGTGCTCGACGCCGCCTGCTACCTCGTCCTGCTCGTGGCGGAGGCGGCCCGGCCCCGCCTGGGCTACGACGTGCGGCGCTGGGCGACCGTGTTCCCGATGGGGATGACGGCGACGGCCGTGCTGTCCGTGGCCGCCGCCCTGGACGTGCCGTGGCTCAGGAGCCCCGGACAGGTGTTGCTGTGGGTCGCGGTGGCGGTGTGGCTGGCGGTCGCCGGGCAGGCCCTCGCGGCCGCCCGGGCCGGCCTCAGGTCCACAGCACCGCGATGAAGATGTTCGCCGTGGTGAACGCGCCCACCAGCCCGAACATGCTCTTGTCCACCTTCTCGTCGTCCCGCTTCACGTAGACCAGGCCGAGGATCACCACCAGCAGGGCCAGCTTGATGCCGATCTTGACGGTGTTGACGTGATGGTCGCCGGCCTGGTTGAGGCCGACCAGGACCGCCCCGGTGACCAGCATCGTGAGCGCGCCGTGCAGCATGCCCGGGACGAACCGGGCCTCGTCACGGCCCATCGCCTTCATCTGGGTGAGGAAGCCGCCGAGCAGCGCGGCGATGCCGATGATGTGCAGGCCGACGAACAGGTGGATGAGTACGTCCATGAGGCCGGAGCTTAAACAGAGGCGTGTGGGGCGTCCGACACCGGGCCGCCCCCTCTGGCCCGATCTTGCATATATGCGGCCCATAGCACTCCGGCGACCATACGGGTCCCGAAACCGTCACTTCGGTCAGCGCACTGCGCGAAGTCGACGGAGCCGGGCGGTGATCGCGGTCGTTTCCGGTCACCCGGCGGTCCGCTCGCGGCAGTTCCGCACAAGGCGTTACCCCGCCGACACCATCAGGTTTAGCGTCCTCCCCCAGGTGACCGGCTCCCCACCGCCGCCCGGGCCAGGGGCGGCAGTCGGCCACCACCGCCGAGAAGGTCCGGCGGTGGCCCGCTCCCCCTGTGTGGGCCGCCGCCGGACGCGCAACCCGCCTCGGGGCCCGGGGCGGCCCTACGAAAGGACGTGCAGTCCACGTGGCAGCGCACCGCAAACCCGGTCGGCGTTCGCTGGGCGGCAACACGGCCCGCACCGCCTTCACCATCGCCCTCGCGGGCGCGGCGACCGCCACGGCCTTCGACGGAACCGGCCAGGCCTCGCCGAAACTGACACCGTCGCAGGTGAAGGCGCAGGTGGACAAGCTGTACCAGGAGACGGAGACCGCCACCGAGAAGTACGACGGCGCGAAGGAGAAGGCGGACGCGGCCGAGCAGCGGCTGTCGACGATGCGGGACGAGGCGGCCCGCAGGACGGACAGGCTCAACTCGGCGCGGGACGCCCTCGGTTCGATCGCCCGGGCGCAGTACCGCGCCGGCGGTATCGATCCGGCGGTGCAGCTCCTCCTGTCCGACAACCCCGAGCGGTACCTCGACGGCGCCGAGTTCGTCGACCGGGCGGGCACCCGGCAGGCGGCCGCCGTCGCGGACGTGCGCCGGCAGTTGCGGGACATCGAGCAGTTGCGAGGCGCCGCACGCATCGAGCTGACCTCGCTGAGGGCCCGGCAGGCGGAACTGCAGCGGCAGAAGAGGACGATCACCTCCAAGCTGGACGCGGCGAGACGGCTGCTGGCCCAACTGCCCGCCGAGGAACGCGCGCGACTCGGCAGGGACGGCGGCGCGCGCGCCTCACGGTCCGGTCCGGACGCGCGGATCGGTCTGACGGCCCCGGGCGCGGCCGCCGCGGAGGCGCCCGACTCCCGTGCCGCGGCCGCCGTCGCCTACGCCTACTCCAAGCTCGGCAGCCCCTATGTGTGGGGCGCGACCGGCCCGGGCGCCTTCGACTGCTCCGGCCTCGTCCAGGCCGCCTACCGCTCCGCCGGCATCTCCCTCCCCCGCACGACCTACGCCCAGATCGACGCCGGCCGCCGTGTCTCCCGGTCCGAACTCCTCCCCGGCGACCTGGTGTTCTTCTACTCCGGCGTCAGCCACGTCGGCATCTACATCGGCGACGGCGAGATGATCCACGCCCCGAACCCGTCGGAACCGGTGCGGATCGCGCCGGTCGACGAGATGCCGTTCGCGGGCGCCACGCGCGTGGTGTGAGCGTCACACCAGCCGTCGCGCCGTGGCCCAGCGGGTCAGCTCGTGCCGGTTGGACAGCTGCAACTTGCGCAGGACCGCCGAGACATGGGACTCGACCGTCTTCACCGAGATGAACAGCTGCTTGGCGATCTCCTTGTAGGCGTAGCCGCGGGCGATCAGCCGCAGCACCTCGCGCTCGCGCTGGGTGAGGCGGTCCAGGTCCTCGTCGACCGGCGGGGCGTCGGTGGAGGCGAAGGCGTCCAGGACGAAGCCGGCCAGTCGCGGCGAGAAGACGGCGTCGCCCTCCTGGACGCGGAAGATGGAGTTCACGAGGTCGGTCCCGGTGATCGTCTTGGTGACGTAACCGCGGGCGCCGCCGCGGATCACGCCGATCACGTCCTCCGCCGCGTCCGACACGGACAGGGCGAGGAAGCGCACCGGCTGCTCGGCGTCGGCCATCAACGCGGCGCAGCGGCGCAGCACTTCGACCCCGCCGCCGCCCGGCAGATGGACGTCCAGGAGGACCACCTCGGGGCGGGTGGCGGTGATGACGGTGACCGCCTGGTCGACGTCCGCCGCCTCGCCGACGACCTCGACGCCGGTCTCGTCGGTGCGGCCGATCTCGGCCTGGACGCCGGTACGGAACATGCGGTGGTCGTCGACGAGGACCACGCGCACATGCCGCTCGCCCGCGCTCCCGCCGGTCGACTCCACGGGCTCGTTCGCCTCGGTCGGGTCGCTCATGACGTCTTCTCCGCCCTCTCCATCTCCAGCTCGACCTCCGTGCCGCCGTCCGGCACCGCACGCAGCCGCGCCGTGCCGCCGTGGCGCTCCATGCGGCCGATGATCGATTCTCTGACGCCCATGCGGTCGGTGGGTATCGAGTCGAGGTCGAAGCCGGGGCCGCGGTCCCTGACCGACACGAAGACCGTCCTCCCCTCGACTTCGGCGTAGACCTGCACCGCGCCGCCCTCGCCACCGTACTTGGCGGCGTTCACCATCGCCTCGCGCGCCGCCTGCATCTGCGCGCCGATTCTCTCGTCGAGCGGGCAGTCGCCGACTATGACGACCTCTATGGGGACGCCGTGCTTGTCCTCGACCTCGGCCGCGTTGCGCCGCACCGCGTCGGCGAGGTTGGCGGGTTCGTCCGCCTCGTCCTTGCCGGTGCCCTCCGGTTTGTAGAGCCAGGTGCGCAGGTCGCGCTCCTGGGCGCGGGCCAGCCGGCGCACCTCGTTCGCGTTCTCCGCGTTGCGCTGGATCAGGGTGAGGGTGTGCAGCACGGAGTCGTGCACGTGCGCGGCGACCTCGGCGCGCTCCTGGGCGCGGATGCGCATCAGCCGCTCCTCGGAGAGGTCCTGCGTCATGCGGACGAGGTACGGCCCCGCGAGGAGCGTTATGCCGACCAGCACCGCGAGCGCGGCCTGCAGGACGGAACCGAGGTGGGCGGTGGAGCCCTGCAGGACGAAGACGCCGGAGACGCCCGCGGTGACGAGCAGGACACCGCCCGCGGCGCGCAGCAGGGTGAGGGTGCGACGGCGGCTGCCGACCTCGACCCAGCGGGCCCGGCGTGCGTTGTCCGCCTGGCGCCAGACGAGGGCGACGCCCGCGCCGACGAGGACGACGGGCCAGAGGTAGGCCTTGGCGCCGGTGCCCAGCTTCACGTTGCCCACGAAGACCATGGCCAGCACGACCATCAGGAGCAGGGCGACTATCTGTCCCTTGTCCGGCTTGCGGGCGACGAGCCGGCGGCGGCCGTCGGGCGAGGTCTCGGTACTGACCAGCGAGGGGGGCTTCTGGCCGCCGACACCGCCGACGCCCAGCGGCACGAAGAACCAGAACGCGGCGTACAGCAGGGCGCCGAGGCCGTCCGCCATGAACAGGCCGACGAACACGAGCCGCACCCAGACCACGGGCAGCCCGAGATGTCCGGCGAGCCCCCGCGCCACACCACCGAGCCAGCGTCCGTCGCTGCTGCGGTAGAGCTTGCGCGGCGGCCGCGGTTCGACGAGGGGCGCTGCAGCGGCTTCCGGCATGCCACCGATACTCACACGGGTGGAGGACAGGGGCATCAGGGTCGACCCCCGAGACTCCCCTGATCTTCGGCTCCGCCGCCCGTCGAACGCTTCCCGGGCGGCGGGTCAGGGGCGATATCAGGGTTCGGCCAGGGTCGTCCCGACTGCCGCTCGGGCGGTCGGCCCGTCACCATGGACACATGACAGATCACCAGCACGCCGCCGCGACGGGTCCGGGACCCGGCTCCGGCCCGGGCCCAGTTCCGGGCGCCGGGCCGCAGGATGCCGCGCCCGCCGCGGGCCCGGGCTCCCCGGCCGACTCGGGCCCCGCGTCCGGCTCGGGCGTGCGCGCACACGCGGACGCGGGCGCGCACGGGCGGGCGGACGCGGGCGCGCGGAAAGAGGGGGGTGCCTGGGAGGGGCGCGACGCCAGGGAAACCCAAGGCCCGCGTGAGGACATCGGTGCCCGGGGCACGGACGCGACAGACGCGGAAGCCCTGGCCGGGGGGCGGGACCGGCGACGCGGAGAGGACCTCGCAGGCGCCGGGCAGGTCACGTCTCCCGGCAGGTTCCGTCGTGACCGGCAGTTCAAGATGCTTGCCGGGGTCTGCTCCGGGCTCGGGCGGCAGTGCGACATGGACCCGGTGATCTTCCGGATCACGCTCGTGGTGCTCTCCGCGACCGGCGGCATAGGCCTGATCTTCTACGGCTTCGCCTGGCTGCTCATCCCGTTCGAGGGCGAGGAGGAGAACGAGGTCCGCAAGCTGCTGACCGGCCGGGTCGACGGACAGGCGCTGACGGCCGTGCTGTTCTCGCTGGTCGGCTGCGGGGTGTTCCTGACGATGCTGAGCAACGGCGGGGTGCTGGCCTTCGCGGTGGTCCTCTCCCTGCTCCTGGCGGGAGCGGGGTACTGGTCGCAGCAGCGGGACGCCCCCGATCCCGACCCGCTGGCCGCCCAGGCGGTCGCCGACGCCCCGCCGGAGGCCCAGGCACCGCCGGTCCCCGCCGCCTATCCCTCGTGGTGGCGTGACCCGATCGTCAAGGACGGAACGCACGTCGGCGGCACCGGCTACCTCTGGGGTCCCCGGGACTCCCACGACCGGGACATCGCGGCGGCGGTCAACATCAGCCTCGGCACCGCCTGGGCCGGTCGCCCGGCCCCGCGCACCCCGCGCCCCGTGCCGCCCAGACCGCGCGGCCCCCGCTGGATCGGCGGCTGGATATTCCTGCTCGCCCTCCTGGCGGGCGGCCTCGGCACGGGAACCACGTGGACGGACCACGCCCTCGGCACCAGTCTGCAGACCGGACTCGCCTGTGCGCTCCTCGTCGTCGGCGTGGGGATCGCCCTGAGCGCGTTCCTGGGGCGGACGGGAGCGGGCTCGGTCTTCCTCGCCATGGTCACGGCGGCGCTGCTCGCCGGCTCGGCCGCCCTGCCGAAGGACATCAGCACGCACTGGATACGCACGACCTGGCAGCCCGCCGCCGTGGCCGACGTGGGGACGACGTACCGGCTCGGGAGCGGTGTCGGCACCCTGGACCTGGGCCGGCTGCGCCCGGCGAAGGGACAGACGGTGAGCACGCAGGCCGAGGTCGGGGCGGGTCAGTTGAAGGTGATCGTGCCGAAGAATGCGAACGTGAGGCTGAGCATCGACGTGGGAGTGGGTGACATCCGGTTGCCGGGAGACACGAGGAAGAACGTGGACGTGGCGCCGGGCAAGCACAAGGACGTGACGCTGTCGCCGGTCACCGGCGACAAGAACGCCGGCACGTTGGACCTCGGCCTCCGGGTCGGGGTCGGGCAGGCGGAGGTGATCCGTGCTACGTCATGAGTTCCAGCCGGGAAGGCTGGTCGCCGGTCTCTTCCTCGCCCTCGCGGGGGCGATGTACGCCGGTGACGCGGGCGGCCTGTGGGATACGCCGTGGTTCGCGGTGATACCCGTTGTGGCGGTCGGGCTGTTCCTCGCCGCGGCGGTGGGGTTGGTCAGCCGTGGGATACGCCGGCGCAGGGCGGTGACCGCACGGCGACAGGAGAGCGCGGAGGCCGAGCCGGACGCGTCGGCCTGACAGGGCGTCAACCGGCTGACCGGCGAGGTGGAGTGGCCATGGCAGGGCGGAGGCCACGGCCAGACGCACTGGCCCAACGACCAGGCCGGCCACGGGTTACCGGTATCCTCCCGCCGGCCTTCGCAGGGCGCGGAGTGCGGCGTCCAGGGAGAACACGGGGGCGCCCGCCAGGACGAGGGGGAGCCAGGCCATCAGGTAGGCGAGGTCGTTGCCGTAGTAGTACGGGTCCGAGGCCCAGCTCATGGTCAGCCACAGGCTGAGGGAGATCAGGGCGCCGCCGAGGGCGGCCAGACGGGAGAGGAGGCCGACCAGGGTGCCGATGCCCACGGCCAGTTCACCGAAGGCGATGGCGTAGCCGAAACCGGTCGGGTTCTTCAGGGCCAGGTCGACCAGGGCCGGGATGGCGGAGGAGTCGCGGACCGAGCGCATCGTCTCGCCTATGGAGCCGGCGCCGGAGGACTTCATGAAGGCGCTGTTGGTGATCTTGTCCAGGCCCGCGTAGATGAAGGTGACACCGAGGAAGACGCGGAGCGGAAGGAGGGCGTAGCGGGTGGCGTTGTCGCGCCAGCTCCGGCCGCCGTCGAGGTAGGGGGTGTGCGTGTCGGTGCGCATGCCGTGGGTCATCACTGCCGCCTCTCGCCCGCCGTGCCGGGACCCCTTGGAAGACGATACGTACATCAGGGGCGGGGGTACTCAATGCGTTCGTGCCGATTTCTGGCGTAGTGCGCGGAACGGCGTGAGGAGCGCCGTCCTCTGAAGTGCCGTTCCCCTCAGGCCTTCACACCAATCACCTCACATCACTTCACACCGATCACTCGGTCACATCCACCGCGTACCGATTGGTCTCCACCCCCGCCGCCGTGACCACCTGCACCTCAACCCGACCTGGCTCCACGTCGGCCGGTACCGGCACGGTCAGGACCGCGTCGGTCGGGTTGCTGAAACCGCCGGCCACCGGAACGAGAGGAACATGGACGTTCACCGCACCGATGCGTACGACCATGCGCGACAGCCGGTCGGCGCCCTGCGCACCCGCCGGGACGAAGCCCGCGCCGCGGATCTCGATGTCGTCCCCGGTGCGGATCGGGCCGTCCAGGTCACCGGCCTCCCGGGCGCGGACCACGGAGAGGATCACGGGGCGGCCGCCCTCGGCGTACTTGCCCGCCAGGTAGGTCGCCGCCGAGACCAGGACCACCACGGCGAGTCCCCAGGGCAGGTCGGGCAGTTGGTCCGGGCGCCGGGCCAGCCGTACCGCGGCGAACAGCGCGGCGACCGCGCTGATCACGACGTACTGGATGTCGGCGAAGCTGCCGCGTCCGGCGTCGTCGGTCAGCAGGTCGGCCGCCCTCGGCCGGTGCGCCCTTACCTTCTGCAGCCGTTGGGCGAGGATGCGCAGGGCGACCACGCGCCGGACGAGGACCGCGATCCCGCAGACCACGGCGAGTACGGTCACCACGCCCGCGCCCCGGGCGAGTTGGAGGCCGGAGATCAGCGCGTCCCGTTCCCTGTGGTCGGAGGCCGCGGCCAGGCGCCCGACCAGCACCAGTACCGCGTAGGCGACGACAAGGACCCAGACGGCGGCGACCGTGCGGGAGGTGGAGAGGCGGTTGTCCTCGCCGATCACGGGGGCCAGAGCGCCGCCGCGTGCGCGGTGGAAGAAGGAGGCGGCCGTGAGCGCGCCGGCGAGCACCAGTGCCGCCAGCAGTCCGGCCGTACGGGCCGTCGTCCAGCCCGCGCCGATCGCCGTCAGGGACTGCACGAGCAGCAACAGCAGCACCAGGGCCCAGACGGTGACGGCCGTACGGGCCCACAGGCGGGCCAGCCACGCCTCGCCCTCCGCGCGGCCGCGTTCGGCGACCACGTCCGCCGACTGGGTGAGTTCCTCCGACACCCATTGGCGGGAGGCCTGGGCCGAGTGGGCCACCGCTGCCGGCACCCCCTGTCCGGCCGCGAACCCGTCCCGCATCAGCAGGAACTCGGCGACGGCCCGTCGATGTCCCTCGCGCGCTCCGTGCGGGCAGTCCCCGCAGGTGCAGCCGCCCGCGTGTCCGCCACCGTGCGCGCCCGCGTCCGCGCCACCTCTCGCCTCCTGCACCGCCACGCCCGACGCCCGCCTTCCGCACGACCCCATCGACCGGCGCCGCCTGTCCAGCAGCCGGCCGCCGCCTTGCAACTCCCGTGTGATGCCAGCGAATTGTGCCCTACGCCACCCCCTCCGCGTCCGGCAGGTCTGGTCAGCGCGGGGGAAGCGGGGGCCGCCGTGTTGACCCGGCTGCGAGAATTTCCCCATGGCCGAGATCATCCAGCGGGACGGGACCTGGGCCTTCGACGGCACCACGGTCAGGATCACGCCGGGCCTGCACCGCTCCGTGCCGCTGTTCCGGCAGACGTACGGCGAGGTCGCGGTACCCCTCGAAGCCATCGCGGGCGTGGTCTACGAACCCGAGCGCAAGCGGGGGCGGCTTCGGGTGCGGCTGCGCGAGGGCGCGGATCCGTTGCTGCAGGCGACCGGTGGGCGGCTGCCCGATCCGGCGGACCCGTACCGGCTGCTGGTGGACCTGGACCGGTCCGGGGTCGCGGAGTACGTGGCCGAGGAGATCCGGCGAGCGCTCCTGCTGGAGCAGATCCCCAAGGAGCCGACGAAGGCGTATCTGCTGCCGGGGCCGCCGGTGCCGGTCTCGGTCCGTTCCTCCGACGGGACCGTCTCCTTCGACGGCACCCAGGTGCGCATCGACTGGGCCGACACCTCGGACCGGGTCAAGCGGGCGACCGGGCCGCGGATCATCGCCGTCGGCGATGTGGTGCAGGTGGAGTGGCTGCCCAACTCCGGTTACGAGGACGGCTTCCTGCGGTTCGTCACCCGGGAGACGGTGTTCTCGAAGCTGCCGCCGGAGAAGGACCCGTACGCGCTGGACCTGTGGGGCAGCGCCCGTCGGGATCTGCTGACCGCGCTGGTCGCCACGGCGGTCACCGCGCGGCTGCCGCATCCCTCCACCCGGGGCGGCGGCGAGCTCGCGGGCCGCCGGCCCGCCGCTGCCGTGTCACCGCCGGCCGACCACCACGACGTACTGCTGCGCCGGCTGCGGGAGTTGGGTGAGCTGCACCGGGAGGGGGTGCTCACGGACGAGGAGTTCGCGATGACCAAGGCGGCGGTGCTGCGGGGCTTCTGAACCTTCCTCGGAAACCCTCAGGACAGCAGGTCCGGTTCGCTGCGGCTGATGTCCTGCCACAGGGGCTGGTAGTTGATCCACGCCACCAGGTCGCCGCCGAGCTGTTCGCGGGTGGCCACCGCTGCCCGGTGCTCGATCAGGACCGGTCGACCGGCCGCCTTCGCCGTCAGCTGCACCTGGCTGGACCGCTCCATCGACAGGAACCACCAGGCCGCCGCGTCCACCGAGTCGCCGACGGTCAGCAGCCCGTGGTTGCGCAGCACCAGCGCCTTGCGGGTGCCGAGGGCGCCGGCGATCCGGCGGCCCTCCTCGGCGTCGACGGCGACGCCGGTGTAGGCGTCGTAGAGGGCGTGGTCCTCGTAGAAGGCGCAGCTCTCCTGGGTGATGGGGTCCAGGAGGTCGCCGAGCGCGGCCAGGGCGCGGCCGTGCACCGAGTGGCAGTGGGCGACGGCGACGACGTCCGGGCGGGCGGCGTGCACCTGGGCGTGCACGGTGAAGGCGGCCTGGTTGACGTGGTAGCGGCCCTCGATGACCTGCCCGTCGGAGTTGGCGAGCACCAGGTCGCTCACCGTGACGTGCTTGAACGGCATACCGAACGGGTTGACCCAGAAACAGTCGCTGTACTCGGGGTCGCGGGCGGTGATGTGCCCGGAGACGCCGTCCTCGAACCCGTACCGCCCGAAGATCCGCAGCGCGCCCGCGAGCCGCTCCTTGCGGTGTCGGCGCTCGTCGTCGACCGAGTCGTGCATCGGCGGCATGGCGAAGCGCAGCCGATCGGTGGGCAGCGGAGTCGGTGGGGTCGGCCCGGGCATGTGGTCCTCCGGCACTGGGTTGCTTGACGAGGCGGAAGTTACCCTCGGTCAGCGCAGGAGAACAGTGCTGTTTTGTAAAGATGACGCGCGCAGCCAATACACGACAGGAGATGTCCGGTATCGGCGCCACCCTGGACGTATGGCATGGAACTGGGCGGCTTTCAGCGCCGCCGAACCCGAGTTCGCGAAGACCGCCGAGGAACGCTTCGGTGCCTTCACCCATCATGTCCTGGCCACGCTGCGGCAGGACGGTTCCCCGCGCACGACCGGTCTCGAGGTGCGTTTCCTGAACGGCGAGCTGTGGCTCGGCATGATACCGGACTCGCTCAAGGCGCTCGACCTGCGCCGCGACCCGCGGTTCGCGCTCCAGGCGAACCCCGGCGAAGGCCAGTCGATGGGCGGGGGCGACGTGCGGATCGCCGGGCGGGCGGTCGAGGTCGACGATCCCGCGACCAAGGCCGGGTACAGCGAAGAGGTGGAACCGCCGGAGCCGTTCCACCTCTTCCGCGCCGAGCTGACGGAGGTCGTGCGGACCTCCGTGGAGGACGACAAGTACCTCGTCGTCCAGGTCTGGAAGCCCGGCGAACCCCTGCGCACGATCAAGCGCGCCTGATCGTGCGCGTGCCGGGGCCTACTCCCACTCGATGGTGCCCGGCGGCTTCGAGGTGACGTCCAGGACGACCCGGTTGACGTCCCGCACCTCGTTGGTGATCCGTGTCGAGATCTTCGCGAGGACGTCGTACGGCAGGCGGGACCAGTCGGCCGTCATGGCGTCCTCGGAGGAGACCGGACGCAGCACGATCGGGTGGCCGTAGGTGCGGCCGTCGCCCTGGACGCCGACCGAGCGGACGTCCGCGAGCAGGACCACCGGGCACTGCCAGATGTCCCGGTCGAGACCGGCGGCGGTCAGTTCCTCGCGGGCGATGGCGTCGGCGTCCCGGAGCAGGTCGAGCCGCTCCTTGGTCACCTCGCCGACGATGCGGATGCCGAGGCCCGGGCCGGGGAAGGGCTGGCGCTGGACGATCTCCTCCGGGAGGCCGAGCTCCTGGCCGACCATCCGGACCTCGTCCTTGAACAGCTTGCGCAGCGGCTCGACGAGCTGGAACTCGAGGTCCTCGGGCAGGCCGCCGACGTTGTGGTGGGACTTGATGTTCGCGGTGCCGGTGCCGCCGCCGGACTCGACGACGTCCGGGTAGAGCGTGCCCTGGACCAGGAACTCCACCGCCGGGCCCTCGTCCGCGATGATCTCCGCCTGGGCCTGCTCGAAGACCCGGATGAACTCGCGGCCGATGATCTTCCGCTTCTCCTCGGGGTCCGAGACGCCCTTGAGCGCGGTGAGGAAACGCTCCTCCGCGTCGACGACGACCAGCTTGACGCCGGTCGCGGCCACGAAGTCCTTCTCGACCTGCTCGGTCTCGCCCTTGCGCATCAGGCCGTGGTCGACGTAGACGCAGGTCAGCTGGTCGCCGATGGCGCGGGCCACGAGAGCGGCGGCCACGGCGGAGTCGACGCCGCCGGACAGACCGCAGATGGCGCGCTTGTCGCCGACCTGCTCGCGGATCGCGGCGACCTGCTCCTCGATGACGTTCCCGGTGGTCCAGGAGGGGGTGAGGCCGGCCCCGCGGTACAGGAAGTGCTCGAGCACCTGCTGGCCGTGCGTGGAGTGCATGACCTCGGGGTGGTACTGGACGCCGTAGAGCTTCTTCTCGTCGTTCTCGAAGGCGGCGACCGGCACCACGTTCGTGGAGGCGGTGACGGAGAAGCCCTCGGGGGCGGCGGAGCAGGCGTCGCCGTGCGACATCCACACGTGCTGCTCGTCCGGGGTGCCCTCGAAGAGGGTGGAGCCCGACTTGGAGACGTGCAGGTCGGTGCGGCCGTACTCGCGCGCGCCGGTGTTGTCGACGGTGCCGCCGAGGACCTGCGCCATCAGCTGGAAGCCGTAGCACATGCCGAAGACGGGGACGCCGGCCTCGAAGATCTCGCGGTCCAGGCGGGGAGCACCCTCCTCGTACACGGACGAGGGGCCGCCGGAGAGGATGATCGCCGCCGGGTTCTTCGCGAGCATCTCCGCGACCGGCATGGTGCTCGGCACGATCTCGCTGTAGACCCGGGCCTCGCGGACGCGACGGGCGATGAGCTGGGCGTACTGCGCGCCGAAGTCGACGACCAGAACGGTGTCGGTGGCGGTTGGGGTCGCTGATGACACGGGGTGCCTTCCGGCGGTTGGGCGAGGGTTGTGGTACCGAGTCTAGCGGGGTGGGCGTGGGTGACCTCGCCGTCGTGCTGGAGGCTGCGCCCGCGGGCCCCCGGTTCGACCCTGAACGGGCCTCGTCCCCACATGCCGGACGGGCTGGTATACACTCCCCGCATGCTTCAGCACTCGACCTTTACCTATGGCAACCGGCCCACCGGCTGCCATGGTCGTGCTGCTTGAGACACTGACAAGCGACTTCCCCAGGCGCCCCGGGCCGACAAGGTCCGGGGCGCCTGGTGTTTCTCCGGATCCTGTCGCCTCGGGACGCCCCTCACCGAGGAGCCCGACATGACCACCACACCGGAAGCGACCATCGCTGATGCCCGGGAGCGCATCGACGCGCTCGACGACCGGATCATCGGTCTCATCCAGGAACGGATGGCCGTCTCCGCCGTCGTACAGCAGACCCGTATCGCCTCCGGCGGCCGGCGGGTGCACCTGTCCCGGGAGATGGAGATCCTCGGCCGCTACCGCGAGGCTCTGGGCAAGCCGGGCACGCCCCTTGCGATGACGCTGCTCGAACTGTGCCGCGGTCGCATCTGAGTTCGGGCCCCTTCTCACCCGTACGGCGCGTGACCGCCCCGCGGACCGCTTCGTTGGTGGTGGTGTCCGTGCCAGCCAGGGGCGGGCCCGAAAGAACCACGCGTGGCTTGCTGGAGCGATGAGACGTACGGGTCGTGCCGTGCGTCGTGGGACCTCGCTCCAGGGTCGTGACCGGACGGCAGGGGACAGCAGCCCGGTCACCCAAGTAAACGGTCGGCTCCGGGGACGCCCGGGGCCGACCGGCGGAACCTGCGAAAACGCACAGTCCTGGGTCAAACGGTTGCGGAGGGCGCGTCCATCCAGCACGATGCCTAGACAGCCCCCAAGTCCCACCGCAGACAACCGCATTGCACTGTCCTTGCTCAGTGCCAGAGGTCCAGACCATCAGGGTGCACACAGGACAAGCGGCGCAACCCCCCGGCGCCGCTCCCGGGCACCGGCGCTGCCCTGACGTCGGTGCTGACGGAGAAGGGCCCCGCGGCCTCGAGTCCCGCGGGGCCCTTCGCATGCCGTCGCGTGTCAAGGAGGAGTGCCGGGCACTACGTGCGGCTCACCGTTCCGCAGGAGTGCGACTGGTCGATGGGGCGGCTGCGGTCGTACGGGTCGACCGACGGGCCGGTCGGGGTGGCGCCGGCCGTGGGGGCCTTGGAGGGGAACTGCGGGTGCAGATAGCCGTCGTGGATGTCGCAGGCCGTGTTGCCGCCGTCCTCGTCGTAGCGCACGAGGTTCAGGAGGCCGGGGGTGACCCGGTAGTGCGCGGGGTCGGGGAGTTCGGCGTCGATGACGCGGCGCACGATGGTGCGGGTGACCTCGGTGGAGCCGTCGGTGCGGACGACGGGGTAGACGAAGGTGTAGTCGGCGTGCACCGCCACCCCCGCGAAGTCGCCCTTGTCGAAGGTGATCCGGCCCCGGACCTTGACGACGTTCCCGGCGGGCTTGACCTCCCTGGGGTCGAAGCGGCTGAAGAGGGTCAGCGGGTTGTGTGCCTTGCTCGGCGTGCGCAGGGCCGTGTCGAGGTCGTCGAGCAGCTTCGGCTGCTTCGGGTCGAGGACCGCGAGGGCGGCCTCGGGGCGGGCCCCGGCCAGCACCCGGGGGTCGAGGTTGGCGTCGACCAGCAGCTCCTTCGTCAGCTGGAGGGCGAGGGCCACGCGGTCCTGGGGGATCGAGCCGAGCGCGGTCGCCTTCGGCAGCACGATGCCGGCCTCGCCGTCCGCCCAGCTCTCCGCCGGGGAACCGGCGAACGGGCGGGTGAGCGTGGGGACATGGGGGTCGACCGAGGCGGGCGGGGCGGTGGGCGCCGCCGTCTCCTCAGGCAGGCGTGACGCGTCGGCCGCCGCCGACTTGCGGGTGCCGAAGAGGTCGCCCGGCAGCAACGACGGCTTCATGGCGACCACGGTCACGGCGGCGGCCAGCAGCACGGCGAGCGCCCCACCGATCCGCCGCCCGCGGCGCCCCTTCTCCTGCTGCCAGGCCGGCCCGGTGCGCCAGCCCTCGGGCAACGCCCCCCGGGCCTCCTGGTTGCGCAGCCGCTCGGTGACCATACGGGCCCGCGCGGACGGCTCCTTGGGCGCGGAGCCGTGGATGTCGCGTTCGCTGTCCTTGAGGAACTTCTCCCAGACGTCGTCGGGTATGGAGGGTTCCTCTCCGGATCCGGATCCGGGTCTCGCCTCGTCGGACGGTCTGTCGGCCACGGCGCGGCGCCTCTCTGTGAAACGTGACGGTCTGTCGGGCAGCAGAGCGTACGTGACGCAGCGCACATGAAAAACGTGTCAAGGCGAACACAACCTGTCCCTGCCGTCACTGATCCAACCAGGCGAACCAAGGGCCACACCCGCGCCCCACACGCGGAGCCCTCCACACTGGACTCCCTTGAGGTCTTCCATGAAGCTTCGCCGTGCCATGGGCGTGGCGGCCGCTACGGCCGTCCTGGCACCCCTTGCCCTGCTGTCGGCCCCGGCCGCGTTCGCCACGGGCGACACGCCGGACACGTCGAGCAGCAGCCCGGCGGCACCGGAGAGCACCCCCGCCGCTCCCGAGAGCACCCCCGCGGCGCCGGAGAGCACGCCGGCCGCCCCCGAGAGCACCCCTGCCGCACCGGAAAGCACCCCGGCCGCCCCCAAGACGACTCCCGCGGCGCCCGCGAGCAGCCCGGCCGCCACCCAGAGCAGCGCCCCCGCGTCCCCGTCGCCGAGCCCCAGCGCGAGCACCCCGGGCGGCGCGGAGCTGTGCGTCGACCAGAACGGCGACAGCACCGCCGAACTCAGCGCCGACCTGAAGAGCGGCCTGTCCGGGCTGCCCGACACGATCGTCGCCGGAAGCGGCTGGACGACGTTCTCCTTCAACGTGTCCAACCACGGCGACCACGACATCAAGGACATCAAGCCGCTGATCGGCGTCGCCGCCGTCGGCTGGGAGGACGCGAAGGACTACTCGGGCCAGATCAAGGTCCAGGTCCTCGACAAGTCCTCCGGCACCTGGAAGACGATCGCCGACGCGGCGGGCGAGGGCGGCACGTTCACCGCGTTCTCGCTCGGCGCGGGCAAGTCGGTCTCGTACCAGTTGCGGCTGAGCGTCAGCGGCAAGGTGCCGGCCTCCCTCGGTCTGACCGGCGGCCTCGCCGAGTACTCGGACGACAAGGGCTGCTGGGTCGCCGACGACCCCAAGGGCTGGGTCTACTTCTTCGAGATCCTGGCCGCCGGCTCCCACGCCGGTAAGCCGAACGAGGCCAAGCCGCAGGCCGGTGGCCGCAGGCCGCTGAAGGACGTCACCGACGTGTCCGCCACCGGCAGCCTCGCCGCGACCGGCTCCAGCTCCGCGCTGCCGGTGATCGGCCTGGTCGGCGGTGTCGCGGTCGTCCTCGGTGCCGGCTCGATCGTCGTCGCGCGCCGCCGCAGGGCCGGGTCGGACGCGTAGCCGGAGCTCACCGCAGGAACAGGGAAGGACCCGTGCTCGGAGGGGAGCGCGGGTCCTTCCCTTGTGCGTGCGCGGCTACGGTTTCGGTGGCACCGCCGGCATCCCAAGGAACGGCAGCCTCAGCGCGCCGAACGCCTCCGCCGGGACCGCCGGGCTCTTCGGCTCGACGGGCTGCAGGCGCTCGTACGCCGCTCCCTGCGCCGGACGCGGGTCCGCCTCGCCCTTGTTGGGCCAGTACGACATCGCCCGCTCGGCCTGCGCGGTGATGGTGAGGGACGGGTTGACGCCCAGGTTGGCGGAGACCGCGGCGCCGTCCACGACCGAGATGCCCGGGTGGCCGTACAGGCGGTGGTACGGGTCGATGACGCCGCTCTCGCGGGAGGCGCCGATGGGACAGCCGCCGAGGAAGTGGGCGGTGAGCGGGGTACCCATCAGCTCGCCGACGTTCGACCCGGCGAAGCCGTTGATGTCGGCGGCGATCGCGGACGCGGCCTCGGAAGCGGCCCTGATCTGCTTGGGGTTGGGGGCACCGTGGCCCTGCCGCGCGGTGAGCAGGCCCTTGCCGACGCCGTCCGGTTTCAGGTACGTCGTCAGGGAGTTGTCCAGCGACTGCATCACCAGGCCGATGATGGTCCGCTCCGACCAGCGGCGGTTGGAGAGGGAGCGCAGGACGAGCAGGGGATGCCGGGCGGCACTGCGCAGCCACGCCAGCGCCCGCGACGAGCCCTCCGCGTACGGGACCTGGAGGATCGACAGGCCGCCCATCGAGTTGGAGCCCTTGCCGTAGCGGACCGGCTCGATGTGGGTGTTCTCGTCCGGGTGGATGGAGGACGTGATGGCGACGCCGCGGGTGAAGTCGACCTGCGGTGCGCCCGTCACCTTGCGGTAGCGGCGGCTGTCGGTCTGCGCGCCGACCAGTGCCTCCGAGTTCGTACGGGTCAGCTCGCCCAGCTTGTCGGAGATGTACGGCAGTTGGCCGCCCGCCTTCATACGGTGCAGCAGCGTCTGGGTGCCGTAGGTGCCGGCCGCTACGACGACCTGGCGGGCCTTGAAGGTACGGCCCCGGGCGCTCCGGTCGTCGGTGGGCAGGGTGGCGACCGCGTACCCGCCCTGGGAGTCGTCGGTGATCGACACGACCGTCGTCATGGGGTGGACGACCGCGCCCGCCTTCTCGGCGAGGTAGAGGTAGTTCTCGTTGAGGGTGTTCTTCGCGCCGTGCCGGCAGCCGGTCATGCACTCGCCGCACTCGGTACAGGCGCTGCGGGCCGGACCCACGCCGCCGAAGTAGGGGTCGTCGACCTGCTCGCCGGGCGCGGCCTTGCTGTGGCCCTCGGCGTCCTTGCCGTCGCCGAAGAACACGCCGACCGGCGCCATGTGGAAGGTGTCGCCGACGCCCATCCGCTCGGCCGCCGCCTTCAGGTGGACGTCCGAGGGGGTCATCGTCGGGTTGAGCCGTACCCCGAGCATGCGCCGGGCCTGGTCGTAGTACGGCTTCAGCTCCTCCTGCCAGTCGGTGATGTCACGCCACTGGGGATCGTCGAAGAACTGCTTCGGCGGTACGTAGAGGGTGTTGGCGTAGTTGAGCGAGCCGCCGCCCACGCCCGCTCCCGCCAGCACCATGACGTTGCCCAGCAGATGGATGCGCTGGATGCCGTACATGCCGAGCTTGGGGGCCCAGATGTAGTTCTTCAGGTCCCAGGAGTTCTTGGGGAGGGTTTCCCTGGTGAAGCGACGGCCGGCTTCCAGGACACCTACGCGGTAGCCCTTCTCGGTGAGGCGGAGGGCGGTCACGGAGCCGCCGAAGCCTGAGCCGACGACGATGACGTCGTAGTCGTAGGTGTCCTGTGCCACGTGCTCTCCTCGTTGAGAACGGGTGGTTCTACTTGAACCGGAATGCCTTCATGAGCCTCAGGCTTCGGCTCATGAACTGGGCGTACTTCTCGTCGTCCATCCCCAGCGAGGGGGCCATCGGGAGGAGCCGCTGCTGCGCGACCGTCTGCGCCTCGGTGTACTTGAGGATGCCCTCCGAGCCGTGCCGGCGGCCGAGGCCGGAGTCCTTCATGCCGCCCATGGGGGACTGGACACTGCCGTAGGCGGGGGCGTAGCCCTCGTTGACGTTGACCGTGCCGGTGCGCAGGCGGGCGGCGATCTCCCGGCCGCGGCTGCCGCTCTTCGTCCAGACCGAGGAGTTGAGGCCGTACGGCGTGGAGTTGGCGTGCTCGACGGCCTCGTCGTCGGAGGAGAAGCGGTAGATGGAGACGACCGGGCCGAAGGTCTCCTCGGTGCAGACGGCCATCGGTTCGGTGACGCCGTCGAGGATCGTCGGCTCGAAGAAGTACGGGCCGACGTCCGGACGGGCGACGCCGCCGGCGATGACCTTCGCGCCCTTCGCCACGGCCTCCTCGACATGGCGGGTGACGGTCTCCAGTTGCCGCTCCCCCACCAGCGAGCCCATGTCGGCACCGTAGGCGAGGGAGGTGCCGAGCCGCATCGCCTTGGTGCGGGCGGCGAAGCGCTCCAGGAAGGCGTCGGCGATCGACTCGTGGACGTACAACCGCTCGATGGAGATGCACAGTTGGCCGGCCGAGGAGAAGCAGGCGCGGACCGCGCCCGCGGCGGCCTTCTCGATGTCGGCGTCCTCCAGGACCAGCATGGCGTTCTTGCCGCCGAGTTCCAGGGAGACGCCGACCAGACGGGCGGCGGCGCCCTGGGCGACCTCGCGGCCGGTGCGGGTGGAGCCGGTGAAGGAGACGTAGTCCGCGTGCCGGACCACCTCGGGGCCGACGACCGGGCCCTCGCCGAGCACGACCTGGAAGACGTCGGCGGGCAGCCCCGCCTCGATGAGCAGATCGCGGGCCCACAGGGCGGTGAGGCAGGTCTCGGTGTCCGGCTTCATCACGACGGCGTTGCCCGCGACGAAGGCGGGCAGCGCGTCGCCGACGGAGAGCTCGAGGGGGTAGTTCCAGGGGGCGATCTGGCCGACGACCCCACGCGGGTGGCGCAGCTCGGTGACCTTGGTGAGCGTAGGCACGGCACCCGTGTGCCGCTTCGGCCTCAGATAGGCGGGCGCCTTGCGGCCGTAGTGGCGGGCGGCGACCGCGACGGCCTGCACCTCCTCGTGGGCGTGCAGCCGCGCCTTGCCGGTCTCCAACTGGATGAGGTCGAGCACCTCGGCCTGGCGTTCCAGGACCAGGTCGTGGAAGCGCAGCAGGACGGCCGCGCGCTGCCGTACCGGCGTCGCCGCCCACACGGCCTGCGCCTTGCGGGCCGCCTGGAAGGCCTTCGCCACGTCCTCGGGCGTGGACTCCGGCAGGTCGGCCAGCTTCTCGCCGGTGAACGGCGTGTGGTTGGCGGTGCGTCCGGAGCCGACCACGCCCTTGGTGAGCTGGGCGACCAGCTCCGGGGTGACCACGTCGGAGGCGGTACGGGCGCCCTCGGGCGCGGGGGCGAGGGGGTTCGTGCCGGTCTTGGCCGGGGCTAGCGCGTCCGTCATGGCCGCAGGGTATGCCGGTACCGAAACTTTGGGTACCCGTCGGTAACGCGGCTTCACCGAGTGCGCACACACCGCCAGTGGTCACTGGCAGGGCTTGCGCTGATCAGGGCGTTGGAGGAGGTCCGGGGGCGGTGGTTCGGCCCACTCCGATCCGCAGGCGGTCCCGTGCGCCCTCGAAGACGGCGGTGCCCTGCTTCTCGTCCGGGGTGCCCTGGGGCATCTGCACCTGGAGCCGGTACATGCGGTCGTCGGCGGTGCGGACGACGAGCTGGAGCACCCGGGACGCTCTGCCGTCCGGATCGTAGGTGACGTCGGACAGGGCGGCCTGGTCACCGTGGAAGGTGGTGGCGGTGTACCGGCCCGCGGTGCGCTGGTGCCCCTCCATCCCTTTCATGGTCTTCTTCGCCTCGGTCATCGGGGCGGCGGGGGCCTTCCTCCACTCGGCGAGGCGGACCGCGACGGTGTCGTCGGCGCCGTCTTCGTAGACGCTCAGCCGGGCGGAGCCGGCCTCCTCCGTCCAGTAGATCCGCCGGTACCGCTCGGGCAGATACAGGACGGCGTCCATGTCCGCCTCCCGGTGCGCGGTCCAGGCCGCTGCATCCGGGGTCGCACGGGCCGGAGCCTCGGTGAGCGTGGCGGCTCCCTCGGAGACGCCCGTGCCCCTGCCGGAACCGGTGACGTACGACGTGCCGAACCAGGTCCCGCCGACGAGGAGCACGGCGACCGCGGCGAGGGGGACGGGGCGGACAGGGAGGGCACGCTTCGAGGGGCGCGGACCACCGGCGGCTGCCGGCTCTCCCGGGGCGTCGGACGCGCCCGCCGTGTCCGGCTGGGGTATCGGTTCCAGCCGTAAGGTTCCCTTGTCCTCGGCGGACTCCCGCTGCTCCGCCGTACCCTGAGCCTCCGCCCGCGGAACCGGCCGCCCCTCCGTCACCGCCTCCAGCACCGCCGCGGCCTTTTCCGCGCCGGGCCGCTGCTCGGGATCCTTCGCCAGAAGCCCGGCGATCAACGGCCCGAGCGGGCCGGCCTGGCGTGGCTCGGGCGGATCGGCGGTGACGGCGACGGCCGGCGTCGACTCCACCGCCGTACGCGGGACGGGAGACGCGCCTTCGACGGCCGTGTACAGCAGCGCGCCCAGGGACCAGAGGTCGGCGGCCGGTCCGGCGCCGCGCCCCACGGTGAGGGATTCCTCGCCCTGGACATGGGCGATGCCGAAGTCGGTGAGGACGACGCGGCCGTTCGGGCCGAGCAGGACGTTGGCCGGCTTCACGTCCCGGTGGACGATCCCCACGGCGTGCGCGGCGCGCAGGGCACCGAGGACGGCGAGGCCGATCCGGGCGGCTTCCACGGGGTCGACCGGGCCGCGCCGGAGCACCTCGTGCAGGGACTCGCCCCGGACCAACTCCATGACGATCCACGGGAGTCCGTCCTCGTCCAGGACGACGTCATGGATGGAGACGGCGGAGGGATGGTCGACGCGGGCGGCGGCGCGGGCCTCGCGGTAGAGGCGGTGGGCGGCGCGCCGGTACTGCTCGTCCTCGGGGTCGCCCGGCAGCCGCGGCTGCTTCACGGCGACGTCCCGGTCCACGAGTTCGTCGTGGGCCTGCCACAGGGTGCCCGTACCGCCGGAGCCGATGCGCCCGATCAGCCGGTAGCGCCCGCCGAGCACCCGGCCTCCGCGCGTCTGTTCGCCACCTGCACTCATGTCCCATGAGTACCGTGCGCAACGGCGGGTTGTCGACGCGGGCCCGTCCTACGGCGTGCCCTGGAGCGCGGGCGCGAAGGTGTCGACCGCGACGTCGAAGTACTCCTTCGCCTCCCGCACCTTGCCGACCGGTGCCGACACCCACACGTCGTACATCCGCCCGCCCTCGTCCCAGCACAGGTCGTAGGTGTGCCGGGGGCCCTCCGCCGCGCTGAATCCGTTCCAGGTGAACTCCCAGAGGGCGGCGGGGTGTCCGGCGTGCTGGGACGCCGTGACCTGGCCGTCGTGGTAACCGGGATTGGTGTCGGGCCCGTTGACCGCCGAGTTCTTCATGACCGCGAGCGGGCCGCCCGCGGCCGGGTCGGCGACCTTGATGCCGAGGCGGAACGTCTCCCCCGGCGACATGTAGAAGATCCGCTCCCCCTGCGGTACCCGCGTGAAGCCCTCCGGCACGGCGAGCGAGAAGCCGCCGGGGTCGTCGGCGACGCGGTAGCCGGAGGGAGCGGAGGGACGGGTCGCGGCCGCACCGGCGCTGGAACTGGGGCTGGGTGTGGGACGGTGGGCGCTCGACGAGGGCGAGGGCGAGGCTGATGCGCTCACCGAGGTCACCGGGCCCGAATCCGCCGGCGTACGGCCCCCCGCATGGTCCTGGTTCATCAGCAGTGCCGCCGCCGAAACCCCCGCGCCCGCCACCGCGGCGACCAGCAGCGCGGCCACCAGCACGCCCCGGGTGGAATGCCGGGTCTCCACCGTGGGCGGCGTCGGGGGCGCCGGGGCGGGCGGTGGCGGTTTGGGCACGTCCCGCTGGGTCGGCGTGTAGAGGGACGGCGACGGGGTGCGGCCCAGGTCGCGGAAGGCCCGCAGCATGTGCTCGGCCTGCGCCGCGCCCAGCCGCCGCTCCGGGTCCCGCTCCAGCAGGCCCCGGACGACGGGCAGCAGCGGCTCGGCCTGTGCGGGCGGGCGGATCTCGTCGAAGACGACGGCGTGCAGGATGCCGCCCAGCGAGTCGCGCCGGAACGGGGACTCGCCGCTGAGCACCGTGCACAGCAGCGCGCCCAGCGACCACAGGTCGGACTCCGGGCCGGTCGCCACCCCCGACATCCGCTCCGGCGCCGTGTACTCGGGCGAGCCGACGAACGAGCCGGTCTCGGTGAGGGTGGTGGCCCCCGCGACCTGCGCGATGCCGAAGTCGGTGAGCACGACCCGGTCCGAGTCGGACTCGACCAGGACGTTGGCGGGCTTGATGTCCCGGTGCAGCACCCCGGCCGCGTGTGCCGTGCGCAGCGCGCTCAAAAGGCCGATGCCGATCCGCGCGGCCTCGTCGGCGTCGACCGGGCCGTGCGCGGCGATCCGGTCGGCGAGCGAGCCGCCGTCGATCAACTCCATGACGATGTAAGGGCGTTCATCGTCCTCGACCACGTCGTGCACGACGATGATGTGCGGATGCCGCAGTTGGGCCACCGCACGGGCCTCGCGCAGGGTGCGGTCGCGCCGCTGCCGGGCCTCCTCCTCGGACAGGGTGTCGTCGAAGGGGAGTTCCTTGACCGCCACCTGCCGGCCGAGCAGTTCGTCGGTCGCCCGCCACACCACGCCCATGCCGCCGCGCCCGATCCGCGTCTCGAGCCGATACCGGCCCGCCACGACACGGACGCCTTCCCCCTCGGTCCCCATGCGCCCCATCATGCCGCACCGGACGGACCGGCTCCGGGACACCGACCGGCCAACTCCCGCGCGCCGTCTACTGGCCCGCCTTCTCCTGCCAGCCCTGCAGCACCGACTTGAACTGCTTGCTCGTCGTCGCCCAGTCGGCCGCGGGTGCGGACATGTAGATCGCGTACTCGGTGCCGTCCTGCGAGAAGTACGTCTCCTCGATGGCGTGGCGCGGCCCGGCGACGTAGGGCGGGTCCTTCTTCAGCGCGGTCCAGGTGTACTCCCAGACGGAGCCGGGGCGATCGCGGTAGATGTTCTTCACCATCTGGACCTGCTTGTAGTCCACCAGCCGCTGAAGCTGCTTCTCCAGGTTCAACTGGTGCGCGTACGCGTCCCTGAAGTCCGGCGAGGTGTCGATGGCGATGCGGACGAAGTGCTTTCCGCCGTCGGGCGTGTAGTCGACCTGCCTCAGGGGGCCCACGACTTCGTACACCTTCCGCTTCCAGCCCGCGGGCAGGTAGACGCTGAAGCCCCAGGGGTCCTTGTACTGCTTCCAGTTGGCGGAATCGGTACCGTTGGAGCCCTGCGTGGACGTGCCCGTCGGCGTCGGGCTCCCCGAGGCCGAGCTGGTGCCGCCGCCCGAGCTCCGCACCTCGTCCCACTTCTGCAGTGCGAACGCCACACCGTTGGCCAGGATCGCGGCGAGGGCGACGACGAGGACGAAGGCACGCAGCCGCCGGCGCTTGGGCGGGGCGGCGGGAGCGGAACTCGGCCCCAGGCCCGTCGGCCCGATCGCCGTCGCCCCGGTCATCGGCGGGTACGGCGCAGCGGAGCCCGTGGGCGGTGTCGCACCTGTGTGGGTGTGCGAACCGGTGCCCGACCGGGTCTCGTGGCGGATGCCCCCATGTTGGGTGGGCACATACGCCTGCGCCGTCTGCGGCCGACGCCCCTCCGCCGCCTCCGCTAGCATCTGCTCCGCCTCGGCCGCGTCGGGCCGGGCGGCGGGGTCCTTGTGGAGCAGCGCGGCCATGACGGGGCCGAGCGGGCCGGCGTGCTGCGGCTGGGCGGCGTCCTCCTCGACGACCGCCTGCATGGTGGACAGCGGCGAGGTGCGGCGGAACGGCGAGCGGCCCTCCACCGCCGTGTAGAGCGTGGCGCCCAGCGCCCACAGGTCGGAGGCGGGGCCGGGGTCGTGGCCGCGGACGCGTTCGGGGGCGAGGTAGTCGACCGAGCCGACGACCTCGCCGGTGCGGGTGATCGTGGTGTCGCCCTCGATCTGGGCGATGCCGAAGTCGGTGAGCAGGACCCGGCCGTCGTGCCCGATCAGCACGTTGCCGGGCTTCACGTCGCGGTGCAGCACCCCGGCGGAGTGCGCGGCGCGCAGCGCCCGCAGCACCCACAGACCGATCCGCGCGGCCTCGGCGGACTCCAGGCGCCCGTGCTCCTTGACGGCGTCGGCCAGCGAGTAGCCCTCGACGAGCTCCATCACGATCCACGGCCGGCCGTCGTGCTCGAGCACGTCATGCACGGTGACGACCGCGGAGTGGTTGATCCGCGCCGCGGCCCGCGCCTCCGCGCGCGTACGCGCCAGCAACCGCTCTCTGTCGCTCTCGGAGACGTAGAGCGCGGCGGTCAGCTCCTTGATCGCGACGGCCCGGTGCAGCACCTCGTCGTGCGCCCGCCACACACGGCCCATGCCGCCGGTGCCGATGGAGTCGGCGAGCCGGTAGCGGCCCGCGACAAGCTGGCCCTGCATCTGATTCACGTTGCCCCGCAATGGTCTTGACAGGGTCAGACTAAGGACCGCTCCGCCCGCAGGGAACCACGGGGGTGCCAAGGTGACAGCACTGTGACGGTTGTCGCTTCCGCAACGAGGAGTGAACCTTCCGGCGCCCCGCACGTTACGGAACGGTGGATGACGGAGAGTGACCTATTTGGTGGAGCTGTAGGTGCCGTACGCCTGCTCGTACAGCCGGGTCACCTCGTCCCGTTGCGACTCCGGACCGCGCACCTGCACGACGTGGTAACGCCCGTTGATGAGGATCGCCAGGTTGCGCACGTACAGGTCGTGCCCGCCGTCGTCGGTCCAGGTGAACTGTCCCTCGGCCATGACCCGCGTCCCCACGGTGATGGTCCGCAGGCCGGTCGCGGTGGCCCAACTGGAGCTGCGGTACGGCTGCAACTCGTGCTCCTCGTCCCGCTGGTACGCCATCGGGTCGCTGCCGTACGTCCCCGCGCCGTCCCGCCCCGGGACGATGATCAGCTGGTAGTCGCCCTTCGAGTACACCACCTGGTTCCAGGCGTTCCTGCCCGCCCGGCTCCACCCCTGGGCGACGGCGACCTGGAAGCCCTCGGGGTCCTTGCGCAGGGTGAATCCGCTGGCGACGTCGGGGTTGGTGGTCTGGGTGCCGGCCGCTCCGCTCGAGGTGGAGGGGCTGTCCTTCGGCGTGGGCGAGGAGGTCCGCGGGGGCTGCGAAGGGCCGCCGCCGTCCTGCGAGCGGCCGGGCGCCGGGCTGACGTCGCCTGCCGTGCCGGTGCGCTGCCCGCCCGCGGCACCGTCGTGTCCCGCCTTGGGCAGGAACAGCATGGCGTACGCGATCGCGCCGACGAGCAGGAGCAGCACCAACAGCAGCAGGGTGCGGCCCAGTCGACGGGGGGACTGCTCCTGTTCCCTGGCCCGCTTGTGCCGGCCGTGCGTCGCGGGCAGCCCCGCGCGTCGCCTGCGCACGAGTTCCCCGCGCCGGCGCACGATCGGCAGCCGGTTGGGGTCGGCGGGCGGCGCGGCGACGACATGCGTGCCGGCGTCCGGTTCCGGCGCCGACCGCACGAGCGACCGCAGCCAGCCCCTGAGCTCCTCGAACTCCAGCCGCTCGGTGGGGTCCTGGCGCAGCAGCGACTCCACGACCGGCCTCAGCGGCCCGCACTCCTCGGCGAAGGCGGGCGGCTCGGCACACACCAGCTGCACCAGCTCGGCCGTCGACTCCTCGGGGTAGGGCGCGTGCCCCTGTACGGCCCGGAACAGCAGCGCCCCGAGCGCCCACAGGTCGGTGGCGGGACCGATCGGCGCCGCCAACTGCCAGTTCTCGTGCACCGGTCCGGCCTGCTCGGGCGCCCACCGCTCGGTCACGGGCCCCACCACGGCCATCCGCGCCTGCCGAGCCCGCTCGGCCGCGAGCGCGGTGGCGGGGCCGCGTGACGGAGCGGGGGTCCTGGCCGCCAGGTCGCCCCAGTGGGCGGAACCAACGCCGGTTGCGGGCCGATCCGTTGGGGCGGGGGCGTTGAAGCCGGTCTGCGGAGGGATGCCGCCCGGATGCTGGGAGGGGAGGCCGGTCGGAGGGGCGGTGCCCAGGTCGCCCACGGAGGTGCCGGGCTGGTGGCCGCCGTCGCCGGACGGCAGCGCTGCGGGGCCGTCACCGGCACCGGTACGGGGCGAGGCACCGTGCCAAGAGGTGCCGCCCACGCCGTAGGGGTCGGCTATCTGCCCCGGCGGCGTGCCGGGCACGCTCTCGACTCCTTCGCCGGAGGCGTACGGCTGTGCCGTGCCGTTGGTGTGGGAGGCGGGGCCCGCCGTGGATGCCGGGCGGGCTGCGGGCAGGGCCGCCCGGCCGTTCTGCGCCTCCTGGACCCGCGCCGCTGCCCGGGCGCCCGCCCGGTACGCGGCGATCGCGCCGGCGCGCGCGGCCCTGATGTCCCCGCCGCTGTCCGGCGCCTTGGGCACCAGGGCCCCCGACCCACCGCTCCCGCCGCCCGCGTCCGCCTCCGCGCCGGGCTGGCCCGCGGCCGTACGCGCCCGGATGGCGGCACTCCGCGCGGCCACGGGGTCGACGCCGGCGGGCCCACCCTGCGAACCGGGGACGCCCTGCCCCCCATGGCCACCCTGCCCGCCCGGTCCGCCCGGTCCGCCCACCGTACCGCCGCCGCGCCCCACGCTCTCGTCGTCATCCGGCGCCGGTACCGGGTCGTACCCGCACAGCGCCTCCTCCGCCGCGCCGACCGCGAGGCCGGTGAGCATCACGCGGCCGTCGTCGCAGACGAGCACCGTGCGGGCGGTGATGTTGCGGTGGACCCAGCCGTGCGCGTGCAGCACCCGCAGGGCCATGAGGACGTCGGAGGCGACCTCGGCCGCCCGGTACGGGCTGAGCGGGCTCTCGGCGAGCAGCGCGGCCAGCGGGCGCGCGGCCACCAGTTCGCTGACTATCCACAGCGACCCGCCCTCGGCGAACACGTCGAAGACCTGGTCGAGCCGCGGGTGATCGGGTATCCCGGCCGCCGCCTGGGCCGCTTCGACCGCGCGCCGCACGGCGGGATCGGTGGGCCGCCGGGTGCCCCCTCGCGCGGACGGTCGCCGCGCCCCCCGGTCCCAGGAGTCACGCGCAGTGAACCCCTCGGGCAGTCCCTCGGCGTCGAGCACCTCCGCCTCGACGACCTCCGGCAACGGCACCTGACGCACCAGGACTTCCTGACCGCTGTAGGTGTCGAAGGCCCGGGTCTCGGTGAGTTCGTACTCGTCGGAGGGCGGCAACGGCAGGCGGTAGCGGTCGGCGAGCACCCGACCCGCATAGTCGTCCACGTTGCCTCCCTCGGCCGCCCGGTTGGTCAGTTCCGTTCGCCTTGCGCCCCGTTCCGACCGAACACATGCCTGGATGCGTACGGTCCGTAAGCCTTCACGATACGTGCCGGAGGCAACCCGCAAAGACGGGATGCCATATCTGACGCCCCAATAAGGGACCGGCCGCTTTACGACTTCGGCTCGAACGTCCTGGCGAGCGTGTTCCAGGTGTCCTTACGGAGGCCGCTGTCCCAGTTCGCGGCTTTCGCCGTGTACATCAGGGCATACCCGAGATGGCCGTTCACGACGAACCCCCGGTCGACCGTCCGGTACTTGATCCCGCCGTCCGCATAGGTGAACTCCCAGTCGGCGGTGTTCCAGCCGCGGTAGTCCACCTTCGCTATGCGTATCTTCTGGTACTCCGAACGCACCATGTAGCGCTCCTGGTTCGTCCAGTCCGCCACCGGGTCGCCCTTCGGCGTGGACGTCCAGGCGATGAGCAGCTTCTGCCCGTCCGGCCCGGCGAACCGGTCACCCGCCGCACTCGCCGACTGGTACTTCCACCCCTTGGGCAGTCCGATCGAGTACCCCTGAGCGCCCTTGTACGTCGACTCCACCGCACCGTCGCCCCCGGACGAACCGCCCGGCTGCGTCCCGCTGCCCCCGGACGCGCTCGGGCTGTTGCCCGGCGTCCCGTCGCCCGCCGAAGCCCCAGCGGACTGGGCCGAGCCCCCGTCCGCCCTGCTCGCGGCGCCCGTGTCCTCCTTGGTGCGGGCACCGGCGGAAGCGCTCGCGCCGGTCTTTCCGCCGTCGCGCCCGGCGCTCTTGTTCGAGCTGCCGCCGTCACCGCCGAGGGTGAGGGCGAGCACGATCCCGATCACGATGACCGCGAGGACCACCCCGATGATCACCAGCGTCCGCTTCGGCACCACGTCGGTGATCGGCGCCCGGGGCACGGGCCGCGGCGGCAGATCCGGCGGCGTCATCACGGGCCACCCGGAACTCCGACCATTGGCCTGGGAGTTGCTCCCCTGCTGTCCGGAGCTCTTGGACCCCGGGGAAGAGACCGAGGGAGCCGCAGCCGCCGAGGCACCCGCCCCGGACGACGCCGACGACGCGGCAGAGGCAGTCGACGGCGAGGGAACGGACGGCGCCGAAACCGGCTTCCCGGCCGCCGGAGCCGCTGAGGCGCCCGGAACCGCAGGAGATCCCGAACTCTTCGGTGTGCCAGGGGCCTTGGCAGCCCCCGGCGCCGAGGCGGCAGCCGCCGCCCCCGTCCCGGCCGTCCCGTCGCTCACGGTCCCGCCGGCTGCGGAACCCTCGGTCCCCGCACCCGCCGTACCGGTGCCCGGCCTGCTCCGGGACGCGGCTGCCGATCCGGCCGCGGCGCTCGCCGCCACGGCGGCCTTGCGCATGGACCGCAGCGCCCCGCGCAGCTTGTCCCCGGCCTCCTCGCCCCGCTTGCTCCCCGCGCCGCCCGAACTCCCCTTGGCCGTGGGCCGGTCGGGCTGCACCGGGATCGGCACGACCTTGGTCGCGTCGGCCGGCGGCTCCGGGTCGGGCCTGCGCTCGGGCGCGTGGATGATGGCGTTGAGCATCGCCCGCGCACCCGTGTCGTCGAGCCGCTTCGCCGGGTCCTTGGTGAGCAGCCCGTAGATGACGTCCTTGAGCGGCCCCGCGTTCTTCGGCTCCTCCAGCGGCTCCGTCATCACCGCCGTCAGGGTCGCGATCGCCGAGCCCTTGTCGTAGGGCGGCACACCCTCGACCGCCGCGTACAGCAGTCCTCCGAGCGACCACAGGTCGGCCGCGGGGCCGGGCTTGTGCCCGCGGGCCCGCTCCGGGGAGATGTAGGAGGGCGCGCCGACGAGCATGCCGGTCGAGGTGATGGAGGGGTCGCCCTCGACCTGGGCGATGCCGAAGTCCGTGAGCACGACCCGGTCGGTGTCCGACTCCAGCAGCACGTTCGACGGCTTCACGTCACGGTGCAGGATGCCCTCGCGGTGCGCCGAGCGCAGCACGTCGAGGATCGCGAGTCCGACCTCGGCCGCGCGCTTCGGCTCCAGCAGGCCGTCCTCCCGGATGACCTCGGCGAGCGACTTGCCCTCGACGAGCTCCATCACGATCCACGGCCGGTCGTCCTCGTCGACCACGTCGAAGACCGTCACCGCGCTGTTGTTGCGGATCCGCGCGATGGCCTTGGCCTCGCGCAGCGTCCGGGTGATCAGCCGGCGCTTCTCCTCCTCGTCGATGTTCGACGGGAACCGCAGCTCCTTCACGGCGACCGTCCGGCCCAGGGTCTCGTCCTCGGCCCGCCACACCGTGCCCATGCCGCCCCGGCCGAGCACGTCGTGCAGCCGGTAGCGCCCTGCGAGAAGACGCTCGCTCCTGTCCTGACGAGAGTCCTGACGAGTGTCCTGACGAGATGTCCCCGCCCGCTCCGCCTCCGACATGCGTCCCCTCATACAACCCGCCCTGACAGAGCCTCCATTGTCCCTCACCCGACAAGTGCCCGACGCCCAGGGTGCCCCTGGCAGAGGAGCACGCGCCGCACACCGGTTCGACGGCCGCGCACGCCCCCGCGCCCCCGGACAGGCCCCGCACAACTGCCCCTGAGACCCCGCCCAGCAGCCGGACAAGCAACAGAGCGTCTGCAGCGCAGCCCGCTACAGCGGCACGATGTCCGGCGCCCCCAGCCGCGCCGCGTCCGCCGTCAGGTCGTCCGGCTGGCGCTGGGACTCCCGCTCGGCCTCCACCCGCTTCTCGTAGTGCTCGACCTCCCGCTCGATCTGGTCCTTGTCCCAGCCCAGCACCGGCGCCATCAGTTCGGCGGCCTCACGGGCGCTGCGGGTGCCCCGGTCGAAGGTCTCGATGGAGATGCGGGTGCGCCGGGTCATCACGTCGTCCAGGTGCCGGGCCCCCTCGTGCGAGGCTGCGTACACGATCTCGGCGCGCAGGTAGTCGTCGGCGGCCGGCATCGGCTCGCCGAGCGAGGCGTCGGTGGCGATCAGATCCAGGATCTCCTCGGCCAGCGAGCCGTAGCGGTTCAGCAGGTGCTCCACGCGCACCACGTGTATGCCGGTCCGGGCCGCGATCCGCGCCCGAGCGTTCCACAGCGCCCGGTAGCCCTCGGCACCGAGCAGCGGCACGTCCTCCGTCACGCACTCGGCGACCCGCATGTCGAGCCCGTGCACGGCCTCGTCCACGGCGTCCTTGGCCATCACCCGGTACGTCGTGTACTTGCCGCCCGCCACGACCACCAGCCCCGGCACCGGGTGCGCCACGGTGTGCTCGCGCGACAGCTTGCTGGTGGCATCGGACTCGCCGGCCAGCAGCGGGCGCAGCCCCGCGTACACGCCCTGCACGTCGTCGCGGGTGAGCGGCACCGCGAGCACGGAGTTCACGTGCTCCAGCAGATAGTCGATGTCGGCGCTGGAGGCGGCCGGGTGCGCCTTGTCGAGGTCCCAGTCGGTGTCGGTCGTCCCGACGATCCAGTGCCGGCCCCAGGGGATGACGAAGAGGACGGACTTCTCGGTGCGCAGGATGAGCCCGGTCGAGGAGTTGATGCGGTCCTTCGGTACGACCAGGTGGATGCCCTTGGAGGCCCGGACGTGGAACTGCCCGCGCTCCCCGACCATCGCCTGGGTGTCGTCGGTCCACACGCCGGTCGCGTTGACGACCTGTTTGGCGCGGATCTCGTACTCGCCGCCGCCCTCGACATCCTGCACGCGCGCGCCCACGACCCGCTCGCCCTCACGCAGGAAGCCCGTCACCCGGGCCCGGTTGGCGCACTTCGCGCCGTAGGCGGCGGTCGTGCGCACCAGCGTGGCCACATAACGGGCGTCGTCCATCTGGGCGTCGTAGTACTGCAGGGCGCCGACCAGCGCGTCCTTCTTCAAGGCGGGGGCCACGCGCAGGGCGTGACGGCGGGTCAGGTGACGGTGGGTCGGCAGGCCGCGCCCGTGGCCGCGGGCCATCGACATGGCGTCGTAGAGCGCGACGCCCGAACCGGCGTACAGCCGCTCCCAGCCCTGGTGCTGCAGCGGGTACAGGAAGGGCACCGGCTTCACGAGATGCGGGGCCAGCCGCTCCAGCAGCAACCCGCGCTCCTTGAGCGCCTCCCGTACGAGGGCGAAGTCCAGCATCTCCAGATAGCGCAGTCCGCCGTGGATCAGCTTGCTGGACCTGCTGGAGGTGCCCGACGCCCAGTCACGCGCCTCGACGAGGCCGACAGACAGGCCACGGGTCACGGCGTCGAGGGCGGTGCCCGCGCCCACCACACCGCCGCCCACCACCAGGATGTCCAGTTCGCGCTCGGCCATCGCCGCCAGTGACTCGGCGCGCTGCACCGGCCCTAGTGTCGCTGTCCTCACTGCTGCCTCCCGCTATCGATAGCGCCGGCCGCACCCGTCGGGCGAAGCCCGTGTCGTACCCCCCATGCCCAAATTCTGACCGTCTTGCCCGACTTCAGCCACCACGGCTCCCCACCCTGTGGACAACTTTCCCGGGACTCCCGGAAAACACAGGCGGCCAATCCCGCATAACGGTCATATTTACTCCTAGTCTGACATTGCACTCGCCCATCCTGTCCACCGGGCTTGCGCACCTGCCCCGCTTCCGCTATTGGGAAGGACGGCCCACGCCATGCCCGCAGATCTCGCCGTCATCGGACTCGGCCCGTTCGGCCTGCCCCTGGCCCAGGCCGCCGTCGCGGCCGGCATCCCCACGCTCGGTTACCGCACCGGGCCGGAGCCCGGTTCGCTCAGCCCCGCCGAACTGCGCCGGATGCTCTCGGGGGGCTTCCGGCACGCCACCAGCCCCGCCGAGCTGGGCCGCGTCCGCACCGCCGTCATCTGCGTGCCCACCCCGCCCGTCCCGGACGGCGGCCTGGACCTCACCCAGGTCGAGTCGGCGGCCCGCACCCTGGCCACACACCTGCGTCCGCACACCACGGTCATCCTCGAATCGCCCGTCCCGCCGGGAACCACCGAGACCCTGCTCCGCCCGATCCTCGAAGAGGGCTCCCGGCTCCACGCGGGCCGCGACTTCCACCTGGCCTACTCCCCCAGTCGGGTGGACCCGGGCAACCGTGAGGTAACGCCCGCCACCACCCCCAAGGTCATCGGCGGCCTCACCCCCGCCTGCACCGAGTCGGCCGCCGCCTTCTACGGCCGCCTCACCGACAAGGTGGTACGCGCGCGTGGCCTGCGCGAGGCGGAGACCGTCCAGCTCCTGGAGACGAATTTCCGGCACGTCAACATCGCCCTGGTCAACGAGATGGCCGTCCTCTGCCACGACCTCGGCGTCGACCTCTGGGACGTCATCCGCTGCGCCGAGACCAAACCGTTCGGCTTCCACGCCTTCCGCCCCGGCCCCGGCGTCGGCGGCCACACCGTCCCCCAGGACCTGACCGTCCCGGCCGGCCGCACCCTGCGCATGGTCGAACTCGCCCGGCAGGTCAACAGCCAGATGCCCCGCTACGTCGTCCAGCGCGCGGCCACGCTCCTGAACGAACACGGCAAGTCGGCGCGCGGCGCCCGCGTCCTCCTCCTCGGCGTCACCTACAAGCCCGACCTCGCCGACCAACAGGCCACCCCCGCACGCGAGATCGCCGTCCGCCTGATGGGACTCGGCGCCTCCGTCAGCTACCACGACCCCCACGTCCCGTCCTGGAACGTCCTCGACCGCCCGGTCCCACGCGCCGACTCCCTCTACGAGGCGGCAGCCGACGCGGACCTCACCATCCTGCTCCAGCACCACCGCACGTACGACCTCCAGGGCCTGTCGGTGAAGGCGCAACTACTCCTGGACACACGGGGGGCGACACCGACGGGGGCGGCGCACCGGTTGTGAAGGGGCGCGCGCGGATGCGACGGACTCCGGGGCTGGTGGCATGGGGGGCGCGGCGCGGGTACCGTACATGGCAGGTGGGGCCCACCGCAGGGGCTTCTGCGGCAGACTCCAGGATGGTTCACGGAGTGTCCGCCCCTAGTCGCTATGGGGGCGTCCGCTCACCACCGAAAAGGTGGAGCCCGCCGCAGCAGGCACTGCGGCAGACTCCAGGATGGTTCACGGAGTGTCCGCCCCTAGGTTGCGTGGGGGCGGCCGCTCACCATCCGAAAATCCGCAAGATCCACCTCCTCCGGCACTTCACCCACAGACGGATCCGATCCCAGCGAGTGGGCTTGCGGTGACGTCCCATGGGCGCCCCCTTCCACGACACCGCCCAGTAGCCCGGTGAGACGGTCCGTCGGAAATCGGGCCGGGCCCCGAGGAGCGGGGTCCGGAACCAAGTCCTTGGAAGGGGGCGCTCCAGCAACTTGGGGCGCCGATACGGACGTTATCGTCCTCGACCCGGCTGACCAGCCCGTATCTGCCCCGAACGCAACCGCACGCCCCCACGCCACCCCACGCGGCCCGCGCAAGCCCCAGGCACACGGAAGGGGGCCGGTCACCCGTCAGGTGACCGGCCCCCTTCCCGCCGTAAGCCCTACCGCTACCGCTTGTGCTGCGAGTCCGCCACCGTCACCTCGACGCGCTGGAACTCCTTCAGCTCGCTGTAGCCGGTCGTGGCCATCGCGCGGCGCAGCGCGCCGAAGAAGTTCATCGAGCCGTCGGGGGTGTGCGAGGGGCCCGTCAGGACCTCCTCGATCGTGCCGACCGTGCCGAGGTCGACCTTCTTGCCGCGCGGCAGCTCCTCGTTGACTGCCTCCATGCCCCAGTGGTGGCCGCGGCCCGGGGCGTCGGTCGCGCGGGCGAGCGGGGAGCCCATCATCACCGAGTCGGCGCCGCAGGCGATCGCCTTCGGGAGGTCGCCGGACCAGCCCACACCGCCGTCGGCGATGACGTGCACGTACCGGCCGCCGGACTCGTCCATGTAGTCCCGGCGGGCCGCCGCCACGTCCGCGACCGCGGTCGCCATGGGGACCTGGATGCCCAGGACGTTGCGCGTGGTGTGCGCCGCGCCGCCGCCGAAACCGACCAGCACGCCCGCCGCGCCGGTGCGCATCAGGTGCAGGGCCGCCGTGTACGTGGCGCAGCCGCCGACGATCACCGGGACGTCGAGCTCGTAGATGAACTGCTTCAGGTTCAGCGGCTCGTGCGAGCCGGAGACGTGCTCCGCGGAGACCGTCGTCCCGCGGATGACGAAGATGTCGACGCCCGCGTCCACGACCGCCTTGGAGAACTGGGCCGTGCGCTGAGGGGAGAGCGCGGCGGCCGTGACCACGCCGGAGTCGCGCACCTCCTTGATGCGCGCGCCGATCAGCTCCTCCTTGATGGGGGCGGAGTAGATCTCCTGGAGGCGGCGGGTGGCGGTGTCCGCGTCCAGCTCGACGATCTCGTCGAGGAGGGGCTGCGGGTCCTCGTACCGCGTCCACAGGCCTTCGAGGTTCAGCACGCCCAGGCCGCCGAGCTCGCCGATGCGGATCGCGGTGGCCGGGGAGACGACCGAGTCCATGGGGGCGGCCAGGAACGGCAGCTCGAAGCGGTAGGCGTCGATCTGCCAGGCGATCGAGACCTCCTTCGGGTCCCGCGTACGGCGGCTGGGGACGACGGCGATGTCGTCGAAGGCGTACGCCCGGCGGCCGCGCTTGCCGCGCCCGATCTCGATCTCAGTCACGTCTGTGGCCTTTCCCTGATGCGTTTCAGCGTCTCCCAGTATCGCCGACGGGTACGACAAGGGCGGCCCCGGATGCTCCCGGGACCGCCCTCGGTGACGCCTGCCGCCTACTTGCTGCTGTAGTTCGGCGCCTCGACCGTCATCTGGATGTCGTGCGGGTGGCTCTCCTTGAGCCCCGCCGAGGTGATCCGCACGAAGCGGCCCTTGGACTCCATCTCCTCGATGGTGGCCGCGCCCACGTAGCCCATGGTCTGGCGCAGACCGCCGACGAGCTGGTGCAGGACACTGGACAGCGGGCCGCGGTAGGGCACCTGACCCTCGATGCCCTCGGGCACGAGCTTGTCGTCGGAGGCGACCTCCGCCTGGAAGTAGCGGTCCTTCGAGTACGACTTGCCCTGGCCGCGGGACTGCATGGCGCCGAGCGAGCCCATGCCCCGGTACGACTTGAACTGCTTTCCGTTGATGAACTGCAGCTCGCCGGGCGACTCCTCGCAGCCCGCGAGCAGCGAGCCCAGCATCACCGTGTCGGCGCCGGCCGCGAGGGCCTTGCCGATGTCGCCGGAGTACTGCAGGCCGCCGTCGCCGATCAGCGGGATGCCGGCCGGGCGGGCGGCGAGGGACGCCTCGTAGATGGCGGTGACCTGCGGGACGCCGATGCCGGCGACGACACGGGTCGTACAGATGGAGCCGGGACCGACGCCGACCTTGATGCCGTCGACGCCGGCGTCGATCAGCGCCTGGGCGCCGTCGCGGGTGGCGACGTTGCCGCCGATCACGTCGACGCTCACGCTGGACTTGATCTTCGACATCCAGCTGAGCGCGTTGCTGTTGTGGCCGTGCGAGGTGTCGACGACCAGGAAGTCCACGCCTGCCTCGGCGAGCGCCTGGGCCCGCTCCAGGGCCTCGGGGCTCGCGCCGACGGCGGCGCCGACGAGCAGGCGGCCCTCGGAGTCCTTGGCGGCGTTCGGGTACTTCTCGGCCTTGACGAAGTCCTTGACGGTGATCAGGCCCTTGAGGACGCCCGCCTCGTCGACCAGCGGAAGCTTCTCGATCTTGTGGCGGCGCAGCAGCTCCATGGCGTCCACACCGGAGATGCCGACCTTGCCGGTGACCAGCGGCATCGGCGTCATGACCTCGCGCACCTGACGGCTGCGGTCGGACTCGAAGGCCATGTCACGGTTGGTGACGATGCCGAGGAGCTTGCCGGCCGGGTCGGTGACGGGGACACCGCTGATGCGGAACTTCGCGCACAGCGCGTCCGCGTCGGCGAGGGTGGCCTCCGGATGCACCGTGATGGGGTCGGTGACCATGCCGGACTCGGACCGCTTGACCAGGTCCACCTGGTTGACCTGGTCCTCGATGGAGAGGTTGCGGTGCAGCACGCCGACGCCGCCGAGCCGGGCCATCGCGATGGCCATGCGGGACTCGGTCACCTTGTCCATGGCCGCCGAGAGCAGCGGGATGTTGACCCGGACGTTGCGGGAGATGCGGGACGAGGTGTCGACCGCGTTGGGGAGGACCTCGGAGGCTCCCGGCAGCAGCAGCACGTCGTCGTAGGTCAGCCCGAGTGTCGCGAATTTACCGGGCACTCCGTCGACGTTTGCAGTCATGACACCTTCCCCAAATGGCCTTGATCGGTGCGGATGTCCATGCTAACGGGAAGCAGGGGCGCCGAATTCCACGGTTCCGCGTGACCTCCGGCTTCGTATGTTCGTACGGAATACCGGGGCGGCCTGTTCAAGCAAGGCGCACCTTCGGAAAGGACGCCGACCGCCCTGGACCTACTGTTCCGCCAGCGCCCTGAGCCGGCTCAGGGCCCGGTGCTGCGCCACCCGGACCGCGCCGGGTGACATTCCCAACATCTGGCCGGTCTCCTCGGCCGTGAGCCCCACCGCGATGCGCAGCAGCAACAGCTCCCGCTGGTTCTCCGGCAGGTTGGCCAGCAGTTTCTTGGCCCATTCGGCGTCGCTGCTGAGCAGCGCGCGCTCCTCCGGGCCCAGCGAGTCGTCCGGCCGCTCCGGCATCTCGTCGGAGGGGACCGCCGTCGAGCCCGGGTGCCGCATCGCCGCCCGCTGCAGGTCGGCGACCTTGTGCGCGGCGATGGCGAAGACGAACGCCTCGAAGGGGCGGCCGGTGTCCCGGTAGCGCGGGAGCGCGAGGAGGACGGCGACGCAGACCTCCTGGGCGAGGTCCTCCACGAAGTGCCGGGCGTCGCCCGGCAGCCGCGACAGACGGGTGCGGCAGTACCGCAGCGCCAAGGGGTGGACATGGGCGAGCAGGTCGTGCGTGGCCTGCTCGTCCCCGTCGACGGCGCGATGGACGAGTGCACCGATCGCCCCTGCGGCGCCTGCCGCCTCGTCGTCGCGCATCGGTCCATGGTGCCTTGCGGCCGTGCGGTCCGTGGCACCGCGTCCGATGTTGTGCACCGAAGCGTTATGAGCAGGTGCGCCGGCACTCATCCCCTGCGCCCTCCCCTTCCGCTCGACCGACTCGTCCCCGAGAGACTCCACATCTTCAAGGATGCGGCATCCGCGCCGAAACGAGCAGCGGGTACCGAGGGGACCGCTTGACGGACGTCGCGACCGCGCCCCGAAGGGGCGCGGGGCGAGACACTGTGCGGCTCCGCCGTGTGGGCGCGACCAGCCAATACGACCCCGCAGCCGCCAGACGACACAAGGCGGCACCCCATGAGGTCTACCGAACCAGACCCCACCGGAAGCCAAGTGCCACGGCGTGCGCCCGGTCCGAAGCGCCGAGCTTCTTGAACAACCGCCGCGCATGCGTCTTCACGGTGTCCTCGGACAGGAACAGCTCCCGCCCGATCTCCGCGTTGGACCGCCCGTGGCTCATCCCCTCGAGCACCTGGATCTCCCGCGCGGTGAGCGTCGGCGCCGCCCCCATCTCGGCGGACCTCAGCCGCCGCGGGGCGAGCCGCCACGTCGGGTCGGCGAGCGCCTGCGTCACGGTCGCGCGCAACTCCGCGCGCGAGGCGTCCTTGTGGAGGTAGCCCCGCGCCCCCGCGGCGACCGCGAGGGCGACGCCGTCCAGGTCCTCGGCGACGGTGAGCATGATGATGCGCGCGCCCGGGTCGGCGGACAGCAGCCGGCGCACGGTCTCGACGCCGCCCAGTCCGGGCATGCGTACGTCCATCAGGATCAGGTCCGAGCGGTCGGCGCCCCAGCGGCGGAGGACTTCCTCGCCGTTGGCCGCGGTCGTCACGCGCTCGACACCGGGCACGGTCGCGACCGCGCGGCGGAGCGCCTCTCGGGCAAGCGGGGAGTCGTCGCAGACGAGGACGGATGTCATGGCCGCCCTCCGCAGCTGATGCACGTCACCTTGAGCCTCCAGGCTGGTACGAAATCGTCACCTGTGCGGTCGACCGTCTCGGACACTAGCCCGAGCACTTCCTGTTTCAACCGCCTCCGCACTCTCAACGACGGTCACTCGAAAGAGTTACGGGGCCGTGTGCCATCTTCGGCACTCTACGTGAGGAGGCGGACACGGTGCAGACACGCGAGGCCGACCCACAACGTTTCATCACAACCGATGCCCCATTCAGCCCCTTTTCTTCCCATGTACTGGTGTCTGAGGCTAGATTCGCAATGAGTCATATTTTCATCTCCTTAGATCGTAGATGTACGGTCGTGGGCACCGTATCCGCTCAGAACGGCTGCAAGGGGTCACGTAATGGCAGATTTCTCCCGCCTTCCCGGACCGAACGCGGACCTGTGGGACTGGCAGCTCCTGGCCGCCTGTCGCGGGGTGGACAGCTCGCTCTTCTTCCATCCGGAGGGCGAGCGGGGCGCGGCCCGGAGCGCTCGCGAGAACTCGGCCAAGGAGGTCTGCATGAGGTGCCCGGTGCGCGCGCAGTGCGCGGCGCACGCGCTGACGGTGAGAGAACCGTACGGCGTGTGGGGCGGCCTGACCGAGGACGAGCGCGAAGAGCTCATGGGGCGGGCGCGGAACCGGCTGGTATCGGCGATGGCCGCCGGCGGGGACAGCGCCTCGAACAATTGAAGGAACGTTTCAGCATTCACCGATGACGGGCACGCGCACGCGTGCCCGTCCTTTTCTCCCCCGCCTTCCCTACCGCGCGGCGGCCCGCGCGAGTTGTTCCAGGGTCGCCGCGACCGCCGGCACCTGCGCCAGGTCCGGCAGGGTCAGCGCCACGATCCGCCGCCGTACGGCCGGCTCCAGCCGCAACACGCGCGCGTGGCGCGGCCGTGCGGACTCGATGGCGAGCTGGGGCAGGACGGCGACCCCCAGACCGGCGCCGACGAGGCCGACCACGGCCGGGTAGTCGTCGGTCGCGAAGTCGATCCGGGGGGTGAACCCGGCGTCCTCGCACACCTCCACCAACTGCCCCCGGCAGCGCGGACACCCGGCGATCCAGGGCTCGTCGGCGAGCTCGCCGATGGCCACGGAACCGGCCCCGGCGAGCCGGTGCCGCTCGGGCACGAGTCCGACCAACCGGTCGGTCAGCAGCGGCCGTACGACGAGGTCGTCCCACTCCTCGGCGCCCCCAGCGCCCTCGTAGCGGAAGGCGAGCGCCACGTCGCACTCGCCCTCGCGCAGCATCTCCACCGACGCGGGCGGTTCGGCCTCCTCCAGGAAGACGCGGGTACCGGGATGCGCGGCGCGCAGGGCCGCGAGGGCGGTGGGCACGAGCGTGGAACTGCCACTGGGGAACGACACGAGCCGTACACGCCCGGCGCGCAGTCCCGCGATGGCGGCGACCTCCTCCTCGGCGGCGGTGAGCCCGGCGAGGATGGTGCCGGCGTGCCGCACGAGCGCCTCGCCCGCCTGGGTGAGCCGCATCTCGCGGCCGCTGCGGACCAGCAGCGGCGTGCCCACGGACGTCTCCAGGGCCTTCATCTGCTGGCTGACGGCGGGCTGGGTGCAGCCCAGCGCACGCCCCGCCGCCGAGAAGGAGCCGCCGACGGCGACGGCGCGCAGGACACGGAGATGACGGGCCTCGATCACCCTCCGAGAATAAGCGAGGCTTTGGTACACCGCCGAATAATGCGTCGACGCTTTGGTGTGCGGTCACTACCGTCTCCGGCATGAGGCTTCTGTCGGTGAACCTGGGCAGCGCGAAGGCCGTGCCGTACACGGACAACCCGGAGGGGGTGACCGGCATCGACAAGCGGCCGGTGGGGGGACCGGTGCGGGTGGCCGCGCCCGGGCCGAAGGGGATCGGCGGGAGCGGGCTGGCGGGGGACGCGGTCTGCAAGCGGCAGCACCACGGCGGGAACGACCAGGCCGTGTACGCGATGGCGCGCGAGGATCTGGACGACTGGGAGCGGGAGTTGGCCCGCCAGCTGCCGAACGGCTCCTTCGGCGAGAACCTCACCACCGAGGGTCTGGACATCTCTGGCGCGCTGATCGGCGAACGCTGGCGGATCGGCCGCGAGGTGGTCCTGGAGGTCACCTGCGGGCGGATTCCGTGCGGCACCTTTCAGGGCCATCTGGGTGAGAAGCGCTGGGTGAAGCGGTTCACGGCGAAGGGGGCGCCGGGGGCGTACCTGCGGGTGGTCGAGCCGGGCGAGATCCGTGCCGGCGACCCGGTCGAGGTGGTCCACCGTCCCGACCACGACGTGACCGTGGCGCTCCAGTTCCGGGCGACGACCACGGCGCGGGAACTACTGCCGCGCCTGCTGCCGGCCGGGGAGGCACTGCATCCGGAGGCCCTGAGGGCGGCCCGCGAGTACCTGGCGAAGTACGGTCCTGCGCAGCCCTCGGCGGGCACCCTCTGACAGTCGTCCGACAGCCGTCCTGACGGCCCGCGTGAGCCCTCTCCCCAGGGCCTTCACCACCGTCGGGCCGTGTGCAGAGATCGGATGCGCGCCCTCCGGCTCACTACCCTTGGGCCATGACAACGGCTCTGATTACGGGATCGACCGCGGGCATCGGCGCCGCCTTCGCGCGGCGGCTGGCGGCGGACGGGCACAACCTGGTGCTCGTCGCCCGCGACACGAAGCGGCTCACGGAACAGGCGACGGAGCTCCACGACCGGCACGCCGTCGAGGCGGAGGTCCTGACGGCGGACCTGTCCACCGACGACGGAATCGACACGGTCGCCGCCCGCCTCGGCGACCGCCGGAACCCCGTCGACCTGCTGATCAACAACGCGGGCTTCGGCAACAAGGGCCACTTCCTCGACGTCCCGATGGCCGACGAGCTGAAGATGCTCAAGGTGCACTGCGAGGCGGTGCTCCGGCTGACGGCGACGGCGACGGAGGCGATGCGCGAGCGCGGCCGCGGCGGGGTCGTCAACGTCGCGTCGGTGGCGGCCTTCGTCCCCCGGGGCACGTACGGCGCGTCCAAGGCGTGGGTCGTGCAGTTCACGCAGGGCGCGGCGAAGGACCTGGCCGGAAGCGGAGTGCGCCTGATGGCCCTCTGTCCGGGCTTCGTCCGCACCGAGTTCCACGAGCGGGCCGGGATGGGCACGGACAACATCCCCGGCTGGATGTGGCTCGACGCGGACAAACTGGTCGCGGCGGCACTCGGCGACCTGGCCCGGGGCAAGTCCCTCTCGATTCCGGACCCCCGCTACAAGGCCCTGATGGGGATCGTGAAGGTGACGCCGAGGGCGCTGCTGGGCGGGATCACCTCGCGGACGGGGCGGAAGTACGGGCCGCAGTAGGGCTCCGGCATGGCCCGATGACGCCGGCGGGCAGAGAATGGGGGTGTTCAACCGGACCCGAGTGGCCGGAGGCACCACCATGACCTTCGTTCAGATCATCGACTGCAGGACCAGCCGTTTCGACGACATGAACCGGCTGATGGACACATGGGTCGAGCAGACCAGGGGGAAGCGGACGGCGACGCACGCGGTGGTGGGGAAGGACCACGCGGACGCGTCGCACTTCATCGAGATCGTGGAGTTCCCGTCGTACGAGGAGGCGATGCGGAACTCGAACATGCCGGAGACGGACAGGATCTTCCAGGAGATGGTGGCTCTCTGCGAGGAGATGCCGACGTTCACGGACCTGGACGTGGTGCGGGACGACCAGTTGAACGCGGCCACCGCGCGGCGCTTCTTCGACACGATGGCCGGCCGGGGCGAGCTGCCCCCGCTCAACGACCTGTTCGACGAGGACTACCACGATCACGATCCCGCCAACGAGCAGGACACCATCGGCATGGACGCCGTGCGGCGCGAGATGGAGATGTGGCGCGGCGGCTTCGCCATGACGTTCACCATCGAGGACCAGATCTGCGAAGGCGACCGCGTGTGCACGCGGTGGACCGGGAACGCGACCCACAAGGGCGAGTTCATGGGGATCCCGGCCAGCGGGCGGAAGGTCGTCATGACCGGCACGACCGTCTTCCGGTTCGGTGAGCACGGGAAGATCGTCGAGGGCTGGTGGCAGTACGACCGGCTGGGGCTGATGGCGCAGTTGGGCGCGCTGGACGCGCTGGAGCAGTAGCGGCACGCCGAAGGCCCGGCACCCCGAGGGGTGCCGGGCCTTCGTGCTGACGTACGTCAGTGGGAGTGACCGTGGCCGTGGCCCGCGGCCGCCGGCTCCTCCTCTTCCTTCTTCTCGACGACCAGGGTCTCGGTCGTCAGGAGGAGGGAGGCGATGGAGGCGGCGTTCTCCAGGGCGGAGCGGGTGACCTTGACCGGGTCGATGACGCCGGCCTTGACCAGGTCGCCGTACTCGCCGGTCGCGGCGTTGAAGCCCTGGCCCTTGTCGAGCTCGGCGACCTTGGAGGTGATGACGTAGCCCTCGAGGCCCGCGTTCTCGGCGATCCAGCGCAGCGGCTCGACGACCGCGCGGCGCACGACGGCGACACCGGTGGCCTCGTCGCCGGTCTTGCCGAGGCCGCCCTCGAGCACCTTGGCGGCGTGGACCAGAGCGGAGCCACCACCGGAGACGATGCCCTCCTCGACCGCGGCGCGGGTCGCGGAGATGGCGTCCTCCAGACGGTGCTTCTTCTCCTTCAGCTCCACCTCGGTGGCGGCGCCGACCTTGATCACGCACACGCCGCCGGCCAGCTTCGCGAGGCGCTCCTGGAGCTTCTCGCGGTCCCAGTCGGAGTCGGTGTTCTCGATCTCGGCCTTGATCTGGGCGACGCGGCCCTGGACGTCCGCGGAGTTGCCGGCGCCGTCCACGATGGTGGTGTCGTCCTTGGTGACGGTGACGCGGCGGGCGGAGCCCAGCACGTCCAGGCCGACCTGGTCGAGCTTGAGGCCGACCTCCTCGGAGATGACCGTGGCGCCGGTGAGGACCGCCATGTCCTGCAGCATCGCCTTGCGGCGGTCGCCGAAGCCGGGGGCCTTGACCGCGACCGCGTTGAAGGTGCCGCGGATCTTGTTGACGACCAGCGTGGAGAGGGCCTCGCCCTCGACGTCCTCGGCGATGATCAGCAGCGGCTTGGAGGAGTTGGCCTGGATGACCTTCTCCAGCAGCGGCAGCAGGTCGGCGATCGAGGAGATCTTGCCCTGCGTGATGAGGATGTAGGGCTCGTCGAGGACGGCCTCCATGCGCTCCTGGTCCGTCACGAAGTACGGCGACAGGTAGCCCTTGTCGAAGGCCATGCCCTCGGTGAAGTCCAGCTCCAGACCGAAGGTGTTGGACTCCTCGACGGTGATGACACCGTCCTTGCCGACCTTGTCCATCGCCTCGGCGATGAGCTCGCCGACCTGCTGGTCCTGGGCGGACAGCGCGGCGACGGCGGCGATGTCGGACTTCTCGTCGATCGGGCGGGCCGAGGCGAGCAGGTCGTCCGAGACGGCCTTGACCGCGGCGTCGATGCCCTTCTTCAGGGCGGCCGGGGAGGCGCCGGCGGCGACGTTCTTCAGGCCCTCGCGGACCAGCGCCTGGGCGAGCACGGTGGCGGTGGTGGTGCCGTCACCCGCGATGTCGTTGGTCTTGGTCGCCACCTCCTTCACCAGCTGGGCGCCGAGGTTCTCGTACGGGTCCTCGACCTCGACCTCGCGGGCGATGGTGACACCGTCGTTGGTGATGGTGGGCGCGCCGAACTTCTTGTCGATGACGACGTTGCGGCCCTTGGGGCCGATCGTCACCTTGACCGTGTCGGCCAGCTTGTTGACGCCGCGCTCGAGGGCGCGACGGGCGTCCTCGTCGAACTTCAGGATCTTCGCCATGACAGCGGGAGCCCTCTCGGAATCTGTGGGTTCAAAAAGACACTGCGCCCCGGGCGCCCGGCTTCTGTGTGGTCGCGGGGGCCAGGGGCGCAGCTGGAAGCAGAAAGGTGCTTCGAGGTGGGGTTACTTCTCGATGATCGCGAGCACGTCGCGAGCCGAGAGGACGAGGTACTCCTCGCCGTTGTACTTCACCTCGGTGCCGCCGTACTTGCTGTACAGCACGATGTCGCCGGTCTTGACGTCGAGCGGCAGGCGCTCGCCGTTCTCGAAGCGGCCCGGGCCCACGGCCAGGACGACGCCCTCCTGGGGCTTCTCCTTGGCGGTGTCCGGGATGACCAGGCCAGAGGCGGTGGTCTGCTCGGCGTCGAGCGGCTGGACCACGATGCGGTCCTCGAGCGGCTTGATGGCAACCTTGGAGCTGGTGGTCGTCACGATCCGACCTCCCCCTTCGGAGATCTCACGGGGTTAACTGTCTGAGGTGGCGACCAGGTGGATCCGTCGTCGCGGGTGCCGGACCTGCCCGTCGCGTGGTTGGCACTCTCATCTGCCGAGTGCCAGAGCCGAGACTATGACCGCGATTAGCACTCGGTCAAGCGGACTGCTAATTCGACGCGCTGACCGCTCCGGATTCGCCCGTCGGCGCCGGTCAGAGATAGTCCTCCAGACGGCCCACCGTCAGCCCCCGTTCCTCCACCTTCGCCAGCAGCCCCGACGTCCGCCGGGTGAGGGACGGGCCCCTTCCGTCGTCCGGGGCGACGGAGACGATGTCGCCCGGGCACAGACGGTGGACGCCGTGCCGGTAGGTCAGGCGGCCCGCGGCTGTCATCGTCGCGCGCCACAGGACCAGTGCCGTCACCCCACAGTCGGCGGCCGCGCGGAGCGTGTCGGTGTCGTACGCGCCGTGGGGCGGGCGGAGCAGGCGGGAGGGGAGTCCGCCTCGCCGGCCGCAGATCCCGGCGCGCCGGCGGGCGTGGGGCAGGCCGCGCAGGGCGGTGCGGGCCGGCCGGGGGCGCGCGGGGTGACCGTTGCCCGCGTCGGCCGGGAACACGCTGACCGGCAGCCGGAGTTCGCGGACCATGGCGCCGAAGCGCGGGTCCCGCTCGGCGGTGTCGTCGTAGGTGAGGAAGACGACCGGGTCGTGGGTGGGGACGCGGGTGACCACCGGCGGCAGAGCGGTGCCCGTCGGGCGGGGAGCCGGGGCGGGGGTGGGTCTCGGGGCGCGGGGCAGCGGGGCCGGGAGGCCCCAGCGGCGGTACGACCGCACGGGGCGGGCCGCGTACACGTGCGGCCGTACCTCCTGGGCCGCCTTCCGGCCGAGCCGTTCGATGGGGTCGACGGACTGGGCGCAGCCGGTGAGGAGGGCCAGAGCCAGGGCGGCGGCCGCCAGGGGGCGGACCCTCACAGGTAGTCCTCCAGGCGGGCCACCGCGTATCCCTCGGCGGTGACCCTGTTCAGGAAGCGCCGCATGTCGTCGACCATCGTGCCCTTCCATTCGTCACGGCCCCGGAAGTGGGTCAGCACGATGTCGCCGGGGTGCAGGTCCTGGTCGTCCTCGCGGAACTCCCAGTGGTCGACGTAGACCTCCTCGTCCCAGATCGGGGCGTACCTGATGCCGCAGGACTTCGCGGCCCGCAGGGTGTCCTGGTTGTAGTTGCCGTACGGCGGCCGGAAGACGGTCGGCGCCCTGCCGAACTCCTTCTTCATGATCTGCTGCATGCCGCAGATCTCGTGCCGCTGCTCCGCGTACGACAGCCCTGGCAGGTAGGGGTGGGTGAGGGTGTGGTTGTTGAGCGTGACCCCCTCGGACTGCATCCTGCGGAAGTACCCGTAGTCGTTCTTGATCAGGAAGTTGGTGAGGAACGCGGTGTAGGGGATCTTCAGGTCGCTCATCATCCGCAGGAACGCCGGGTCCTTCTCGGCGCCGTCGTCGATGGTGAGGAAGACGACCTTCTGCCGGGTGGGCACGGTGGTGAACACCGGCGGGAGGCCCAGCTCCTCCTGCTCGTCCACCTCGAAGCCCTTGCGGGCGGTGATCCTGGGCTTGGTGACCGGTGCCGGCGGGGCCATGAGGGGCACCTGCCGCAGCCCCCAGTGCCGCGCGGCGAGGGCCCGTGCGGCGCGGGCCGCGCGCAGCTTCGTGGCGTACGAGTCCAGGGCCCGGGCCTCGGCCGCCTTGGTGGGCTGCTGGCCGTGGGCGGGGTCCACGTCGGGGCCGGAGCCCGTCGCGCAGCCGGAGGCGATGGCGGCGACGGCGAGCACGGCGATTCCGCCACGGACTCGCAACCTCCGGGACGCCCCGTTTTTATCGTTTTGTCCTACTACTCGCATGGTGCCGGATCCTCCCAGGCCGGAAACCCGATCCCGGGCCGACACCGCGTGCGCGGGCGCACCGTCCACCGACTGGCCCACAATGACCCGGTGAACGACCTCGCCCTCCTCCTCACCCCTGAAGGCAGCGCCCTCCTCGACGAGGTGCGCGGCACCGCCCCGGCCGACGAGCTCGCCGTGGCCACGCGGCTGCGCCGCGAGCACCCCGCCGACCTGGTCTCGGCGGCCCTCGGGCAGGCACGGCTGCGGCAGCGGGCGGCGGCGAAGTTCGGCGCCGAGGACGCGCAGCGGATGTTCTTCACGCCGAACGGGGTGGAGCAGTCGACGCGGGCGAGTGTGGCGGCATACCGGGCGGAGTGCTTCCGGGCCCTGGGGGTACGGTCGGTCGCCGACCTGTGCTGCGGGATCGGCGGGGACGCGATCGCGCTCGCCCGGGCCGGGATCAGGGTGCTGGCCGTCGACCGGGACCCGCTCACGGTGACCGTGGCGCGGGCGAACGCCCGGGCGCTGGGGCTGGCGGACCTGATCGAGGTGCGGGAGGCCGACGTCACGGAGGTGGACACGGCCGGCCACGACGCCGTGTTCGTCGACCCGGCGCGGCGGGGCGGCCGCGGCCGGATCTTCGACCCGGAGGCCTACTCGCCGCCGCTGTCCTGGGCGGTCGAGGCGGCCCGCAAGGCGTCACTGGCGGCCGCCCTGAAGGTCGCCCCCGGCATCCCGCACGAGGCCGTACCCGAGGACGCCGAGGCCGAGTGGGTCTCGGACGGCGGGGACGTCAAGGAAGCGGTGCTGTGGTTCGGGACGCGGCCCGGAGCCGTCCGGGCCACCCTGCTGCCGGGTCCGCGCACCTTGCTCGGCAAGGGACTCCCCGACCCGGCGGTCCGCCCCGTGGGCCGTTACCTGTACGAACCAGACGGCGCCGTCATCCGCGCCCATCTGGTCGCCGAGGTGGCCGAGGAGCTGGACGGCGGGCTGGTCGACGCCACCATCGCGTACGTCACCTCCGACGCCCTCCTCCCCACCCCGTACGCCACCGCCTACGAGATCACCGGCCAACTCCCCTTCAACGTGAAGAAGTTGAAGGCGCTGCTGCGGGAACGCGAGGTCGGGACGCTGACCGTGAAGAAGCGCGGGTCGGCCGTGGAGCCGGAGGAACTCCGCAAGAAGGTCAAGCCGAGCGGCCCCCACTCGGCGACCGTGTTCCTGACCCGGGTGGCCGGTGCCCCGACGATGCTCCTCGGGCACCCCGCCTGATCAGGAGGACTCCCCCGCCCGCCGCAGCAGCAGCTCCCGCTCGCGTTCGTTGCGGGTCAGTTCCGCCGCGCGGGCGAACTCGGCGCGCGCCTCCGTCGTACGCCCCAGCCGCTCCAGCAGGTCGCCGCGCACGCTGGGGAGCAGGTGGTAGTCGCTGAGGGCGGGCTCCGCGGCGAGGGCGTCGACGATCGCCAGGCCCTCGGCCGGCCCCTGCGCCATCGACACGGCGACCGCGCGGTTGAGTTCCACGACCGGCGAGGGGGCCCGGGCGGCGAGCAGGCCGTACAGGGTGGCGATGGACGCCCAGTCGGTCTCCTCGTAGGTGTAAGCGTGCGCGTGGCAGGCGGCGATGGCGGCCTGGAGGGCGTAGGGGCCCGGAGCGCCGGATGGGGGTCCCCCCGCTCGAGCGGAGCCGAGAGTGGAGGAGGCGGCCTCGGCGCGGTGCAGGGCCGCGATGCCGCGGGCGATGAGCATACGGTTCCAGCGGCGCCGGTTCTGGTCCCTCAGCAGCACGGGCTCGCCGTCCGGGCCGGTGCGGGCGGCGGCGCGGGAGGCCTGGAACTCCAGCAGGGAGGTCAGGGCGTGCACCTCCGGCTCCTTCGGCATCAGCGACGACAGCACGCGGGCCAGCCGCAGCGCGTCCTCGCACAGCCCCGGGCGCAGCCAGTCGTCGCCGGCCGTGGCGGCGTACCCCTCGTTGAAGATCAGGTAGATGACGTCGAGGACCGAGCCCAGCCGGGCCTCGCGCTCCGGCCCGTACGGCACCTCGAAGGCGGCGTTCCTCGTGGCGAGGGTGCGTTTGGCGCGGACGATGCGCTGGGCGACGGTCGGTTCGGGGACGAGGAAGGCGCGGGCGATCTCGGCCGTGGTCAGGCCGCCGAGCAGGCGCAGGGTGAGGGCGGTGCGCGCCGCGGCGGACAGGACGGGGTGGCAGGCGGTGAAGACCAGGCGCAGCAGGTCGTCGTCGATGTCCTCGGGGTCGGCGGGCTCCTCCGGCTGCGCGGCCGTCTCCAGGTCGCGGCCGATCTCCGCCAGCTTGCGGGCGTAGTTCTCCCGGCGCCGGATCAGGTCGACGGCGCGGTGGCGGGCGGTGGCCATGAGCCAGGCGCCCGGGTTGTCCGGCACCCCGTCTCGCGGCCACTGCTCGAGCGCGGCGACCAGCGCGTCCTGGGCGAGTTCCTCCGCGATGCCCACGTCTCGGACGATGCGGGTGACGCCGGCGATGATGCGCGGGGACTGCAGGCGGAAGACGGTCTCGATGGCGTGCGCCGAGGGGTCCGGCGGGGTGACGGGGGTGGGCTGCGGTTCCACAACCCACCATCGAACACCCCGCACGGGCACGAGCCAAGAACTCTCAGCCCTCGGCGATCTCCCGCACCTCGCAGGTCACGGTCCAGTAGTCCTCGTGGACCTTCACGAACCGCTTGGTCCACTCGACGGCCTCGTCGAGGTCCTTGCACTGGGTGATGGCGTAGCCGCCGATCACCTCCTTGGACTCCGTGAACGGCCCGTCGGTGACGGTGAGTTCGCCGCCCTCCCAGTGCACCCGCTTGCCCTGGCTGTGCGGGGTCAGCCCGGCGGTGTCCAGCATGACGCCGGCCTTGGTGATCTCCTCGATCAGCTCCCCCATCCGCTGCATCAGCTCGGGGCTCGGGCCCTCGGGCGGTGCGGTGGTCTCGTCGACGCGGACGATCGACAGGTAGCGCGGCATGGTGACTCCTCGGTGGGTCGCGGGCCGGGTCCTTCCCGGCCTCTCACCAGTGCGTCGATCGAGGGACGGGCGGATCGACAGGCGCGCCGGAAATCCTCGAAGTTTTTTTCCGGCGGCGAGGTCAGCGCAGCGAGGCCCACAGTCGGCTCGCCGCCGGTTCCTTCGCCACCACCCGGTTGGCGTCGGAAGGGGCGATGACCACCGGCATCATCACGGTCCTGACGTTCTGCGCGGACAGGCCCTGCACGCTGCGGCCGAAGCTCACCAGTTCGCTGATGGAGTCCAGGCCCGTGTCGGTGGTGAGGCTGCCGGTCAGGGCGTCGGCGACGGAGTAGAGCCGGGCCGGGTCGGTGAGGAGGTTCGTCGAGGAGATCTGTGTCAGCAGGGCTTTGACCAGCTTCTGTTGGAGGCCTATCCGGCCGAGGTCGCTGCCGTCGCCTATGCCGTGCCGGGTGCGGGCGAGGGCGAGGGCCTGCGTGCCGTCGAGGTGGTGGGTGCCGGCCGCGAGGTGCAGGTGGCTGTCGTTGTCGTCGATGTTCTGGTCGGTGGTGACGGTGACCCCGCCCAGCGCGTTCACCAGCTTCGCGAACCCGGCGAAGTCGATCTCGACGTAGTGGTCCATGCGGACGTCGGTGATCGACTCGACCGTCTTGACCGCGCACACCGGGCCGCCCACCTCGTAGGCGCTGTTGAACATCGAGTTGTACGCCACCGCCGTCGACCCGCCCGACTTCAGCGGGCAGGACGGGCGGGTGACGAGCGTGTCGCGCGGGATGCTGACGATCGTCGCCGTCTTCCGGCCCGCGTCGATGTGCACCACCATCGCCGTGTCGGAGCGGGCCCCGGTGCTGCTGCCCCCGCCGAGCGCCTGGTTCTCCTGGCCGCTGCGGGAGTCGGAGCCCAGGACGAGGATGTTCACGGAGCCGGTGGGCAGGGGGGACTCCGAGACCCCGGCGGACGGCGTCCGCACCCCCTCGGCCGGGCGGTCGTCGCCCAGCGCCTGGTTGATGTCGACGCTCTTGATGTTGCTGTCGAGGTGCCAGTACGCCCACCCCGCGGCCCCCGCTCCCAGCACCAGCAGACCCGCCAGGGTGAGGCCGGCGACCTTCAGTACCTTCGATCGCGTCACGGACAGGAACGTACGTCCGAAATATGAGGAGAGTGTTAGCGCTGACCGCGCGAGACGGCTTTCTTCGGAAAATCTCAGGTTTCCTCAGCCCAGGGTCACCGTCGGGAGTCGGGCCGGACCTTCGAAAGTTTCGGCCGGGTAACCGATTGACTTCGGGTCATCCGCTAAGCCGCCGGGGGCGCTCCCGTGCTGCTGCGCACCACCAGGCTCGTCGCCAGCTCCACCCGCGTCGCCACCGGCGCCTGGTCCTCCCGCCCCAGGTCCAGCACCAGCTTGGCCGCCGCCTCGGCCATCTCCGTCAGCGGCTGCCGGACGGTCGTCAGCGGCGGCCCCACCCAGCGGGCGACCGGCAGATCGTCGAAGCCGACCACGCTCAGGTCCTCCGGGATGCGCAGCCCGAGCTCGCGGGCGGCCTCGTACAGGCCGAGGGCCTGGAGGTCGTTGAGGGCGAAGACGGCGGTGGGCCGCTCCGGGCGGCGCAGCAGCTCAAGGCCCTGGCGGTAGCCGGCCTCGTGGTGGAAGTCGCCGGACGCGACGAGCGAGGGGTCGACCGGGAGCCCGGCGGTCTCCAGGGCCGCGCGGTAGCCGTCCACGCGGGCGCGGCTGCACATCATGCGGGACGGACCCGTTATGGCGCCGATACGGGTGTGGCCGAGTTCGACGAGGTGCCGGGTGGCGGCGAGGCCGCCCTGCCAGTTGGTGGCGCCGATGGAGGGGACGTCGACGCCCGGGTCGCCCGCCGGGTCCATCACCACGAACGGGATGGAACGGCTGGTCAGCAGCGCCCGCTGGGACTCGTCGAGGCCGGAGAGGACCAGGATCACCCCGTGCGGCCTGCGGGCGGCGACCTGGTCCGCCCAGGTCCGCCCCGGGGTCAGCCGCCCGGCGCTCTCACTCAGCACGACGCTCAGCCCGGCGTCCCGGGCCACGTTCTCCACGCCCCGGATGACCTCCATCGCCCAGGCGCTCTCCAGCTCGTGGAAGACCAGGTCGATGAGCGGCGACCGGCTGGCCTCCGCCCGCCTGCGCCGGTAGCCGTGCGCGCGCAGCAGTTCCTCCACGCGCCCGCGGGTGGCCGGGGCGACGTCGGCCCGGCCGTTGAGGACCTTCGAAACTGTCGGCGCGGACACGCCGGCCTCGCGGGCGATCTCGGCGAGGGTCGCGGTCTGCGAGGACCGGCCTGTCGTCGGGCTTGTCGTCCGCGTCTCAACGGGCTCCGGAGGCGTCATGGCGGCGATCGTATCCCTGCGCCCCCTCTTGACGAACCCTTGCGACCGGCCTAGGTTCCCGGAACATTCGAGATGAAAAGCGAAACATTCGTGAGAGGGCTCGTCCCGACTCGACCAGAGCAGGAGTTTCATGACCACCGCGCCTTGGCGTGACCCCGCCCTGCCCGCCGCCTCCCGCGTCGACGACCTCCTCTCCCGGATGACCCTGGAGGAGAAGACCGCCCAGCTCTACGGCGTGTGGGTGGGCGCCGCCACGGACGGCGACGGAGTCGCCCCGCTGCAGTCCGAGATGACCGCCGACTATGACTGGGACGAACTGATCACCCACGGCCTCGGCCAGCTCACCCGCTCCTACGGCACCGCCCCCGTGGACCCGGCGCTGGGCGCGCAGGCACTGGCCCGCGCCCAGCGCCGTATCGCGGCGGCGGGCCGCTTCGGCATCCCCGCCGTCGCCCACGAGGAGTGCCTGGCCGGCTTCACGGCCTGGGGCGCCACCGCCTACCCGGTGCCGCTGGCCTGGGGAGCGAGCTTCGACGCGGGCCTGGTCGAGGAGATGGCCCGCGCCATCGGACGTGACCTGCGGGCCGCCGGCGTGCACCAGGGGCTGGCGCCGGTCCTGGACGTCGTACGCGATCCGCGGTGGGGACGGGTCGAGGAGACGATCGGCGAGGACCCGTACCTGGTGGGCACGATCGGGGCGGCCTATGTGCGGGGCCTGGAGTCCGCGGGTGTGGTCGCGACGCTCAAGCACTTCGCCGGGTACGCGTCCTCCGCCGGGGCCCGCAATCTCGCGCCGGTGCGGGCGGGCGTGCGGGAGTTCGCGGACATCACACTGCCGCCCTTCGAGTTCGCGCTGCGCGAGGGCGGGGCGCGGTCGGTGATGGCCGCGTACAACGACACGGACGGTGTCCCGGCCTCCGCGGACCCCGGGCTGCTGACCGAACTCCTGCGGGAGCTCTGGGGGTTCACGGGGACGGTGGTCGCGGACTACTTCGGCATCGGGTTCCTCGAGACCCTGCACCGGGTCGCGGGCTCCCCCGCCGAGGCGGCGCACGCGGCGCTGGAGGCCGGCATCGACGTGGAGCTCCCGACGCTCAAGTGTTACGGCAGGCCGCTGCTCGACGCGGTGCGGGCGGGAGACGTCCCCGAGGCGCTGGTCGACCGCGCGGCCCGCCGGGTGCTGCTGCAGAAGTGCGAGCTGGGCCTGCTGGACGAGGACTGGGATCCGGAACCCAAGGAACCCCTGAACCTCGACTCGGCCGCGAACCGAACGCTGGCCCGCCGGCTGGCCGAGGAGTCGGTGGTCCTGCTGGACAACCCCGACGGCCTGCTGCCGCTGGCCCCCGACACCCGGGTCGCGGTGGTCGGCCCGCGCGCCGCCGACGCCCTCGCCATGCTCGGCTGCTACTCCTTCCCCTCCCACGTCCTGCCCCGGCACCCCGAGGTGCCGATGGGCATCGACATCCCCACCGTCCTCGACTCGCTGCGCACCGAACTTCCGGACGCCAAGGTGACGTTCGCCGAGGGCTGCGGGGTGTCGGACCCCGACACCTCCGGCTTCGAGGAGGCGGTGGCGCGGGCCGCGGAGGCGGACGTGTGCGTGGCGGTCCTGGGCGACCGGGCGGGCCTGTTCGGCCGGGGCACGTCGGGCGAGGGCTGCGACGTGACCGACCTGCGCCTGCCCGGCGTCCAGGGCGAACTGCTGGACGCCCTGGTGTCGACGGGCGTCCCCGTGATCCTCGTCCTCCTGACCGGCCGCCCGTACGCGCTGGGCCGCTGGCACGGACGCCTGGGCGCGGTCGTCCAGGCGTTCTTCCCGGGGGAGGAGGGCGGCCCGGCGGTGGCGGGCGTGCTGTCGGGCCGCGTCAACCCCTCGGGCCGCCTCCCGGTCAGCGTCCCGCAGGTACCGGGCGGCCAGCCCTGGACCTACCTCCAGCCCCCGCTGGGCCTCGCGGACGAGGTCAGCAACCTGGACCCGACCCCGCTGTACCCCTTCGGCCACGGCCGCTCGTACACGACGTTCACCTGGGAGTCCGACTCCACGGGCGCGGAGATCACGACGGACGGCTCGTACGACCTCTCGGCGACCGTCCGCAACACCGGCGACCGGCCCGGCACCGAGGTCGTCCAGCTCTACCTGCACGACCCGGTGGCAAGCGTGACCCGCCCGGACGTACGCCTGATCGGCTACCAACGCCTGGACCTGGCCCCCGGCGAGTCGACCCGCGTGACCTTCCACTTCCACGCGGACCTGTCCGCCTTCACGAACCGCACCGGCACCAGGGTGGTCGAACCGGGCGCCCTGGAACTACGCCTGGCGGCATCGAGCGCGGACGTACGCCACACGGCCCACCTGACCCTCACGGGACCGGTCCGCGAACTCGGCCCCGACCGGCGACTGACGTGCGAGACGGAGGCCCGGAAGCTGAACTGACGGTCAGTCCTCCCGCACCGACTCGAACCGCCACCGATGCACCGCCCGGCTGACCAACTCCCCCTCCGGCTCGGGGAGTTCGGGGAGTTCGGCGTCGTACGGGGCGTCCCACCACGTGATGACGAGGACCCGGTCCTGCGGGGCCCGGAAGGTCTCCCGGCGTACGGGCGGAACCGGCAGCTCCTGGGCCCGTGCCCAGGCGAGCAGTTCCGCGCCGCGGCCCTCGGCCGCCCGGGCCTCCCACATCAGGGCGACCGTCACGAGTAGAGGTTCTCCTTGCTGACCTCGTGGACGTGGTCGTGCCCGGGGACGTGCGGGTCCGTCACCGGCAGGGAGGAGTCCGCCGACAGGTCCCAGCCGGAGGCGGCGCGGTTGCGCGCGACCATCTCCGCGCCGAGTGCCGCCACCATCGCCCCGTTGTCCGTGCACAGCTTCGGCCGCGGCACCCGGAGCCGGATCCCGGCCGCCTCGCACCGCTCCTGGGCCAGCGCCCGCAGCCGGGAGTTGGCGGCGACGCCACCGCCGATCATCAGATGGTCGACGCCCTCGTCCTTGCAGGCCCGTACGGCCTTGCGGGTCAGCACGTCGACGACCGCCTCCTGGAAGGAGGCCGCCACGTCCCGCACCGGCACCTCCTCCCCCGCGGCCCGCTTCGCCTCGATCCAGCGGGCGACCGCCGTCTTCAGGCCGGAGAAGGAGAAGTCGTACGCCGCGTCGCGCGGGCCGGTCAGGCCGCGCGGGAACGCGATCGCCTCCGGGTCGCCCTCGCGTGCGTACCGGTCGATGACCGGACCGCCCGGGAAACCGAGGTCCAGCACGCGCGCGATCTTGTCGAAGGCCTCGCCCGCCGCGTCGTCGATGGTCGAGCCGAGGGGGCGTACGTCGGCGGTGATGTCCGTCGACAGCAGCAGGGACGAGTGGCCACCGGACACCAGCAGCGCCATCGTCGGCTCGGGCAGCGCGCCGTGTTCGAGCTGGTCGACGCAGATGTGCGAGGCGAGGTGGTTGACGCCGTAGAGGGGCTTGCCCAGCGCGTAGGCGTACGCCTTCGCCGCCGACACGCCGACCAGCAGGGCGCCGGCGAGGCCGGGGCCGGCGGTGACCGCGACGCCGTCCAGGTCCCGGGCGCTCACCCCCGCCTCCTTCAGCGCGCGGTCGATCGTCGGCACCATCGCCTCGAGGTGGGCGCGGGAGGCGACCTCGGGGACGACACCGCCGAAGCGGGCGTGCTCGTCGACGCTGGAGGCGATGGCGTCGGCCAGCAGGGTGGTGCCGCGCACGATGCCGACGCCGGTCTCGTCGCAGGAGGTCTCGATCCCCAGGACCAGGGGTTCGTCAGCCATGGATCTCGGTTCCTTGTTCGGAGGTTGGACCGGCGGCGGGGCCGCTGTCGGAGGGCGCGGTCAGGCGCATCACGAGGGCGTCCACGTTGCCCGGCTGGTAGTAGCCGCGCCGGAACCCGATGGCCTCGAAGCCGAAGCGCTCGTACAGCTTCTGCGCGCGGATGTTGTCGATGCGGCACTCCAGCATGACCTCACCGCACTCGAAGGCGGTGGCGGCCCGGAGCAGCTCGGCGAGCAGACGCCCGCCGAGGCCGGTGCCCCAGTGGTCGCTCGCGACCGCGATGGTCTGGATGTCGGCGAGGTCCCCGGAGGCGGCGAGGCCCGCGTAGCCGACGATCCGGTCACCGGCCTCGGCGACCACGTAACGGCGGGTCGCCTCGGCTCCGCGCGCGTGGGCGAGCTCGGACCAGAACATGCCCCGGGACCAGGTGTCCTCCGGGAACAGCTCCTTCTCCAGCTCCAGCACGGGATCGATGTCCCACCAGCGCATCTCGCGCAGTCGAGGAGTCACGGCGTCGGTCACTTGGGGGTGACCACCTTGTAGTTCTTGGGCACCTGGGCGTCCGGCCGGCGCAGGTACAACGGCCGGGGCGCCGGCAGCTCCTCACCCTTGGCGAGCCTCTCCGCCGCGAGGGAGGCCATCGCCGCCGCCGAGACGTGCTCGGGCTCGTGCGTGCCGGGGAAGGTGTCCGGGTACAGCAGCGCGCCCGCGCCGACGGCCGGCAGCCCGGCCACCTCGTCCGCGATGTCGGCGGGCCGGTCGACGGCCGGGTCGGTCAGCCGCGTGCGGGAGTCCGCGTACCTGGCCCAGTAGACCTCCTTGCGGCGGGCGTCGGTCGCCACGACGAAGGGGCCCGTCTCGATGTCGGCCGCGTAGGCCAGCCCGTCGAGCGTGCACACGCCGTGCACGGGGACACCGAGGACGAGCCCGAAGGTGTCCGCGGTCATCAGACCGACCCGCAGCCCGGTGTACGGGCCGGGTCCGATCCCGACGACGACGCCGGTCACGGCGTCGAGCCGGAGCCCGGCCTCGGCGAGCACCCGGTCGACGGCCGGCAGCAGCAGCTCCCCGTGCCGGCGCGCGTCGACCTGGGTCGACGAGGCGATGACGCCCGTCCCGTCGTGCAGGGCGACGGTCACGGCGGGGGTGGCGGTATCCAGAGCGAGCAAGAGCACGCAAACAGCGTACGGCGGATTGGGATGCGGCATTGCCGCCCGGGTCGGGGGCGGGGTGGCTGCTACGGTCGCCGCAAGTGCGGCGTACGAGGCGATGGGTCAGGTGGGCGACGGTGGCAAAGGGCAGCTCCGGATTCGTGTTCGGCCTCACCGCGGCGGCCGTGGCGAGTGTCGGTTTCCTCGCCTACCAGGCCTCCGCGACCGTCCCGGCGGGCCTCGGCAAGCCGCGGCCGACGGCCTCGGCCAGGGCGGCCGCCGACAAGGCGACCCGCGAGGCGAGGAACCCCGCCGCCCTGCCCGCCGGGACCGGTAGGGGTGAACGGGTCGTGTACGCGGTGGACCGCGCCCGGGTATGGCTGGTCGACGGACACGAGCGGGTCACCCGTACGTTCACGGTCACCCCGGGCAGCATCGACCCGGTGCCCGGCACCTACCCGGTCACCTCCCGCTCCAACTCGGTCACCGGCACCGACGGCACCCCCATCGAGCACGTCGTCCGCTTCACGGCCGTGGACGGCGTGGCCGTCGGCTTCAGCGCGGCGGTGGGCCAGCGCAAGCCCACGGCCGACGCGGAGGTCCGCACCGGCGGCATCCGCGAGTCCCGCGCGGACGGCGACGCGATGTGGCAGTTCGCAACGATCGGCGTGAAGGTGGTCGTGATCCGCTAGGCGACCTCAGGCCGCGTCGCGGTGCGGTACGGGGGGCCGCAGGGTCCCCGGGTCCGGCAGGCCCGGCGGGGTGGAGATCGCGGTCGCCGCGGCGCACGACGCCAGCAGATCCCGCATGGACACCCCCGACACCCCGGGCGCCCCGGGCGCCCCGGGCACCTCGGGCACCTCGGGCACCTCGGGCACCTCGCGCGGCAGCGTCTCCGCTCGCTGCGCGACCGATCGTTCCGTGGCCGACATGGACGCCTCCTGAGGACCGGGGGCGGGCGTGGTTAGGTAGACCTAACCACGAGCTGGATACCATGTGACCACGGACAAGAGCCTGAGCGCAACATCTTGCCGACGGCTTGTCGGAACGTTCACGCGGACAGCACGGTGAGATCCACCGCCGTCCACCGCTCACCGAGCCCGGCGACGGTCACCTGACGAACCTCGTCCGTGGTGTCCCCGACGGCCCGGTGGATGACGACGTTCAGCCGGTCCTCGGTCAGCTCCTCGACCTTGCCCTCGCCCCACTCCACGACGATCACCGAGTCGGACAGCGAGACGTCGAGGTCGAGGTCCTCCATCTCGTCGAGTCCGCCGGCGAGCCGGTAGGCGTCGACGTGCACGAGGGGCGGCCCGTCGCCCAGGGACGGGTGCACCCGGGCGATCACGAAGGTAGGGGAGGTGACGGCCCCGCGCACCCCAAGGCCCTCGCCGAGCCCCCGGGTGAGCGTCGTCTTGCCGGCGCCGAGCTCCCCGTTGAGCATCACGAGGTCACCGGCGCGCAGCAGCTTGGCCAGCCGGCGGCCGAGGTCCCGCATCTGCTCGGCGGACGTGACGGTGATCTCCACGGACGGTACGGAGGACTCGGTCTCAGCCGGGTTGTGCGGTGCTGCTGGTGCTTCCATAGCCACCCACGGTAGCCCCTGCGGGCACGGCACCCGCACGGGTGAGGAGGTCGGCCAGCCGGTCGGTGACCACTTCCGGGTGTTCCAGCATCACCAGGTGCCCGGCGTCCGGCACGAGCACCAGTTCGGCGTCCGGAAGCAGGTCGGCGATGGCCTCGCTGTGCTCGCTGGGCGTGACCATGTCGCGCACCCCGGCCAGCACCAGGACCGGCATGTCCGTGAAGAGGGCCAGGGCAGCCGTCTTGTCGTGGTCGTCGAAGGCCGGGTAGTACTCGGCGACCACGTCGATGGGGGTGCCCTCGATCATCCGTTCGGCGAACCGCACGATCGCCGGGTCGACGTCCTTCGAGGCGAACGAGTACCGCTTGATGATCCCGGCGAACAGATCGGCGGTGGCCCGGCGCCCCTTCTCCACCAGCGCCGCCTGCTGCCCGAGCGCCTTCAGCACTCCGGGGAGGATCCGCCGCACCGCGTTGACGCCGGCCACCGGCAGCCCGAAGTTGACCTCGCCGAGCCGCCCGGACGAGGTGCCGACGAAGGCGGTGGCGACGACCCGTTCCCTCACCAGCTCGGGGTACTGGTCGGCGAACGCCATCACGGTCATCCCGCCCATGGAGTGCCCGACCAGCACGATCGGCCCCTCCGGCACGGTCGCGTCGATGACGGCCTTCAGGTCCCGCCCCAGCTGCTCGATGTCGACCGGCACCCCGTCCTGCGTCTGCCGCACCCCGCGCCCGGACCGCCCGTGGCTGCGCTGGTCCCAGTGCACGGTCCGTACGACACCCCGCAGTGCCGCGCGCTGGAAGTGCCAGGAGTCCTGGCTGAGGCAGTAGCCGTGGCTGAAGACGACGGTGACGGGAGCGGGCGCCTTGCGGCCGAACAGCCGCCGTCGGCGCGGGCCGAGCGCGGGCACGGCGTCGGGGTCGACGTCGTCGACCTCGTAGTACAGCTCCGTGCCGTCGTCGGCGTACGCCTTGCCGGGCGTGCCGCGCAGCGAGCCGTACGGCCCGGTCGCGTCGAGGGCCAGCCGGGCCTTCTTGCGCATGCCCCGGCCGACCGTGAGCCGCTCTATGGCGACGCCCGCCGCGGCGCCCGCGGCGACCACGCCTATCGCGGCGCCCGCGATGCCGGTGGCCCTGCGCCAGTTGCCGGCCGCCCCCGTGGCGGAGGCGACGGCTGCGACGGCCTCCGCACTGCTCTCGCTCACGTACCGCTCCTCTTCGCCGGACTGTTCTTCGCTGGGTCGGGTGATGCTGCTGCTGTCGAACGGGCTGTTGCTGACCTTGGCGGGGTGCACCCCGTGCGGTTACCCCGCTTGTTGCTCATTCACGTAGACGCGGGGAACGCGCGTTCCGATGCGCGTGACGATCTCGTACGCGATGGTGCCCGCGGCCTGCGCCCAGTCCTCGGCGGTGGGCTCACCGCGGTCACCGGGCCCGAACAGCACCGCCTCCGTGCCGACCGGCGGCTCGTCGCCGCCGAGGTCGACGACGAACTGGTCCATCGCCACCCGCCCCGCGACCGTCCGCCACTTGCCGTCGACCAGGACGGGCCCGGTGCCGGAGGCGTGCCGCGGGATCCCGTCGGCGTACCCGACCGGCACGAGCCCGAGGGTCGTGGCGCCGGGGGTGATGTAGTGATGCCCGTAACTGACCCCGTGACCCCCTGGCACACGCTTCACGAGGGCGATGTTCGCCGCGAGCGTCATCACGGGCCGCAGTCCGAAGTCGGCGGGCGTGCCGACCTCGGGGCTCGGCGAGATGCCGTAGAGCGCGATCCCGGTCCGTACGAGGTCGAAGTGGGCCTCGGGGAGGGTGAGCGTGGCCGGCGAGTTGGCGATGTGCCGTACTTCGGGGCGGACGCCCTGCTGCTCGGCGTACGCGGTCATCTCCCGGAAGAGGGTGAGCTGGGCGGCGATGGAGGGATGCCCGGGTTCGTCGGCGCAGGCGAAGTGGGACCACAGCCCGGTGACCCGGACGAGCCCGTCGGCCTCGGCGCGCAGGGCGGCGGCGACCAACTCGGCCCAGTCCTCGCCCGGCTGGCAGCCGTTCCGGCCGAGCCCGGTGTCGGCCTTGAGCTGCACGCGCGCGGGGAGCCCCGCCTCCCGTGCCGCCGCGCTGACCTCCTCCAGGGCCCACATCCCGCTCACCGACACGTCGATGTCGGCCTCGACCGCCTCCCGCCAGGGCCCGCCCGGCGTCCACAGCCAGCACATGAGCCGGCCCGCCAGTCCCGCCTTCCGCAGCGCGAGGGCCTCTTCGGGCGTGGCGGTCCCCAGCCAGGCGGCCCCCGCCTCGACGGCCGCGCGGGCGCACGGCACCGCGCCGTGGCCGTACCCGTCCGCCTTGACCACGGCCATGAGCTGCGCCCCGCGCGCGCGGGCGCGCAGGGCCCGCACGTTGGCGCGCAACGCGGCCAGGTCGATCTCGGCGCGGGCCCGCAGGGGCGCGGTCGGGGAAGATGCTGTCTCAGTCATGGCGCCCCCAGTGTCTCAGAGGGCTCCGACAGACCCTGCGGACGCCTACGCGCCGGGCCGCCGTCCCCACACGTACACGTGGTCCCCGGTCTTCAGCACACCCCACAACGTCCGCGCGTCCCCCAGCCGCAGGTTGACGCATCCCCACGACCCGACGGTGGTGTAGATGCTCCCGTAGACGGCGTGGAAGGCCTCGCCGCCGCTGAAGAACTGGGCATAGGGCATGGGCTGGTTGTAGAGCGTGGACCAGTGGTTCTTGTGCTTCCAGTAGATCCGGAACCACCCGGTCCGGGTCGGGTTCCCGGCCCGCCCGCTCCGCATCGGGACGGGCCCGAAGACGACCTTCCTCCCCTTCTGCACCCAGGTGAGCTGCCGGTCGAGATCCACGCAGGCGACGCGGTAGCCGCGCACGGGACACCTCCCGGCTGCGTTGGGGTTCTTCCGCGCCCCGATGAGCTGCATGGTGGCCCAGGTGACGGGCCCGGCGAACCCGATGGCGGGCTTGATCCCGTGCTGGAGCTGGAACGCCCGGATCGCCCGGCAGTCGGCGGCCGACTGCTTCCCGTCCACCTTCAGCTTCAGCCACCGCTCGACCCCCCGCTGGTACGGCCCCGTCTGCTTGCTGCAGGCGACCTTCTGGACGGCGTCGTCGAGCGGCACGTACTCGACCAGGTCGTACGTCCCCGGGGCGGCGTCCCGGGGACGTACGGCGTCCTCCCGTGCGGTGGGCGTGTACACCTTCGGCGCGAGCATCTGGTCGGGCGTGTCGATCTGCCAGGGCTGGGAGGGGCCCGGAGGCACGCCCGGGACGAGCTGGAGTTCCGGACGGGGGCCGGGCAGGGGCGGCGCCGGTGTGGCGAACGCCGACGTGCCGGCGGGAAGGACGGAGGCGGCGGCGAGCAGGACGGCGAGGCCGCGGCATGCGATACGTCTTCTGATCATTCAGTCAGAAAAACGCGGAGGGATGTCGAGACGGAGGTGGCGCGCGGCGGGGTCACCCTTTCCGACGAGCCAGGCGGGCCTGCGTGCGGTCAGCCCTTCACTCCCGTACGTCGCGCCAGGCGGCCGGAATCGCCTCCGCCACGTCGTGTGCCCCGGCGGGCGCCCCGTTCGCGGCGAACCGTCCGGCCAGACCGTGCAGGTACGCCGCGACGCTTCCCGCGTCCGACGCGCTGAGCCCGGAAGCCAGCAACGACCCGGCCAGCCCCGACAGCACGTCCCCGCTGCCCGCCGTGGCGAGCCAGGCCGTCCCCGTCGCATTGACCCGTACGGCCCCTCCCGCTGAGTCGGCGACCAGCGTGGTCGAGCCCTTGAGCAGGACGGTGGCGCCGTACCGGGCGGCGAGTTCGCGCGCGGAGGTGAGCCGCGCCCCCTCGACCTCTTCCCGCGCCACCCCGAGCAGCGCGGCGGCCTCCCCGGCGTGCGGGGTCATCAACGTCGGCGCCGTACGCCCTCGTACCGCCTCCCGCTCGGCCAGCCGCAGCCCGTCCGCATCGACGAGCACGGGTACGTCCGCCTCCAGCACCTCGGCGACGGTCGCGGCGTCGTCCCCGGCGCCCGGTCCCACGACCCACGCCTGCACGCGCCCCGCCTTCTCCGGCCCCTGGTCCGAGACCAGCGTCTCGGGGAACCGTGCGAGGACGGCGTCCCCGGCGGGCCCGACGTACCGTACGGCCCCCGCGCCGCCGCGCAGCGCCCCCGACACGGCGAGCACGGCGGCCCCCGGGTAGCGCGCGGACCCGGCGGCGATCCCGACGACCCCGCGCCGGTACTTGTCGCTCTCGGCGCCGGGCACGGGCAGCAGCGCGGCCACATCGGCGTGCTGCAGCGCCTCCAGTTCGGGTTCGCCCGGGAGCACGTCCCGCAGGCCGATGTCGACGAGCCTGACCGACCCGGCGTAGTCGCGCGCGGGGTCGATCAGCAGACCGGGCTTGTGCGTCCCGAAGGTCACGGTGAGATCGGCCCGAACGGCCTCCCCCCGCACCTCACCACTGTCCGCATCGACCCCACTGGGCAGATCGACGGCGACGACGGGAACGCGCTCGTCCGCGACGATCCCGACCAACTGCGCAGCGTCAGGCCGAAGTCCGCCCTTACCGCCGATCCCCACGATCCCGTCGACGACGAGATCGGCCCGGCGCAGAGCCTCTTCGCCACCGCCGACAGCCGTCGCGGCGCTGCCGGTACTCACGTCGACGGCACGGCCCCCGGCCCGCCGCAAGGCCGCGAGCCCCCCGGCGTGCGCCCGCTGGGGCGCCAGCAGCAGCGCCGTGACCCCTGCCCCGCGCCGGGCGAGCCGGGCGCCGGCGTACAACGCGTCGCCCCCGTTGTCGCCGCTCCCGACGAGCAGCACGACGCGGCTGCCGTAGACCCGCCCGAGCATCTCGGCGCAGGCGGCGGCGAGCCCGGCCGCGGCCCGCTGCATCAACGCCCCTTCGGGAAGCCGCGCCATGAGCTCCCGCTCGGCGTTCCTGACCGTCTCCACGCTGTAGGCAGTACGCATGCGGACGAGTCTCCCTCGCCGGCACCCCGGGTCGCATCCCCGTCGGTTCCCGGGATGCCCGATTGTCAGTGGCGGCTGCCATGATCGGCCGTATGGGAGTCATCTACGGCTACTACGCCGCCGCGGACGACGCGCACGCCGCCGGGGCGATCGTGCGCGAGGACGACGAGCCCTTCGGGGCGGGGTACGACGAGGTGGAGGTCAAGGGCATCGACCCGATGGTCGACCTGCTGCCCGCCGAGACGCTGATAACGGGCAGGTCGGAGGAGGCGGTCAAGGCCGATCCCCGCCATGCCGAGCTGATCGCGATGGTCGCCGAGGGCGAGGTCGTCAGTGTCTCCCTCACGGACACCTTCCGTGACGCGCTCGCGAGCTTCGACAGAGGACTGCTGGATGCCGTGGCCGAGGGCTGGGCGACGGCGGGCGGCTTCTCCACCCCACCGGACCCATCCGACCTGGCGGACTTCCTGCGCGAACTGTCGGACCTGGCGGAACGGGCGGTCGCCCGCGGGCACCGCCTGTACTGCTGGATATGCGTTTAGCGATCCCTGTCGGACGTCAGCCCTCGGCGACCACGACCGCCGAAGCCACCCCGGCATCATGACTGAGCGACACATGCCAGGACTGCACGCCCAGTTCCGCCGCCCTGGCAGCCACGGTTCCCTTCACCCGCAGCCGCGGTTGCCCACTGTCCTCGACATACACCTCGGCGTCGGTCCAGTGCAGCCCCGCGGGCGCCCCCAACGCCTTGGCCAACGCCTCCTTGGCAGCGAACCGGGCGGCGAGCGAGGCGACTCCGCGCCGCTCACCGCTCGGCAACAACAACTCCCGCTCCACGAACAACCGCTCCGCCATCCCCGGCGTCCGCTTCAGCGACGCCTCGAACCGCGCGATCTCGGCCACGTCGATCCCGACGCCGATGATGCTCATGCGGGCACTTTACGATCCGGCGGACCGCCCCAGCCCGGTCCCGGCGACAAGATCACGCTCGTGCGTCGCAGTGACGGCCCTTGCGAGGGAGAGGTGGGGCGGACGAAAGAGATGCTTGGAGTACTCGACACCGGGCGTGCCAGAACAGTGGCCTGGTACTGCTGGCTGTCACGCTGATCGCCACCGTTCAGACCTCGGTCTCGGTGAACAGTTCTTCTGCGCTCTCCACGGCTCCGGCTCGCTCGAGCCAGTCCCCCAGAAGGTCCAGGTCGGTACAGGCCGTGATGCGTTCACGAGCCTCGTCGGAGATCGGAACACCACGCACTTCGAGCACACGCAGGATTCCTTTGACCTCGCCTGCGGCCTTGCCTTCGAGATAGGCCGTCTCGCGAACCGTCCCCCGCCCAGGGAAGTAGCTGACGAACGACATGATTTCCCTCGGTTTCTCTCCGGCTGGGGTGTCACCCAGGTTGATTTCCAGGAGGTCGAAGAAGTAGTCGGCGGTGTCGGGGTCCGTCTCCCAGGTCTCCCGAAGGGCGGCTGTGACTGCCCTCAGTATGGCCTCGCAGTGGGGGCTACGGGCGTGAGCCAGCGCGGAGAGCACGGCCAGTGCGAGGTTCTTCGCCGCGCTCCTGACGTCGGTGATGACCGGCAGGTTCTCAGGACCGGCGACCAGCGGGTACGTCCGCTGCGCGGTCCAGCCACGCGTGCCGCAGTCGAAGGGTCCCGTCGCCCACTTGGCCGTGGATCTGTCCTGACAGACCACCAGAAGCAGCACCGGCAGACGGTACTTCGCTTGGAGGTACGCGACGTAGTACGCCCAACTGGCCTCCTTCCCCGCGACCTCCTTCGACTGGGACTCGATGGCGAGCAGGAAGTCCTCGCCGTCGGACAGGCCGATGCGCAGCACCGTGTCCACACGGCGTTCCAGCGGCCGGGTCTCTGTCACGTCCGTGGTGACGGCGTCCACGGACACTTTCGCGGGCAGCGAGATACCCAACATCCCGAAGACGGGATTCAGGATCTCGGGCCGCTCCTGGAAGATCCGATGCGGGCCCTCGTGAGCTGATGTGACCATGCGCGCAACCTGCTGGACCAAAGGACGGCTTGTCCGGCTGACCCGACACAGGGTCGTCCGGTTTCCACACGCCGGAGCTCCACTCCCTGCGGGACAGCGCCGGCATCGGACCGCGGCCCGCCGAGCGGGCGACACCGGTCCGAAAGGACCGGGGCAAGAAACGGAGGGCGACGGCGCGGGTGACGGCCCGGTTCGTCGTCGTTGCCGCGCTGGCCGTCCTGTGGCCCGTGCTCCTTGTCGCCCTCGTCGTCCACGCGCTCGACGGCTCGCACGCGTCCGGCTTCCCCGTACTCCGCGGCATCTTCTTGGAGTACTGGCTGATCCGCTCCGCCCGACGGCTGTACGCGGACGGTCGAGAACGCAGCGGCTGACCCTGGAGCCCCGCCTACTCCACCGTCACCGACTTCGCCAGGTTCCGCGGCTGGTCCACCTCGTTCCCGCGGGCCGTCGCCAGTTCGCAGGCGAACACCTGGAGCGGGACCGTGGCGACGAGGGGCTGGAGCAGCGTCGGGGTCGCCGGGATGCGGATCAGGTGGTCGGCGTAAGGCACCACCGCCTCGTCGCCCTCCTCCGCGATCACGATCGTCCGTGCACCCCGCGCCCGGATCTCCTGGATGTTGGACACGATCTTGTCGTGGAGGACGGAGCGGCCCCGGGGCGAGGGCACCACGACCACGACCGGCAGATCCTCCTCGATCAGCGCGATCGGGCCGTGCTTCAACTCCCCCGCCGCGAAGCCCTCGGCGTGCATGTAGGCGAGTTCCTTCAGTTTCAGCGCGCCCTCGAGGGCCACCGGATACCCGACGTGCCGGCCCAGGAACAGCACCGTGTCCTTGTCGGCGAGGGAGCGGGCCAGTGCCCGTACCGGCTCCATGGTCTCCAGGACCCGGTCGACCTCGACCGAGATCTGCGACAGTTCGCGGATCACGGCGCCGATCTCGTCGCCCCACTTGGTGCCCCGCACCTGGCCCAGGTAGAGGGCGACCAGGTAACACGCCACGAGCTGCGTCAGGAACGCCTTCGTCGAGGCGACCGCCACCTCCGGGCCGGCGTGCGTGTACAGCACCGCGTCCGACTCACGCGGGATCGTGGAGCCGTTGGTGTTGCAGATGGCCAGCACCTTGGAGCCCTGCTCCCGGGCGTGCCGCAGGGCCATCAGCGTGTCCATCGTCTCGCCGGACTGGGAGATGGCGATCACGAGGGAGCGGGTGCCGAGGATGGGGTCCCGGTAGCGGAACTCGCTCGCCAGTTCCACCTCGCAGGGGATCCGCGTCCAGTGCTCGATGGCGTACTTGGCGATCAGGCCGGCGTGGAAGGCCGTGCCGCAGGCGACGATGACGACCTTGTCGACCTCGCGCAGTTCGGAGGCGCTGATCCGCACCTCGTCGAGGGTCAGCGAGCCGCCGGCGTCGATGCGGCCCAGCAGCGTGTCGGCGACCGCCTTGGGCTGCTCGGCGATCTCCTTGAGCATGAAGTAGTCGTAGCCGCCCTTCTCGGCGGCGGAGGCGTCCCAGTCCACGTGGTACGACCGGACGTCAGCGGGCGCGCCGTCGAACCCCGTCACCGTCACGTCGTCGCGGCGCAGTTCGACGACCTGGTCCTGGCCGAGCTCGATCGCCGACCGGGTGTGGGCGATGAACGCGGCGACGTCGGAGGCCAGGAACGCCTCGCCCTTGCCGACGCCCACGACCAGCGGGGAGTTCCGCCGCGCGCCCACGACCACGTCCGGCTCGTCGGCGTGCACCGCGACCAGGGTGAACGCCCCTTCCAGCCGTCGGCACACCAGCCGCATGGCCTCGGCGAGATCCGCGCAGGACGAGTACTCCTCCGCGAGCAGGTGCGCGACGACCTCGGTGTCGGTCTCGGAGGCGAGTCCGTGGCCCCGCTCGGCCAACTCCGCCCGCAGCACGGCGAAGTTCTCGATGATCCCGTTGTGGACGACGGCGACGCGCCCGGCGTTGTCGAGGTGCGGGTGCGCGTTGGCGTCGGTCGGGCCTCCGTGCGTGGCCCAGCGGGTGTGTCCGATGCCCGTCGTACCCGTCGGCAGGGGCCGGTCGACCAGCTCCTTCTCCAGGTTCACCAGCTTCCCGGCCTTCTTCGCGGCCGCCAGCCCACCGTCCGCCGGCACGGCGACGCCCGCCGAGTCGTATCCCCGGTACTCCAGCCGCTTCAGCCCGGCCATCACGACATCGAGCGCCGACTGCGACCCCACGTATCCCACGATTCCGCACATGGCCCGCAGCCTAAGCGCCGAGCCCGCCCCGAACACGGCTCAGCGTGCCCGGAATCGGAAATGCCCGATCACACGCCCGTCATCCCCACTGCCCCGCCACCGGCAGCGTCTGTTCGCACCAGATCGTCTTGCCCGTCATGCTGTGCCGGGTGCCCCACCGCTGGGTCAGCTGGGCGATCAGGAGCAGGCCCCGGCCGCCCTCGTCGAAGCTGCGGGCCCGGCGCATGTGGGGGGCGGTGTTGCTGCCGTCGGAGACCTCGCAGACCAGGGCGCCCGCGGCCAAGGCGCTGCTCGGCTGGGTGCGGATGAGACGGAGCTGGATCGGCGGGGTGCCGTAGCGGATGGCGTTGGTCACCAGCTCGCTGACGACCAGTTCGGTGACGAAGGACGCCTCCTCCAGCTGCCAGGCCTCCAGTCGCTGCGTGGTCAGGGTGCGGGCGAGGGCGACCTGTTCCGGGTCCGGGAGGATGTCCCAGGTGGCGACCTGGTCGGAGGAGAACGCGCGCGTCCGGGCCAGCAGCAGCGCGACGTCGTCGGCGGGCGGACCGGCGAGCAGGCTGTCGACGACGGCACCGCAGGCGTCGTCCAGCGAGTCCGCGGAGCCGGCGGCCGAGGCCAGCGCCGCGCGCAGCCGGTCCTGTCCCTGGCCGACGTCGAGGTCCCGGGAGCGCACCAGACCGTCGCTGTAGAGGGCCAGGGTGCTGCCGGGGGCCAGTTCCAGCTCGGTGGTCTCGAAGGGCAGGCCGCCCACACCGAGCGGAGGACCGGTGTGCCCGGTCACGGCCGTCACCGTGCCGTCCGGCGCGATCACGAAGGGCTGCGGATGGCCGGCGCCGGCCAGGGTGCAGCGGCGCGAGATGGGGTCGTAGACCGCGTAGAGGCAGGTCGCCCCCAGCTCGCCCGCCGCCGAGTCCAGGCGTTCGACCGGCTCGCCCAGCTCTCCCGCTCCGGCACCCAGCTGCCCTGCTGTCACGGCGAGTTTTCCGGGGCCGCCCGCATCCCTCGTCCCGTCCCCCGCCCCGGGCAGGTGCATGACCAAGTCGTCCAGCTGGGTGAGGAGTTCGTCCGGGGGCAGGTCGACGTCGGCCAGGGTGCGGACCGCCGTGCGCAGGCGGCCCATCGTGGCGGAGGCGTGGATGCCGTGGCCGACGACGTCGCCCACCACCAGGGCGACCCGGGCGCCGGACAGCGGGATCACGTCGAGCCAGTCGCCGCCGACCCCGGCCCGGGTGCTCGCCGGGAGGTAGCGGTGGGCGACCTCCACGGCCGGCTGCTCGGGCAGCCGCTGCGGCAGCAGGCTGCGCTGCAGGGCCAGCGCGGTCTCCCGCTCCCGGGTGTAGCGGCGGGCGTTGTCGATGGCGACGGCGGCCTTCAGGGCCAGCTCCTCCGCGTCGGCGACGTCCTCCTTCTCGAACGGCCGGGAGGCGTTCCCACGCCAGAAGCTGACGATCCCCATCAGGACGCCCTGCTCGACCAGCGGAGCGATGATCAGGGAGTGCATGCCGTAGTCGAGGAGCCGGCCCGACTCCTCGGGGCTGCGGTCCTGCCAGCCCGTGGACGCCCGCAGGTCGTGCACGAACAGCGCCCCCGAGCCAGTGCCCGGCCCCTCCGGCACGTGCAGCGCCGGCCGGATCACGGCGCCGACGGGGTCCAGCGGTACGTCGTCACGGACGCCGTCCCTGGCCACGCGCCGCAGCCTGGTGCCGACGGACGGCGTCGGTTCCCCGCCCTGCAGGACGGACACCGCGAGGTCGACGGTGGCGAAGTCGGCGAACCGGGGCACCGCCACCCCGACCAGCTCCCGGGCCGTGCGCGCCACGTCGAGGGTGGTGCCGACGGCCATGCTCGCGTCGTACAGCAGCCGCAGCCGGCGATGGGCCTCCTGGGCCTGTCCGATGCTGCGCTGCAGGGATCCGGCCATGCTGTTGAAGGAGGTCTCCAGCTGTCCGATCTCCCGGGCGCCGGTGCGCGGCATGCGCGCGGTGAGGTCGCCCTCGGCGAGCCGGCCGGCCAGCCGGGCGGCCCTGCGGACCGGCAGGACGATCACCCGGGTCACGTAGCCCGAGTAGGCGGCGATGAGCAGCACCGACGCGCTGACGCCGACCGCCCCGGCGACGGCCGCGTGCTGGGCGTCGGAGTCGGTGGTGGCCTCGCGCGCCGCGACGGTGGCGGTCTCGGTCGTCGTATAGGTGTCGAACAGGCCGCGTATCGCGTCCACGCGCCGCTTGCCGTCCAGCGTCACCGCGGGACTGGTCGCCCGCGGGTCGCCGCGCTGCGCCAGCCGGACCACGGGGATCGAGTAGTCGCGGATGTAGGCCTCGCCGGCCTTCCTGATCCCCTCGGCCCGCGTCCGCTGGACGGGAGAGGTGCTGATGTCCACGAGCTTCTGCGCCTGCGCGGAGAAATGCCCCTGGATGACCTTCCACGGCCCGAGGAAATCCGGCTGCCGCGCGATGACGTAACCCCGCTGGTACGTCTCCTCGTCGATCACGAGCAGGTCGACCAGCCGGGCCTGGTCCTGCGCGGCCACGGCGTGCCGTTCGGCCAGGTTGGCCTGCCGCATGTCGCTGATCGACCAGAAGAGCACGCCGAAGCCGACCCCGATCAGTACGGCGAGCAGGGTGCCCGCGAGCGCCGTCAGGGCCACAAGCCCCCGTCTCGCACCCCGGAACACGGTCCTATTTTAGTGGTTACGCGTAGTCCTTGCGGGCGCTTCCCACGGGCGGCCGCCGCACGTGACGGACCCCACCCCCCGCCTCGTTCAAACTCCGTTAACAATGGACTGTGATCTCTCCGGTCTCCTCGACGTCCCGGAGCGTCCACCGGCACCGGCCGGAGGCGACTCCCTACGTCGACCTCACCCGAACCGAGTGGAGCGCGCTGCGCGACAAGACGCCGCTTCCGCTGACCGCCGAGGAGGTCGAGAGGCTTCGCGGCCTCGGTGACGTCATCGACCTCGACGAGGTGCGGGACATCTACCTCCCGCTGTCCCGCCTGCTCAACCTCTACGTCGGCGCCACCGACGGCCTCAGGAACGCCCTGAACACCTTCCTCGGCGACCGGGGCTCCCAGTCCGGCACCCCGTTCGTCATAGGCGTCGCCGGCTCGGTCGCCGTGGGCAAGTCGACCGTCGCCCGTCTCCTCCAGGCACTCCTGTCCCGCTGGCCCGAGCACCCGCGCGTCGAGCTGGTCACGACCGACGGCTTCCTGCTGCCCACCAGGGAACTGCAGGCCCGCGGCCTGATGTCCCGCAAGGGCTTCCCCGAGTCGTACGACCGCCGCGCCCTCACCCGCTTCGTCGCCGACATCAAGGCCGGCAAGGACGAGGTCACCGCCCCCGTCTACTCCCACCTGATCTACGACATCGTCCCGGACGGGAAACTCACCGTCCGCCGCCCCGACATCCTGATCGTCGAGGGCCTGAACGTCCTCCAGCCCGCCCTCCCCGGCAAGGACGGCCGCACCCGCGTCGGCCTCGCCGACTACTTCGACTTCAGTGTGTACGTCGACGCCGGCGCCGACGACATCGAGCGCTGGTACCTCAGCCGCTTCAGGAAACTGCGCCAGACCGCCTTCCAGAACCCGGACTCGTACTTCAGGAAGTACACCCAGGTGTCCGAGGAGGAGGCCCTCGACTACGCCCGCACGCTCTGGCGCACCATCAACAAGCCCAACCTGGTGGAGAACATCGCCCCCACCCGCGGCCGCGCCACCCTCATCGTCCGCAAGGGCCCCGACCACAAGGTCCAGCGCCTGAGCCTGCGCAAACTCTGACCTTTCCGACCGTTAGTCTGCGGCCATGCTGGTCGGCCCGGCCCACCTGGTCGTCCTGCCGGGTGCCGCCCGCAACCCCGCGGGGGACGTGGTGATGTGCGACGTGGCCCGCGAGGCCGGCGACGAACTCATCGGCGCACTGCGGGAGTCGGGACTGGAAGGTCCGGCTCCATCGCCATCGAGAACATCGACCTGTCCCTGTCCGAGCGCGCCGACAAGGCCGAGGAGGAGGCACCCGGCGAGGGCGCGGACGCGATCCTGTGGGAGCAGTTGACCGACGCGACCCACGAGGAGTCGGCGCTCTCCATCACCTACGCGCCACCATGATCGCGGCCTGCGGTGTCGTCCTGGACAACGCATGGGCTTCGCGGTGGCGATGCTGGTGACCGTCGGCTTGCGGCCGTGGCCTTCGCCTACGCCGAGTACCGCCAGGCCTGGGGCTCAAGGGAACAACTCCTCCTGAACCTCCTGGGCATCGTCCTGGCCGGCACCTTCACACTGCTGGCCCAGAAATCGCTGTGGTCAAGCCAACGGCACTTTACAAAGGGGCGGCGCGGAGCCTGACTAACCCAACGCCGACTTCACCGCATCCGCCAACCGCCCCGCCACGGACCGCGCCTGATCAATGTCCGCCGCCTCCACCATCACCCGAACCAACGGCTCGGTCCCGGAAGGCCGCAGCAACACCCGCCCCGTCGCCCCCAACTCCCGCTCCGCCTCAGCAACGGCAGCCGCGAGTTCCGTCGAGTTCCCGACCCGGGACCTGTCGACGTCCGGGACATTGATCAGCACCTGCGGCAACCGCTCCATCACGCCCGCGAGATCCCGCAGCGACCGCCCGGTCTCGGCGACCCGCGCCGCCAGCATCAGCCCGGTCAGCGTGCCGTCGCCGGTCGTCGCGTGGTCCAGGATGATCACGTGCCCGGACTGCTCGCCGCCGAGGGCGTACCCGTGCTGCTTCATCTCCTCCAGCACGTACCGGTCCCCCACCGCCGTCTGGACGAGCCGCAGCCCCTCCCGCTCCAGCGCCAGCTTGAAGCCGAGGTTGGACATGACGGTCGCCACGACGGTGTCGGCCCGCAGCACGGACCGCTCCCGCATGGCCAGGGCCAGCACGGCGAGGATCTGGTCGCCGTCCACCTCGGCCCCGGTGTGGTCCACGGCGAGGCATCGGTCCGCGTCCCCGTCGTGCGCGATGCCGAGCGCGGCCCCGTGCTCGACGACGGCGGCCTTCAGTTTCTCCAGGTGGGTGGAGCCGCAGCCGTCGTTGATGTTGAGGCCGTCCGGCGAGGCACCGATCGTGATCACCTCGGCGCCGGCCCGGGAGAACGCCTCCGGCGACACCCACGCCGCGGCGCCGTGCGCCTCGTCGAGGACGATCCTCAGCCCGTCGAGCCGGTTCGGGAGGACGGCGATCAGATGGGCGACGTACTTGTCGAAGCCCTCCTCGTAGTCCTGCACCCGGCCGACGCCCGCCCCGGTCGGCCGCTCCCACGGCTCCCCGTGGCGGTGGGACTCGTACACCGCCTCGATCCGGTCCTCCAGCTCGTCGGCCAGTTTGTGGCCGCCACGGGCGAAGAACTTGACGCCGTTGTCGGGCATGGCGTTGTGGCTGGCGGAGAGCATGACGCCCAGGTCGGCGCCGAGCGCGCCGGTGAGGTACGCCACCGCGGGCGTGGGCAGCACACCGACGCGCAGCACGTCCACGCCCGCGCTCGCGAGGCCCGCGACGACCGCGGCCTCCAGGAACTCTCCGGACGCACGCGGGTCCCGCCCGACGACCGCCGTGGGCCGGTGGCCCTCGAACGTGCCCGCCTCGGCCAGCACGTGCGCCGCCGCCACCGACAGACCGAGCGCCATCTCGGCCGTCAGATCCGCGTTGGCGACGCCCCGGACGCCGTCCGTCCCGAAGAGTCGTCCCACTGTGGTGTCCTCCGAATTGCTGAAGAGAGTGCGGCTCACTCCCAGTACATCCCCTCAGACTGTCCGGGGACGGTAGGGGTTGTGTAAACGAACCGCCCCGACAGCACAGTCCGTGCCGCCGGGGCGATCGTTTGCAAAGACAGCGGACGCGTTTAGCGCTTGCTGTACTGCGGGGCCTTGCGGGCCTTCTTCAGACCGGCCTTCTTGCGCTCGACCGCACGGTCGTCGCGGCGGAGGAAGCCGGCCTTCTTGAGCGGGCCGCGGTTGTTGTCGACGTCGGCCTCGTTCAGCGCGCGGGCGACACCGAGACGGAGCGCACCGGCCTGACCGGAGACACCGCCACCCGCGATGCGGGCGATGACGTCGTAGCGGCCCTCGAGCTCGAGCACCTTGAAGGGCTCGTTGACTTCCTGCTGGTGCACCTTGTTCGGGAAGTAGTCCTCGAGGGTGCGACCGTTGATCTTCCACTTGCCGGTGCCCGGGACGATCCGGACGCGGGCGATGGCGTTCTTGCGGCGGCCCAGGCCGGCGGCCGGCTGGGGGTCGCCGAAGCGGGACGCGAGGGACTCGGAGGTGTACTCGCCCTCGACGGGGACGTCCGACTCCGTGGTGTAGCTGTCGATGTCAAGCTCTTCGAGCGGCTGCTCGGCAGTGGTCTCGGCCACGATGCTCCTCAGATTCTCTTCAGTCTTAGGGGGTGGCCGGACTTACTGCGCGACCTGGGTGATCTCGAACGGCACCGGCTGCTGGGCAGCGTGCGGGTGCTGGTCGCCCGAGTAGACCTTCAGCTTGGTGAGCATCTGACGGCCCAGGGTGTTCTTGGGGAGCATGCCCTTGACGGCCTTCTCGATGGCCTTCTCGGGGTTCTTCGCCAGCAGTTCGTCGTAGCGGACGGAGCGCAGACCACCCGGGTAGCCGGAGTGGCGGTACGCCATCTTCTGGGTCCGCTTGTTGCCGGACAGGTGCACCTTGTCGGCGTTGATGATGATGACGAAGTCACCGGTGTCGACGTGAGGGGCGTAGATCGGCTTGTGCTTGCCCCGCAGGAGGGACGCGGCGGTCGTGGCGAGACGGCCCAGGACAACGTCCTGAGCGTCGATGACGTGCCACTGGCGAGTCACATCGCCGGGCTTGGGGCTGTACGTACGCACTTCGCAGCCTTCTTCTTCAGTGGATGGGTGCTGAAAATGGCATCACTGAAGCGATCGTGCAGCTGGGGACGACAAATATGCCGGGCCACTGCCCGTATGCCGCCCACTGGTAACTGCTCCAGGGAACCTGTGTGAAGGGCCTCTCGTGAGTACGAGCAAGCCGATACACAACGAATAAGCAGAGTACCGGGGTCCTCCGGGTGGGTCAAAACGAGCCCGTTGTCCACAGGCCCACCGGCACCTTCCGCACCCCCACTAAGATGCGCCCCATGAGCTTTGGGCAGCAGGGCGGACCTCAGTCCCAGTGGGATCCCTGGAAACCGCAATCCCAGCAGCCGTGGAACAACGGTGGCGACGGCCGGACCCCTGACTGGGCGGCCCTCGCCGAGGCGTCCGAGACGCGCAACAGGAGGCGCCGTCTGCTGTTCATAGGCGGCGGCGCGGTGGCCGCCATCGCGATAGGCACCGCCGTCGCCATGGCGGTGGTGTCGGCGAACGGCGGCAACCGGGCCTCCGGCACCCCGTCGGGCCTGCCCGCCAGCGCCTCCATCCCCGGCTCCAGCGCCTCGGCCCCGTCCTTCGCACCGACCAGCGCCCCGCCCCCGCTGGACCCCAAGGAGTTCATCTCCACCAAGGCCAAGGACACGGCCCCGCTCAGCGTGGAGACCCTCTTCCCCGGCACCCAGCTGACCATGGGCTCGACGGTCTACAAGAAGGGCGCGACGGCCGACACCAAGGACTGCGCCTCTGCTGCGAAGGGCACCCTCCCGGCCGTCCTCACCGGCAACGACTGCACGCGCCTGCTGCGCGTCACGTACACCAAGGACGGCGTGGCGGTGACGGTCGGCGTGGCCGTCTTCGACACCCAGGCCCAGGCGGCCAAGGCCAGGAGCCAGTCGGACAAGAAGGGCTTCGTCACGTCCCTGCCCGGCAAGGGCGTGAAGGACTTCTGCAACGCCGCCACCTGCCTGACGACGGCCAACTCCTATGGCCGCTACGCCTACTTCACGACCGTCGGCTTCACCAACGGCAAGGACGTGACGAAGAACTCCACGAACGTCTTCGCCGCCGGCAACGACCTCCAGCTCTTCACGTTCCGCCAGATCAACCGACGGGGCGAGGCGCAGGCCTCGGCGGCCGCGAACGGATAGCGCCGCTCAGCAGCACCCGGCTGAGGGCAGCGTCCGCCGGTTGCGCGCCTCCTTGTTGCGCGCGGCCAGCAGCCCGTCGGCCGGGTAGCCGACCTCCTCGAGGGTCAGCCCGTGCGGCCGTACGACATGCACGGCGGAGTCCCGTACGCCGGCGGCCAGCACCTTGCCCGGCCAGTCCGGTCCGCGGTGCCCGTCTCCCACGAACAGCAGCGCCCCGATGAGCGAGCGCACCATGTTGTGGCAGAAGGCGTCGGCCCGCACGGTGGCCGTGATGATCCCGTCCGCTCCCCGCTCCAGGCTCAGCTCCTGCAAGGTACGGATGGTGGTCGCCCCCTCCCGCTTCTTGCAGTAGGCGGCGAAGTCGTGCTCCCCCAGCAGCCCCTGGGCCGCCTCGTTCATGGCGTCGACGTCGAGCGGCCAGTCGTGCCACAGCACATGGTTGCGCAGCAGCGGGTCAACTCCCCCGGGATTGTCGGTCACCCGGTACGCGTAGCGCCGCCAGACGGCCGAGAAACGGGCGTTGAAGCCGCTGGGCGCCTCCCTGAGCGCCCACACCCGCACATCCCGCGGCAACCGCCCGGCGAGCCGCTTCAGCAGCTTCTCGTGATGCTCCCGCCAGACCGCCTCCGGCAGATCGACATGGGCCACCTGCCCCCGAGCATGCACCCCGGCATCGGTCCGCCCGGCGACGGTCAGCTCGTAGGTCACGTCCCCCGACCGCGTGACGGTACGCAGGGCATCCTCGACCTCCCCCTGCACGGTCCGCCGCCCACCGGCCTGCTTGGCCCAGCCGGAGAAGTCGGTGCCGTCGTAGGACAGGTCAAGACGGACACGTACATACCCGGGCTCTACTTCGTCACTCACCCAGAGATCCTCTCAGCAACACAAAAGCGGGCCCGCTCCTGAAAAGGAACGGACCCACTGAGCGCCCCTCAAGGGGCGCGGGGCTGTGCTGAATTTGCGGCTCCGCCGCGTGGGCGCGAGCAACCACGACGAACCTGCGGCCGCCAACCGAACAGCCCCGCAGACGCTTACGCGTCCTTGTTCTCCTCGTCGGAGACCTCGTCGGCCTTGGTCGTGTCGACCTTGGTCTCCTCGGCAACCGGAGCGGCCTCGGCCTCCTTGACCGCACGCTTCGTCGCGGCCTCGGCCTCACCCGTCGCCTGCTGCGCCACCGTCAGCGCCTCGACCAGCTCGATGACAGCCATGGGCGCGTTGTCGCCACGGCGGTTACCGATCTTGGTGATGCGGGTGTAACCACCCGGACGGTTCTCGTAGCGCGGGCCGATCTCGGTGAAGAGCGTGTGGACGACGCTCTTGTCCGTGATCACCTGGAGCACCTGACGGCGGTTGTGAAGGTCGCCCTTCTTCGCCTTGGTGACCAGACGCTCGGCGTACGGACGAAGACGACGGGCCTTCGCCTCGGTGGTGGTGATACGACCGTGCTCGAACAGCGACTTCGCGAGGTTCGCGAGGAGCAGCTTCTCGTGCGCGGCGCTGCCGCCCAGACGGGCACCCTTGGTGGGCTTCGGCATTTCTTTCTCCTTGGTATCTGCCCCGGCCGTATCAGGTACCGGGGTCAGGAACCCGGTGAGCGGGTGCTCACCGGCAACAACCGATCAGTACTGCTCGGTCTCCACGAAACCCGCGTCCGCGTCGTCGTCGGCGCCGAAGGCGTCGGCGGCGGCCGTGGGGTCGAATCCGGGCGGGCTGTCCTTGAGGGCCAGGCCCATGCCGGCCAGCTTCGCCTTGACCTCGTCGATGGACTTCGCACCGAAGTTGCGGATGTCCAGGAGGTCGGCCTCGGAACGCGCCACGAGCTCACCCACGGAGTGGATGCCCTCGCGCTTGAGGCAGTTGTAGGAGCGGACGGTCAGCTCGAGCTCCTCGATCGGGAGCGCGAGGTCGGCCGCCAGCGCCGCGTCCGTCGGGGACGGGCCCATGTCGATGCCCTCGGCGTCGATGTTCAGCTCGCGGGCGAGACCGAACAGCTCGACCAGGGTCTTGCCGGCGGAGGCCATGGCGTCACGCGGACGCATCGCCTGCTTGGTCTCGACGTCGACGATCAGCTTGTCGAAGTCGGTGCGCTGCTCGACACGGGTCGCCTCGACCTTGTACGTGACCTTGAGCACCGGGCTGTAGATGGAGTCGACCGGGATGCGGCCGATCTCCTGGCCCACCTGCTTGTTCTGCACGGCGGAGACGTAACCGCGGCCGCGCTCGACCGTCAGCTCCATCTCCAGCTTGCCCTTGCCGTTGAGCGTGGCGAGGACGAGGTCGGGGTTGTGCACCTCGACACCGGCCGGGGGCGCGATGTCTGCGGCGGTGACCAGACCCGGGCCCTGCTTGCGCAGGTACATCACCACGGGCTCGTCGTGCTCGGAGGAGACGACCAGCTGCTTGATGTTGAGGATCAGGTCGGTGACGTCCTCCTTGACGCCGGGCACGGTGGTGAACTCGTGCAGGACGCCGTCGATCCGGATGCTGGTGACAGCGGCACCGGGGATCGAGGACAGGAGGGTGCGGCGGAGGGAGTTGCCGAGGGTGTAGCCGAAGCCCGGCTCCAGCGGCTCGATCACGAACCGGGAGCGGAACTCGTCGACGACCTCTTCGGTCAACGAGGGACGCTGAGCGATCAGCATGTGTGGATCAGATCCTTCATTCGTGGACGCCCGCTATTTGACGCCCGACGGAACCGCACCCCGTAGGAGTGCGGGTACTGCAAGGGTACGGGCGGTACGCCCCTTACGGAGCCGTACCGCCCGGCCAACCCTGCGAAGCGACGTCAGACGCGACGACGCTTCGGCGGACGGCAGCCGTGCTGCGACATGTGGGGGATGACCCCCACACCCCCAGCCGAGCCACCGTGAGCCCGCGCGTCAGACGCGACGACGCTTCGGCGGACGGCAGCCGTTGTGGGGGGTCGGGGTGACGTCCTGGATGGAGCCGACCTCGAGGCCCGTGGCCTGCAGGGAGCGGATCGCGGTCTCACGACCGGAACCCGGGCCCTTGACGAACACGTCGACCTTGCGCATGCCGTGCTCCTGGGCGCGGCGGGCAGCCGACTCGGCGGCCATCTGCGCGGCGAACGGCGTGGACTTCCGGGAGCCCTTGAAGCCGACGTGGCCGGCGGAGGCCCAGGAGATCACGTTGCCGGACGGGTCCGTGATGGAGACGATCGTGTTGTTGAACGTGCTCTTGATGTGCGCGTGGCCGTGAGCGACGTTCTTCTTTTCCTTGCGGCGCACCTTCTTGGCAGCGCCCTGACGTCCCTTGGGGGGCATCTACAAACTCCTACGGGGAGGTGGTCGGTCCTACAGCGAAGACCGCTGGTGAAGCGTTGTCCGCTGAGGACTACTTCTTGCCCGGCTTCTTCTTGCCGGCGATGGCGCGACGCGGGCCCTTGCGGGTGCGAGCGTTGGTGCTGGTGCGCTGACCGCGGACGGGCAGACCGCGACGGTGACGGAGACCCTGGTAGCAGCCGATCTCCACCTTGCGGCGGATGTCGGCCTGGATCTCACGACGGAGGTCACCCTCGGTCTTGATGTTGTTGTCCACGTACTCGCGGATCGCGACGAGCTGCTCCTCGGAGAGGTCGCGGACGCGGGTGTCGGGGTTGACGCCGGTCGCAGCCAGCGTCTCCTTCGCGAGGGTCCGGCCGATGCCGAACACGTAGGTGAGGGCGACCTCCACGCGCTTTTCGCGCGGGATGTCAACACCGGAAACGCGTGCCATTCAATGGCTCCTGGTGATCTTCGGAGGTCTTCCACAGAACCAGTTCCCGGTCGCCGTGTCAGGTACGAACCGGGTCCCCGGCCTCCGAACCGGGGGTGTCAGGCACTGGGGTGCCCGGGTCCTGCGTATGAACATATTCAGCTTGCGTCGCGCGAATCTCTGCGGTGGATGCAGAGGGATCGGTCGTGCGTCAGCCCTGGCGCTGCTTGTGGCGCGGGTTCTCGCAGATGACCATGACCCGACCGTGACGGCGGATCACCCTGCACTTGTCGCAGATCTTCTTGACGCTCGGCTTGACCTTCATGGGATTGAGGTTCTCCGGGTCAGTGCCACCACCCCGCCGGAACGGGATGCGGGCAAGATCTACTTGTAGCGGTAGACGATCCGGCCACGCGTCAGGTCGTACGGAGACAGCTCCACCACGACCCGGTCGTCAGGGAGGATGCGGATGTAGTGCATACGCATCTTGCCGCTGATGTGTGCCAGGACCTGGTGGCCGTTCTGGAGCTCGACCTTGAACATGGCGTTCGGAAGAGACTCGACGACAGTGCCCTCGATCTCGATGGCACCTTGCTTCTTGGCCACGCTTCGCCCTTCGAATCGACTACCTTGATCGACTCTCCCACGAGCATGCGGACATGCGGGCGCACGAGAGCCGACGAGTCAGTCTACGTCAGCGCACCCTGAAACACGAATCGAGGAAGAATGCCCCGGCAGGGAGATCCTTAAGCACGAGATCCTCAGCCCAGCGGGTCCGGTGCCACCGTGATCCCCAACTCCGCCGGCTTCGCGCGGCCCGCCGACCTCTCCCCGACACCGCCCCCGCGGGCTCGGCGCCCAGGGCGCCTCACAGGCTTCGAGCGGCCGCGCCGGCCTCCGACCGGCGGTCCCGGGCCGGCCAGGTGCTCAGCCCAGCGGGTCCGGTGCCACCGTGATCCCCAGCTCCGCCAGCTTCGCGCGGCCGCCGTCCGGGGCGGTGAGGACCAGGGGGCCCTCCTCGGTGAGGGCGACCGAGTGTTCCCAGTGGGAGGACCAGGTGCCGTCGGTGGTGATGACCGTCCAGTCGTCGGAGAGGACCTCGGTCTTGGGGGTGCCCAGGGAGACCATCGGCTCGATGGCGAGGCAGAAGCCCGGGACCAGCTTGGGGCCCTTGCCGCGGCGGCGGTCGACGTAGTTCAGCAGGTGCGGGTCCATGTGCATCTCGGTGCCGATGCCGTGGCCGCCGTAGTCCTCGATGATCCCGTACTTGCCGCCGCCCGGCTTCGGCTGGCGGCGGATGTACGTCTCGATGGCCCTCGAGACGTCGACGAGGCGGTGGCCCTGCTTCATCGCCGCGATGCCGGCCCACATCGACTCCTCGGTGACCCGGGAGAGCTCGATGAGTTCGGGCGCGTGGCCCGAGCCGACGAACGCGGTGTACGCCGCGTCGCCGTGCCAGCCGTCGACGATCGCGCCGCAGTCGATGGAGATGATGTCGCCGTCCTTGAGGACCACGTCCTCGGAGGGGATGCCGTGCACGACGACCTCGTTGACGGAGGTGCAGATGGTCGCCGGGAAGCCGCCGTAACCGAGGAAGTTGGGCTTGGCGTTGTGCTCGGCGAGCACCTTGCGGGCGACCTCGTCGAGGTCCTTGGTGCTGGCGCCGGGCACGGCCGCTTCCCGCGTCGCCGCGTGGATGGCGGCGACGACCAGCCCCGCCTCACGCATCTTGGCGATCTGCTCGGGGCTCTTGATCTGCACCATGGGGGCCTGCGCTCTCCGTCTGCTGCTCACTGCGTCAACTCGGTTACCAACACAACACTACGGCCGTGACGCCCCTGCGGGTGCCACGGCCGTAAGAGGCTGACGGCTACTTGCCGTCGTCCTCGCGCTTGAGGGCCTCGAGGGCTCGCTGGGTGACCTCGTCCACCGGGCCGAGGGACGAGATCGTGACGACCAGACCCTGCGACTTGTAGTAGTCGATGATCGGCTCGGTCTGCGTGTGGTAGACCTCCAGCCGCGTGCGCACCGTTTCCTCGGAGTCGTCGTCACGCTGGTACAGATCACCGCCGCAGACGTCGCAGACGCCCTCCTGCTTCGGCGGGCTGTAGGTCACGTGGAAGACGTGCGCGGAGTCGTTGCGGCAGATGCGCCGGCCGGCGATCCGCTTGACGACCTCCTCCTCGGGGACCTCGAGGTCGAGCACGGCGTCCAGCTTGATGGACTCGGTCTTCAGCAGCTCGTCGAGCGCCTCGGCCTGCGAGACGTTGCGCGGGAAACCGTCGAGCAGGAAGCCGCCCTCGGCGTCCGGCTGCTCCATACGGTCCTTCGCCATCGCGATGGTCACCTCGTCGGGGACGAGGTTGCCGGCGTCCATGTAGGACTTCGCGAGCTTCCCGAGCTCCGTCTGCTGGCTGATGTTGGCGCGGAACAGGTCGCCCGTGGAGATGTGCGGGATGCGCAGTTTCTCGGCAAGGCGAACAGCTTGCGTTCCCTTACCGGCACCCGGCGGCCCGACGAGGACGATACGCATCAGCGGAGGAACCCTTCGTAATTGCGCTGCTGGAGCTGGCTCTCGATCTGCTTCACCGTCTCGAGACCCACACCCACGATGATCAGGATGCTCGTCCCGCCGAAGGGGAAGTTACCGGTTGCCCCGAACCCGACCAACGCCATCGTTGGCACGAGAGCGATCAGACCCAGATACAGCGAACCCGGCCAGGTGATCCGGTTGAGCACGAAGCTGAGGTACTCAGCGGTCGGTCGGCCAGCCCGGATGCCCGGGATGAAGCCACCATACTTCTTCATGTTGTCGGCGACTTCTTCGGGGTTGAAGGAGATCGCCACGTAGAAGAACGCGAAGAAAACGATCAGCAGGAAGTAGCTGACCAGGTAGATCGGGTGGTCGCCCTTGGTCAGGTTGTCGTTGACCCAGACCTTCCAGCTGGAGTTGCCGCCGGAGAACTGCGCCACCAGTGCCGGGATGTAGAGCAGCGACGAGGCGAAGATGACCGGGATCACACCGGCCTGGTTGACCTTCAGCGGGATGTACGTCGACGTACCTCCGTAGGAACGGCGGCCGATCATGCGCTTCGCGTACTGCACCGGGATGCGGCGCTGGGCCTGCTCGACGAAGACGACGAGGCCCACCATGACCAGGCCCACCAGGATGACGGTGCCGAACTCGATCCAGCCGCCGGCCAGCGTGCCCTGCTTCTTGATGGCCCACAGCGCGGACGGGAAGGTCGCGGCGATCGAGATGAACATCAGGATCGACATGCCGTTGCCGATGCCGCGGTCGGTGATCAGCTCGCCGAGCCACATCACGACGGCCGTACCGGCGGTCATGCAGACGACCATGGTGATGGTGGTGAAGATCGAGCGGTCCGGCACGATCTGGCTGCCGACCGAGCACTGGCCGAAGAGGGCGCCGCTGCGGGCGGTGGCCACCAGGCCGGTGCCCTGCAGGATGGCGAGGGCCACCGTCAGGTAACGGGTGTACTGCGTGATCTTCGCGGTGCCCGCCTGGCCCTCCTTCTTCAGGGCTTCCAGGCGCGGGATCACCACGGTCAGCAGCTGCAGGATGATGCTCGCCGTGATGTACGGCATGATGCCGAGCGCGAAGATCGTGATCTGCAGCAGCGCGCCACCGCTGAACATGTTGATCATGCCGAAGAGCCCCTGGTTGCCAGAGGCTTCCTTTACGCACTGCTGCACAGAGGTGTAGTTGACGCCAGGGATCGGAATGTGGGTACCGACCCGGTAGACCACGATGATGCCCAGCGTGAAGAGCAGCTTCTTGCGCAGGTCGGGCGTCCTGAACGCCCGGGCGAACGCGGTGAGCACGGTGCCTCCTGCGACCCCCGCGCAACTGCGTCAAGGGTGACGGTCTTGAGGTTCGACGGATACGACGGATACCACGGGTAATGAATAACGAACGGTGCAGGCTACCTTACCGGCGGCACACGTCCCCGTGGAACGACCAACCGGGGATACCCCTTTGTGGGATATCCCCGGTCGGGATCGATCAGGTCATCGAGCGATCGCCTGAGTGGTTCAGACGAGCTCGGTGACGGTACCGCCGGCGGCGGTGATCTTCTCCTTGGCGGAGCCGGAGACGGCGTCGACCGTCACCTGCAGCGCCACGGAGACCTCGCCCTGGCCGAGGACCTTGACGAGGCTGTTCTTGCGAACGGCACCCTTGGCCACCAGGCCCTCGACGGTGACCTCGCCACCCTCGGGGTAGAGCGCGGCCAGCTTGTCGAGGTTCACGACCTGGTACTCGGTCTTGAACGGGTTCTTGAAGCCCTTCAGCTTCGGGAGGCGCATGTGGAGGGGCATCTGCCCACCCTCGAAGCGCTCCGGAACCTGGTAGCGGGCCTTGGTGCCCTTGGTACCACGACCGGCCGTCTTACCCTTCGACGCCTCACCACGACCGACACGGGTCTTGGCGGTCTTGGCGCCCGGGGCGGGACGGAGGTTGTGGATCTTGAGCGGGTTGTTCTCCGCCATGATCAGTCGACCTCCTCGACCGTCACGAGGTGGCGGACGGTGTGCACCATGCCGCGGAACTCGGGGCGGTCCTCCTTGACGACCTGCGTGTTGATGCCCTTGAGACCAAGGGAGCGCAGGGTGTCACGGTGGTTCTGCTTGCTGCCGATGTAGGACTTGACCTGCGTAATCTTGAGCTGCGCCATGATTACGCACCCGCCCCGGCACGCGCACGCAGGAGAGCCGCGGGGGCGACGTCCTCGAGCGGCAGACCACGGCGGGCCGCGATCTCCTCGGGACGCTGCAGGCCCTTGAGGGCCTCCACGGTCGCGTGCACGATGTTGATCGCGTTGTCGGAGCCGAGCGACTTCGACAGCACGTCGTGGATACCGGCGCACTCGAGCACCGCACGCACCGGGCCACCGGCGATAACACCGGTACCGGGGGACGCGGGCTTCAGCAGCACGACGCCGGCCGCCTTCTCACCCTGGATGGGGTGCGGGATGGTGCCCTGGATACGCGGGACCTTGAAGAAGTGCTTCTTGGCCTCCTCAACGCCCTTGGCGATGGCGGCCGGCACCTCCTTGGCCTTGCCGTAACCGACACCCACGGTGCCGTCACCGTCGCCCACCACGACCAGCGCGGTGAAGCTGAAGCGACGACCACCCTTCACAACCTTGGCGACACGGTTGATCGCGACGACACGCTCAACGTAAGCAGTCTTCTCGGCGGCGGCTGCGCCACCGTCACGACCCTTACGGTCCCGCCGCTCGCCGCCACCGGCACCGCCACCGCGGCGCTGGGGTCCAGCCATTGGATTACCTCTCTCTTTCCGCTAGCTACGAGCGGCTCAGAACTTGAGCCCGGCTTCGCGGGCGGCGTCCGCCAGGGCGGCGATGCGCCCGGCGTACTGGTTGCCACCACGGTCGAACACGACAGCCTCGACACCGGCGGCCTTGGCGCGCTCGGCGACCAGGGCGCCGACCTGCTTGGCCTGCGCGGACTTGTCGCCCTCGCCACCGCGGATCGAGGTGTCCAGGGTGGACGCCGACGCAAGGGTGTGACCCTTGAGGTCGTCGATCACCTGGGCCACGATGTGGCGGTTGGAGCGGGTAACGACCAGACGCGGACGCTCCGCCGTTCCGTTGATGTTCTTACGGATCCGGATGTGGCGGCGCTTGATCGCGGCGCGCTTGTAGGCGTCGCCCTTGAGGATCTTCTGTCCGTATGCCATGGCTTACTTACCCGCCTTTCCGACCTTGCGGCGGATGACTTCGCCCTCGTACTTGACGCCCTTGGCCTTGTACGGGTCGGGCTTGCGCAGCTTGCGGATGTTGGCCGCAACCTCGCCGACCTTCTGCTTGTCGATGCCCTCGACCGAGAAGCGGGTCGGGGTCTCCACCTTGAAGGTGATGCCCTCGGGCGCCTCGACGGTGATCGGGTGGCTGTAGCCGAGCGCGAACTCGAGGTTCGAGCCCTTGGCCGTGACGCGGTAACCGACACCGCTGATCTCGAGCTTCTTCACGTAACCCTGGGTCACGCCGGTGATCATGTTCGCCACCAGCGTGCGGGACAGGCCGTGCAGGGCCTTGCTCTGACGCTCGTCGTTGGGGCGGGTGACGTTCAGAACGCCGTCCTCACCCTTGGCGATGTCGATCGGCGCGACAACGGTGTGGGTCAGTTCGCCCTTGGGGCCCTTGACCGAGACCGTACGGCCGTCGATGGTGACGTCCACGCCGGCGGGAACCGTGATGGGGAGCTTGCCAATACGCGACATAGCTGTTTCCTCCGTTCCCTTCCGCTACCAGACGTAGGCGAGGACTTCCCCACCCACGCCCTTCTTGCCGGCCTGCTTGTCGGTGAGGAGCCCGTGCGACGTGGAGATGATCGCCACGCCGAGGCCGCCGAGCACCTTCGGCAGGTTGGTGGACTTCGCGTACACCCGGAGACCGGGCTTGGAGATCCGCTTGATGCCCGCGATGGAGCGCTCACGGTTGGGGCCGAACTTCAGCTCCAGGACGAGGTTCTTGCCGACCTCGGCGTCCTCGATCTTCCAGCCCGTGATGAAGCCCTCCTGCTGGAGGATCTCCGCGATGTGCGACTTGATCTTCGATGCCGGCATCGTCACGGAGTCGTGGTATGCCGAGTTCGCGTTCCGCAGACGCGTAAGCATGTCTGCGATCGGATCAGTCATGGTCATGAATTGGCCTTCGGCCTCTCTCGCCGGGGTTTCCAGGTGCCCATCCCTCTCCTCGATCCGAGACGAGGCGGGTGCGGTGCGGTGGACCTACGGCGTAGTAAGTCGTACGGGCGTCAGGGCGCCCAACCCTCCCAGCCTAAGCCATGGAAGGGTGGGCGCCTGACACGCCCATTGCTTACCGAGAGCTTCGGGAATCCCTAAATCGGGGATTACCAGGAGCTCTTGGTCACGCCCGGCAGCTCGCCACGGTGAGCCATCTCACGAAGGCACACGCGGCACAGGCCGAACTTGCGGTACACGGAGTGGGGACGGCCGCAGCGCTGGCAGCGCGTGTAGCCACGCACGCCGAACTTGGGCTTGCGAGCAGCCTTCGCGATCAGAGCCTTCTTCGCCATCTCGCTCACGCCTCCTTGAAGGGGAAGCCGAGGTGACGAAGGAGCGCACGGCCCTCAGCGTCGTTGGTCGCCGTGGTCACCACGGTGATGTCCATACCCCGGACGCGGTCGATCTTGTCCTGGTCGATCTCGTGGAACATGACCTGCTCCGTGAGACCGAAGGTGTAGTTGCCACGACCGTCGAACTGCTTGGGGGACAGGCCGCGGAAGTCGCGGATGCGCGGCAGCGCGAGCGACAGGGTGCGGTCCAGGAACTCCCACATGCGGTCGCCACGGAGCGTGACGTGGGCACCGATCGGCTGGCCCTCACGCAGCTTGAACTGCGCGATGGACTTGCGGGCCTTGGTGACGGCCGGCTTCTGACCGGTGATGGTGGTCAGGTCGCGGATCGCGCCCTCGATCAGCTTCGAGTCACGGGCGGCGTCGCCGACACCCATGTTGACCACGATCTTGACGAGGCCGGGGATCTGCATGACGTTCTCGTACTTGAACTCGTCACGCAGCTTGCCCGCGATCTCCTCGCGGTACTTCGTCTTGAGACGCGGAGTGGTGGTGGTAGCCATCAGATGTCCTCACCCGTCCGCTTGGCAACGCGGATCTTGTTGCCCTCGTCGTCGAAGCGGTAGCCGACACGCGTGACGACCTTGTTGCCGTCCTTCTCAACGACCAGCTGGACGTTGGAGACGTGGATCGGCGCCTCGGTCGTGACGATGCCGCCGGCCTGCGAACCGCTGGCGGTCGGACCGGCCTTGGTGTGCTTCTTGACCCGGTTGACACCCTCGACCAGGACGCGCTCCTCGCGCGGGTAAGCGGCAATGACCTTGCCCTGCTTGCCCTTGTCCTTGCCGGTGATGACCTGGACCAGGTCGCCCTTCTTGATCTTCATGCTTACAGCACCTCCGGAGCCAGCGAGATGATCTTCATGAACTTCTTCTCGCGCAGCTCACGCCCGACCGGGCCGAAGATGCGGGTGCCGCGAGGGTCGCCGTCGTTCTTCAGAATGACGGCGGCGTTCTCGTCGAAGCGGATGTACGAGCCGTCCGGACGGCGGCGCTCCTTGACGGTGCGAACGATGACCGCCTTGACGACGTCACCCTTCTTCACGTTGCCACCGGGGATCGCGTCCTTCACGGTGGCGACGATGACGTCACCGATGCCCGCGTAGCGGCGACCGGAGCCACCGAGCACACGGATGCAAAGGATTTCCTTCGCACCAGTGTTGTCGGCGACACGCAGTCGCGACTCCTGCTGGATCACGTCTATCTCCTGTTTGTCTGCCGGTTCCCTCCGGGGGTGAGCCGGAGAGCCTGGCGGAACCGTCCTGCCGGGATACCCCAGCAGGAATTGCTTGCCGACCGGGCGGCCCCGTAAGCCGTCTCACGGAGCCGCCAGGAGGCGGTTTCCCTTCGTTCGGGCGAAACCTCGCCGGGAGCGCCCGGCCGGGCCGGAGCCCGGGGACGATCCCCGGCGGGGGCAGCGGGGGCGGACCCCCGCTTGATTACTTCGCCTTCTCGAGGATCTCGACGACGCGCCAGCGCTTCGTCGCGGACAGCGGCCGGGTCTCCGCGAGGAGGACACGGTCGCCGACGCCCGCGGCGTTCTGCTCGTCGTGCGCCTTGAGCTTGTTGGTACGGCGGATGACCTTGCCGTACAGCGCGTGCTTGACGCGGTCCTCGACGGCGACGACGACGGTCTTGTCCATCTTGTCGCTGACGACGAGACCCTCACGGGTCTTGCGGAAGCCGCGGGCCTCTGCAGTCTGCTCAGTCACGTTGCTCTCACTCATCAGGCGCTCTCCACCGTCTCGATGCCCAGCTCGCGCTCACGCATCAGGGTGTAGATCCGCGCGATGTCCTTACGGACGGCCTTGAGCCGACCGTGGTTCTCGAGCTGACCGGTCGCCGCCTGGAAGCGGAGGTTGAACAGCTCTTCCTTGGCCTCGCGGAGCTTCGCGAGAAGCTCCTCGTTGCCCAGCTCGCGCAGCTCGGACGCCTTGGTACCGGCCGACATCACGCTTCACCTGCCTCGCGCTTGACGATCCGGCACTTCATCGGCAGCTTGTGAGCCGCACGAGTGAGGGCCTCACGCGCAATCTTCTCGTTGGGGTACGACAGCTCGAACATCACGCGTCCGGGCTTGACGTTGGCGATCCACCACTCCGGAGAACCCTTACCGGAACCCATGCGGGTCTCGGCGGGCTTCTTGGTGAGCGGGCGGTCCGGGTAGATGTTGATCCAGACCTTGCCACCACGCTTGATGTGACGCGTCATGGCGATACGAGCGGCCTCGATCTGACGGTTCGTCACATACGCCGGGGTGAGCGCCTGGATGCCGTACTCGCCGAACGCGACCGTCGTGCCACCCTTGGCAGCGCCGCTGCGTCCCGGGTGGTGCTGCTTGCGGTGCTTGACCCTACGGGGGATCAGCATGTCGGTCAGGCCTCCGTTCCGGTGCTCTCAGCCGGAGCGGACGCGGGAGCCTCGGCCTTGGGGGCCTCGGCGCCGGCAGCCTGCTGCGGCTTGCGACCGCGCCCACCACGCTCGCCACCGCGGCCACCACGGGCCGGGCGGTCGGCGCCACCGCGGGCCGGGCGGTTACCCGCACGGGCAGCGGCGTTCTCGGCGCGGACCTCGGCGATGTTCTTGACGTCGCCCTTGTAGATCCAGACCTTCACACCGATGCGGCCGAAGGTCGTCTTGGCCTCGAAGAAGCCGTAGTCCACGTTCGCGCGGAGCGTGTGCAGGGGCACGCGGCCCTCGCGGTAGAACTCCGAGCGGGACATCTCGGCGCCGCCGAGGCGGCCACCGCACTGGATCTTGATGCCCTTTGCGCCGGCCTTCATCGCCGACTGCATGCTCTTGCGCATGGCACGGCGGAAGGAGACGCGGGAGGAGAGCTGCTCGGCGACGGCCTGCGCGACCAGCTGAGCGTCCGTCTCGGGGTTCTTGACCTCGAGGATGTTCAGCTGGACCTGCTTGCCCGTGAGCTTCTCGAGGTCACCGCGGATGCGGTCGGCCTCGGCACCACGGCGGCCGATGACGATGCCCGGACGAGCGGTGTGGATGTCCACCCGCACGCGGTCACGGGTGCGCTCGATCTCCACCTTGGAGATGCCGGCGCGCTCCATGCCGGACGTCATCATCCGACGGATGGCGACGTCTTCCTTGACGTAGTCCTTGTACAGCTTGTCGGCGTACCACCGGGACTTGAAGTCCGTGGTGACACCGAGCCGGAACCCATGCGGGTTAACCTTCTGGCCCATTACCGGGTTCCTTCCTTGCTGCTGACGACCACGGTGATGTGGCTGGTCCGCTTGCGGATCCGGTAGGCGCGGCCCTGGGCACGCGGACGGAACCGCTTCAGGGTCGGGCCCTCGTCGACGTACGCCTCGGAGATGAAGAGGCTGTCGGCGTCGGTGTGGTCGTAGTTGTGCGCGGCGTTGGCGATGGCGCTGTCGAGCACCTTGCCGACGGGCACGGAGGCTGCCTGCGGAGCGAATCGCAGAACAGCCTGAGCCTCCGTGGCGTCCATGCCACGGATAAGGTCCACCACGCGGCGGGCCTTCATGGGCGTAACGCGGATGTACCGCGCCTGGGCCCTGGCTTCCATGGTTGTCCCTCTCAGTTACTTACGTGTCTGAATGCGATCCGCTGCTAGCGGCGCTTCGACTTCCGGTCGTCCTTGACGTGACCCCGGAAGGTGCGCGTCGGCGAGAACTCGCCGAGCTTGTGGCCGACCATCGACTCGGTGACGAACACCGGGATGTGGGTCTTGCCGTTGTGCACCGCGATCGTGTGGCCGAGCATGGCCGGGACGATCATCGAGCGACGGGACCAGGTCTTGATGACGTTCTTGGAACCGGCTTCGTTCTGGGCGTCCACCTTCTTGATCAGGTGGTCGTCGACGAAGGGCCCCTTCTTGAGACTGCGCGGCATCTGAACCCGCTCCTAGCGCTTCTTGTTCGTCTTGCGGCGGCGGACGATGTACTTGTTCGACGCCTTCTTGGGCGAACGAGTACGTCCTTCCTTCTGGCCCCAGGGGCTGACCGGGTGGCGACCACCGGAGGTCTTGCCCTCACCACCACCGTGGGGGTGGTCAACCGGGTTCATCGCCACACCGCGAACGGTCGGGCGGACGCCCAGCCAGCGCTTGCGGCCGGCCTTGCCCCAGTTGATGTTGCTCTGCTCGGCGTTGCCGACCTCGCCGACCGTGGCGCGGCAGCGCTGGTCGACCAGGCGGATCTCACCGGAGGGCATGCGGAGGTGGGCCATCGTGCCCTCCTTCGCGAGCAACTGCACGGAGGCACCGGCGGAGCGGGCGAACTTGGCGCCCCCACCCGGACGAAGCTCCACGGAGTGGATCGTCGTACCGACCGGGATGTTGCGCAGCGCCAGGTTGTTGCCGGGCTTGATGTCGGCGCCGGGACCGTTCTCGATCCGGTCGCCCTGGGTCAGGCCCTTCGGCGCCAGGATGTAGCGCTTCTCGCCGTCCGCGTAGTGGAGCAGCGCGATGCGCGCGGTGCGGTTGGGGTCGTACTCGATGTGCGCGACCTTCGCCGGCACGCCGTCCTTGTCGTGACGACGGAAGTCGATCACGCGGTAGGCGCGCTTGTGTCCGCCACCCTGGTGGCGAACGGTCACACGACCGGCGTTGTTACGGCCGCCCTTGCTGTGCAGGGGGCGGACCAGCGACTTCTCCGGCGTGGACCGCGTGACCTCGACGAAGTCGGCGACGCTGGAACCACGACGGCCCGGCGTAGTCGGCTTGTACTTGCGGATTCCCATTTCTCAGTCCTCGTCCGATATCGGACGATCCGACCCGCTTACGCGGTCGGACCGCCGAAGATGTCGATACGGTCGCCCTCGGCGAGGGTCACGATCGCGCGCTTGGTCGCCGCACGCTGGCCGAACCCGGTGCGGGTCCGCTTGCGCTTGCCGATGCGGTTGATCGTGTTGACCCCGGTGACCTTGACCGAGAAGACCGCCTGGACGGCCTGCTTGATCTGGGTCTTGTTGGCGTTCGGGTCGACGATGAACGTGTACTTGTTCTCGTCCAGGAGCGCGTAGCTCTTCTCCGACACGACCGGCTTGAGCAGCACGTCACGGGGGTCCGTGTACGACTTGCTCAGCGGCGTGACGACGGTGTTCTTGCCCTCGGTGGCGTGGCGGCGCGCCTTGGCGACGCGGGCGGCCTTGGCCTTCTTCGCGGCCTTCGAGGCAATGGCGGGGTGACGGATGGCCATCAGACCTCGCTCCCTTCGGTGTCATTGGCCTTCGGGCCGGACACGAAGGACTCGAAGGCGGCCTGGGTGAAGACCACGTCGTCGGAGACGAGAACGTCGTACGTGTTCAGCTGGCCCGGCTCCAGGATGTGGACCTGGGGCAGGTTGCGGGCGGACAGCCACGCGGCCTCGTCGGCGCGGTCGACGACCAGGAGCAGGTTCTTGCGCTCCGAGATCTTGCCGAACAGCGTCCGGGCGGCCTTCGTCGAGGGGCTGTCGCCCTCGATGACGCCGGAGACGACGTGGATGCGGTTGTGGCGGGCCCGGTCGGTGAGGGCGTGACGCAGGGCGGCAGCCTTCATCTTCTTCGGGGTCCGCTGCGAGTAGTCGCGCGGCTGCGGGCCGTGGACGACGCCACCGCCGGCGAACTGCGGCGCGCGGGTCGAACCCTGACGGGCGCGACCGGTGCCCTTCTGGCGGTACGGCTTCTTGCCACCGCCGCGGACCTCGCCACGGGTCTTGGTCTTGTGCGTGCCCTGACGGGCAGCCGCCAGCTGCGCGACGACGACCTGGTGGATCAGCGGGATGCTGACCTTCTCCACGCCGAAGATCTCCGCGGGGAGCTCGACGGAACCGGCCTTCTCGCCGGCAGGCGAAAGGATGTCAACAGTACTCATCGGTTACCTCAGGCCCCCTTGGCCGCGGTGCGGACCAGGACGAGGCCGCCGTTCGGACCGGGAACCGCGCCCTTGATGAGCAGCAGACCCTTCTCCGCGTCAACGGCGTGGACGGTCAGGTTCTGGGTGGTGACGCGCTCGTTGCCCATGCGACCCGCCATGCGGAGGCCCTTGAACACGCGGCCCGGGGTGGCGCAGCCACCGATGGAACCGGGCGAGCGGTGCTTGCGCTGGGTGCCGTGACCGGCGCCGAGGCCCTTGAAGTTGTGACGCTTCATGACACCGGCGAAGCCCTTGCCCTTGCTCTTGCCGGTGACGTCGACCTTGATCCCGGCCTCGAACACCTCGGCGGTGATCTCCTGGCCGAGGGTGTACTCGGAGGCGTCCGCGGTGCGGATCTCGACGAGGTGGCGGCGCGGCGTCACGTCGGCCTTGGCGAAGTGGCCCTTGAGGGGCTTGTTCACCTTGCGCGGGTCGATCTCGCCGAAGGCGATCTGGACCGACTCGTAGCCGTCGCTGTCGTTCGTACGCACCTGGGTGACGACGTTGGGGCCGGCCTTGACGACGGTGACCGGAACAACACGGTTGTTCTCGTCCCACACCTGCGTCATGCCGAGCTTCTCGCCCAGGATGCCCTTGATCTGCTTGGTCATTCTCAGCTCACCGGCCCTCAGAGCTTGATCTCGATGTCGACACCGGCCGGGAGGTCGAGTCGCATCAGAGAGTCAACGGTCTTGGGCGTCGGGTCGAGGATGTCGATCAGGCGCTTGTGCGTGCGCATCTCGAAGTGCTCGCGCGAGTCCTTGTACTTGTGCGGCGACTTGATGACGCAGTACACGTTCTTCTCAGTGGGCAGCGGCACCGGGCCCGCGACCGACGCACCAGTACGGGTCACCGTCTCGACGATCTTCTTCGCCGAGGAGTCGATGACCTCGTGGTCGTAGGCCTTGAGCCGGATGCGGATCTTCTGTCCCGCCATGGCTACTCAGTAGTCCTGTCTCTTCTACAGCTCTGGAACCCGGTGTTCCCTTGACTTTCGCCGACCCACGCGGTCGGGTGTGTCGCATCCCCGCCGACATGGATGTCCCTTGTTCGAACATCCCTGCGGGAATGAGGTCCACCGGACGCCTGGCCGGTGCCGCACCGACACTTCCCGAAAGATTCCCGTACGTCCGCCCCAGCGCTGCCATCAGGCAGTTAGGACGACGAGTACTGTGGGACTCGCTTCCGGTCCTCCCGGCGGGAGGCGCGCAGCATCAACACTCGACCGAGCAACCCCGCTAGTCTGCCATACGGGGCAGGGGCCTGGCCAATCGAGCCGGAGACAATACCCCGAGCGTGACGCAGGTCAAACACGGAGCCCCTTTGGCTGTCCCCACCTCGCGGCCACTGGGCTGCCGGATGGTCCCGACCCTTCCCCCTCCGCCACGGTGGTGATCACAGCCGAGCACGTTCCCGAAGGGACACCGCCGTGCGCCTCCTCGCCGCCACCACCGCCGTCCTGGCCCTGACCGCGGGAGCCTCTCCCGCCGCCCACGGAAGCCCACCGAGCGCCGACGGCCTGTGGCGCATGGACGGCTATGGCACCGTCCTCGCCCTCGGCCAGGGCGCGTACCAGGAGTACCAGACCACGTCCGTGAGCTGCCTCAAGGGCGACACCGCCCGGCAGACGGGCCCGGGAACGGACACCTCGGACGGCGACGTCCTGACCGTACGGCTCGCCCACGACCGGAACCACGCCTCGGTCACCACCGACAGCGAGGTGGGCCACCGCCGCCTGCACCGCATCGCAGCGCTCCCGAAGGCGTGCACCTCCCCCTCCCCCAGCGACCCCCGCACCGCCTTCGGCGTCTTCTGGCAGTCCTTCGAGGAGAACTACCCCCACAGGAGATCTTCATGGACGAGGACGCCTGACTCGCGAGGTCACCAGCCCAGCAGGCACAACGGACAAGCGAAAGGGCCCGTACGACCGAAGTCGTACGGGCCCTTTCTGAGGCCTAGCGGCTCAGGGTCACTTGGTGATCTTGGTGACCTGGCCGGCGCCGACCGTCCGGCCACCCTCGCGGATGGCGAACTTCAGGCCCTCTTCCATGGCGATGGGCTGGATGAGCTCGACCTTCATCTCAGTGTTGTCGCCCGGCATGACCATCTCGGTGCCCTCGGGGAGGGTCACGACGCCGGTCACGTCCGTGGTACGGAAGTAGAACTGCGGACGGTAGTTGTTGAAGAACGGCGTGTGGCGGCCACCCTCGTCCTTGGACAGGATGTAGGCCTGCGCCTCGAACTCGGTGTGCGGGGTGACCGAGCCCGGCTTGATGATGACCTGGCCGCGCTCGACGTCCTCGCGCTTGATGCCGCGGAGCAGCAGACCGACGTTCTCACCGGCCTGACCCTCGTCGAGCAGCTTGCGGAACATCTCGATGCCGGTGACCGTGGTGGTGGTCTTCTCGTTCTTGATGCCGATGATGTCCACGGTCTCGTTGACCTTGAGGACACCACGCTCGATACGGCCGGTGACGACCGTACCGCGACCGGTGATCGTGAAGACGTCCTCGATCGGCATGAGGAACGGCTTGTCGACGTCGCGCTCCGGCTCCGGGATCGCGGTGTCGACGGCGGCCATCAGGTCCAGGACCGACTGGCCCCACTCCTTGTCGCCCTCGAGCGCCTTGAGCGCGGAGACCTTGACGACCGGAACGTCGTCGCCCGGGAACTCGTACTCGGAGAGCAGCTCACGGACCTCGAGCTCGACGAGCTCCAGGATCTCCTCGTCGTCCACCATGTCGGCCTTGTTGAGGGCGACGACGATGTACGGAACGCCGACCTGGCGGGCCAGGAGCACGTGCTCCTTGGTCTGCGGCATCGGGCCGTCCGTGGCGGCGACAACGAGGATGGCGCCGTCCATCTGCGCCGCACCCGTGATCATGTTCTTGATGTAGTCCGCGTGACCGGGGCAGTCGACGTGGGCGTAGTGACGGGTCTCCGTCTGGTACTCGACGTGCGCGATGGAGATGGTGATACCGCGCTGGCGCTCTTCGGGAGCCTTGTCGATCTGGTCGAACGCCGAGGCCTCGTTCAGGTCCGGGAACGCGTCGTGCAGCACCTTGGTAATGGCGGCCGTGAGGGTCGTCTTACCGTGGTCGATGTGACCGATGGTGCCGATGTTGACGTGCGGCTTAGTCCGCTCGAACTTCGCCTTCGCCACTGGGGTCCTCCTGTGGAGTGGTTCTGTACGCCTTACTTCATCGGCGCCAGGTGATCTTTGCTGGATGGCCCGGATCCCCGGGGCATTCCTCCACTGTTGCGGTGGAATGCCCTGGGAGGCTCCGGAGTCAAGCCTACGGCGTGTGAACGCGGTGCGTTAACGCGGTGCGCTACTCGCCCTTGGCCTTCGCGATGATCTCCTCGGCGACGTTCCGCGGAACCTCGGCGTAGGAGTCGAACTGCATGGAGTAGCTGGCCCGGCCGGACGTCTTGCTGCGCAGGTCGCCGACGTAACCGAACATCTCCGAGAGGGGCACGAGGCCCTTCACGACGCGGGCACCGGCCCGCTCCTCCATGGCCTGGATCTGGCCACGGCGGGAGTTGATGTCGCCGATGACCTCACCCATGTAGTCCTCGGGCGTGGTGACCTCGACGGCCATCATCGGCTCGAGCAGCACGGGGCTGGCCTTGCGCGCGGCCTCCTTGAAGGCCTGCGAACCGGCGATCTTGAAGGCGAGCTCGGAGGAGTCGACCTCGTGGTAGCCACCGTCGTGCAGGATCACACGGACGCCGGTCATCTCGTAGCCGGCGAGGATGCCGAACTGCATGGCCTCCTGCGCGCCCGCGTCCACCGAGGGGATGTACTCCTTGGGGATGCGGCCACCGGTCACCTTGTTGATGAACTCGTACGACGCGTCGCCGCCCTCGATCGGCTCGATGCCGATCTGGACCTTGGCGAACTGACCCGTACCACCGGTCTGCTTCTTGTGCGTGTAGTCCACGCGCTCGACGGCCTTGCGGATCGTCTCGCGGTAGGCCACCTGCGGCTTGCCGACGTTGGCCTCGACCTTGAACTCACGGCGCATACGGTCGACCAGCACCTCGAGGTGCAGTTCGCCCATACCGCCGATGATGGTCTGGCCGGTCTCCTCGTCCGAGTGAACCTGGAAGGACGGGTCCTCCTCGGCCAGGCGCTGGATCGCGACGCCCAGCTTCTCCTGGTCGCCCTTCGACTTGGGCTCGATGGCGACCTGGATGACCGGCGCCGGGAAGTCCATGGACTCCAGGATCACCGGGGCCTTGTCGTCGCACAGCGTCTCACCGGTCGTGGTCTGCTTCAGACCCATGACGGCGATGATGTCGCCGGCGCCCACCGAGTCGATCTCCTCACGCTTGTTCGCGTGCATGCGGTAGATCTTGCCGATGCGCTCCTTCTTGCCCTTGACGGAGTTCAGCACCGAGGTGCCGGACTCCAGGCGGCCCGAGTAGACCCGGACGAAGGTGAGCTTGCCGAGGTGCGGGTCGCTCATGATCTTGAACGCGAGGGCCGACAGCGGCTCGTCCTCGGACGGCTTGCGCTTGACGACCTCCTCCGGGTCGTTGACGGCGTGGCCCTCGATGGCCTCGACGTCGAGCGGGGAGGGGAGGTAGCGCACGACCGCGTCGAGCAGGGGCTGGACGCCCTTGTTCTTGAACGCGGTACCGCAGAACACCGGGGTGACCGTGGTGTCCTTGGACTTGCCGGACGCGATGGTGATGCGACGGATCGCGGCGTACAGCTGCTCCTCGGTGGGCTCGACGCCCTCGAGGTACAGCTCCATGATCTCCTCGTCGTTCTCGGCCACGGCCTCGAGCAGCTTGCCGCGGTACTCCTCGGCAGCCTCGGTGTGCGTGTCCGGGATGTCGACGACGTCGTACATCTCGCCCTTGGTGGCCTCGGCGGACCACACGAGCGCCTTCATGCGGACCAGGTCCACGACGCCCTTGAAGTCGGCCTCGGCACCGATCGGGAGCTGCATGACGATCGGCTGAGCGCCCAGGCGGTCCGAGATCATGTCCACGCAGCGGTGGAACTCGGCACCCGTGCGGTCGAGCTTGTTCACGAAGCAGATACGCGGAACGCCGTAGCGGTCCGCCTGACGCCACACCGTCTCGGACTGGGGCTCGACGCCGGCGACGCCGTCGAACACCGTCACGGCACCGTCGAGCACACGCAGCGAACGCTCCACCTCGACGGTGAAGTCGACGTGGCCCGGCGTGTCGATGATGTTGATGGTGTGGTCGACGTCTTCCAGCGGCCAGTGACAGGTGGTGGCAGCAGAGGTGATCGTGATGCCACGCTCCTGCTCCTGCTCCATCCAGTCCATGGTGGCAGCGCCGTCGTGGACCTCACCGATCTTGTACGAGACGCCGGTGTAGAACAGGATCCGCTCGGTGGTGGTCGTCTTGCCCGCGTCGATGTGGGCCATGATCCCGATGTTGCGGACCTTGGCCAGGTCAAGTGAAGTGGTAGCCATAAGGCTTCAGTCTTCTCTCGGTCTCGATGTGGGTAGCGACTACCAGCGGTAGTGCGCGAAGGCCTTGTTGGACTCGGCCATCTTGTGCGTGTCCTCGCGCTTCTTGACGGCCGCACCGAGGCCGTTCGAAGCGTCGAGAAGCTCGTTGAGCAGACGCTCGGTCATGGTCTTCTCGCGACGGGCGCGGGAGTAACCGACCAGCCAGCGCAGCGCCAGGGTGTTGGCGCGGCCGGGCTTGACCTCGACCGGCACCTGGTAGGTGGCGCCACCGACACGGCGGGACTTGACCTCGAGGGTCGGCTTGATGTTCTCGAGAGCGCGCTTGAGGGTGATGACCGGGTCGTTGCCGGTCTTCTCGCGCAGGCCCTCCATGGCGCCGTAGACGATGCGCTCGGCGGTGGAGCGCTTGCCGTTCAGCAGCACCTTGTTGATCAGCGACGTGACCAGAGGAGAACCGTAGACCGGGTCGATGATGACCGGGCGCTTCGGGGCGGGGCCCTTACGAGGCATTTCTACTTCTCCTTCTTGGCGCCGTAGCGGGAACGGGCCTGCTTGCGGTTCTTGACACCCTGGGTGTCGAGGGAGCCACGGATGATCTTGTAGCGAACACCCGGCAGGTCCTTCACACGGCCGCCGCGCACGAGCACGATGGAGTGCTCCTGCAGGTTGTGTCCCTCACCCGGAATGTAGGCCGTGACCTCGATCCCGCTGGTCAGACGCACACGCGCGACCTTACGCAGGGCCGAGTTCGGCTTCTTCGGGGTGGTCGTGAACACACGCGTGCAGACGCCACGACGCTGAGGGGAACCCTCGAGTGCGGGCGTCTTGTTCTTCTCGACCTTGTCCTGCCGGCCCTTGCGGACCAGCTGCTGGATCGTAGGCACTACTTCTCCGGTTTCTGTGTGCCGATGGGTACAGCTAACCTGGAACGTCGCCGACCCACGCGGTCGGGTGTGTCGAATCCGGCGGACTCCCGCCGCAAGGCGAAAAGGGCACGGATCACGGTGGCCAGTTACGGCTCGCTATGCGGTTGATGGCACGCACAAGAGCCAGGGCACACCCCAGGCACAAGGTCTGAGCGTACCTACCGCATTCGCTGCGGTCAAAACAAATGGCCCGCGCCCACCGGACCACACCTCACCTGTCAAGACCCTACGCCGTACGTGATCTTCGATTTCACGTCCCGGACACGTCCGGGCGCTATCCGGAGGCCAGTGACACCGCGATGAGCAGGGTCATCACGACGGCCCAGCCGGCCGTCGACAGCCAGCCCAGCACCAGCCCCGTCATGGCGAGCCCCTCACCGGCCTCCCCGGTGCGCTCGATCTCGGCACGGGCCGTGTGCCCGAGGATCACCGCGGGGATGCCGGTCAGCCCCAGCGTGGGCACGCACAGCAGACCGCACACGGCGGCCCCCACGGCCTTCCCGTTCGTCTGCGGGCGCGCGACGGGCAGGAACGTCCGCGGTACGGCCACGAGGGGCACCGGCTGCGGTACGGGGCCCGCGGGCAGGTCGGCGACCAGCACCGCCAGCTCCCCCACCGTACGGGCCGCGTAGGCCCGCGCCACGCGCTTGTCGAACTCCGGCTGCTCCAGCCGGCCCTCCCCGTACCCGGCTCTGAGGACGTCGACGGTCCGCTCCCGGTCGGCGTGCGAGGCCAGCATGGACGGCCCGCCACCCTGCCAGGGCTGCGGAACGCCGCCCTGCCCTGACTGCCACGGCTGCCATGGCATCGGATTCGACACGGAGCACCTCCCCGAACCCCCCGAGTCCCTCCATGATGCGCCGAACCGGTCTTTCCGGGCGAGTGGGCGTCGGCTGACACGCCGTCCGGCGCCGCCCGGACACGCCGAGGGGCGGCCACCCCGAAAGATGGCCGCCCCTCTGCTCAAGCGATCGCTCGCCTACTGGTTGTACGGACCGTAGTCGTAGTCCTCCAGCGGGACGGCCTGGCCGGAGCCGGTGCCGAACGGCGAGTAGTCGATGTCGTCGTAGCCGACGGCCGAGTACATCGCGGCCTTGGCCTCCTCGGTCGGCTCGACCCGGATGTTGCGGTAACGGGACAGGCCCGTACCGGCCGGGATGAGCTTACCGATGATGACGTTCTCCTTGAGGCCGATGAGCGAGTCCGACTTGGCGTTGATCGCCGCGTCGGTGAGGACTCGCGTCGTCTCCTGGAAGGACGCCGCCGACAGCCAGGACTCCGTGGCCAGCGAGGCCTTGGTGATACCCATGAGCTGCGGACGACCGGAGGCCGGGTGACCGCCCTCCTGGACCACGCGACGGTTCTCGACCTCGAACTTCGAGCGCTCGACCAGCTCGCCGGGCAGCAGCTCGGCGTCGCCGGACTCGATGATCGTCACACGGCGCAGCATCTGCCGGATGATGATCTCGATGTGCTTGTCGTGGATCGACACACCCTGCGAGTTGTAGACCTTCTGGACCTCGCCGACCAGGTGGACCTGGACGGCACGCTGGCCCAGGATGCGCAGCACGTCGTGCGGGTTGGTGGCACCCACGGTGAGCTTCTGGCCCACCTCGACGTGCTCGCCCTCGCTGACCAGGAGCCGGGCGCGCTTCGAGATCGGGTACGCCGTCTCGTCGCTGCCGTCGTCCGGGGTGATCACGATCTTCTTGGTCTTCTCGGTCTCCTCGATCCGGACGCGGCCGGAGGCCTCGGAGATCGGGGCGACACCCTTCGGGGTACGGGCCTCGAAGAGCTCGACGACACGCGGCAGACCCTGGGTGATGTCGTCACCGGCCACACCACCGGTGTGGAAGGTACGCATCGTCAGCTGGGTGCCGGGCTCACCGATGGACTGGGCGGCGATGATGCCGACCGCCTCACCGATGTCGACCAGCTTGCCGGTGGCCAGCGAGCGGCCGTAGCACATGGCGCAGGTGCCGACCTGGGACTCGCAGGTCAGGATCGAGCGGGTCTTGACCTCCTCGATGCCGTGGTGCACGAGCTGGTCGATGAGCACGTCGCCCAGGTCCACGTTGGCCGGCGCGATCACCTTGCCGTCGATGACGACGTCCTCGGCGAGCATGCGGGCGTAGACGCTGGTCTCGACGTCGTCCGCCTTGCGCAGCACACCGTCGGCGCCGCGCGAGGCGATCTTCAGCTTCAGACCGCGCTCGGTGCCGCAGTCCTCCTCGCGGATGATGACGTCCTGGGAGACGTCGACCAGACGACGGGTCAGGTAACCCGAGTCGGCCGTACGCAGGGCGGTGTCCGCCAGACCCTTACGGGCACCGTGCGTGGAGATGAAGTACTCCAGCACGGACAGGCCCTCACGGAACGACGCCTTGATCGGACGCGGGATCGTCTCGTTCTTCGCGTTCGACACCAGACCACGCATACCGGCGATCTGACGCATCTGCATCATGTTGCCTCGTGCACCCGAGTTCACCATCATGAAGATCGGGTTGGTCTTCGGGAAGTTGTCGTTCATCGCCTCGGCGACCTCGTTGGTCGCCTTGGTCCAGATCGCGATGAGCTCCTGCGTGCGCTCGTCCTTGGTGATCAGACCGCGCTCGTACTGCTTCTGGACCTTCTCGTCCTGCGCCTCGTAGCCCTTGACGATCTCCTTCTTCGCCTCGGGAACGACGACGTCGGAGATGGCCACGGTGACACCGGAACGGGTCGCCCAGTAGAAGCCGGCCGCCTTCAGGTTGTCGAGCGTCGCCGCCACGATGACCTTGGGGTAGCGCTCGGCGAGGTCGTTGACGATCTCGGAGAGCTGCTTCTTGCCGACCTCGTAGTCGACGAACGGGTAGTCCTCGGGCAGCAGCTCGTTGAAGAGCGCGCGGCCCAGCGTGGTGTTCAGCCGGAAGCTGTCACCCTGCTGCCACTCCGGGTCACCCTCCTCGCGCGCCGGCGGGGTCCAGCCACGCGGCGGGATGGTGCCGACGGGGAAGCGGATGTCCACGCGCGACTGCAGCGAGAGCTCGCCCGCGTCGAACGCCATGATCGCCTCGGCCGCGGAGCCGAAGGAACGGCCCTCGCCCTTGACGCCCCGCATCTCGCCGTCGGTGGTGAGGAAGAACAGACCGAGGACCATGTCCTGGGTCGGCATCGTCACCGGACGGCCGTCGGCGGGCTTGAGGATGTTGTTCGAGGACAGCATCAGGATGCGGGCCTCGGCCTGCGCCTCCGCGGACAGCGGCAGGTGCACGGCCATCTGGTCACCGTCGAAGTCCGCGTTGAACGCGGTGCACACGAGCGGGTGGATCTGGATGGCCTTGCCCTCGACCAGCTGCGGCTCGAAGGCCTGGATGCCGAGGCGGTGCAGGGTGGGAGCACGGTTGAGCAGCACCGGGTGCTCGGCGATGACCTCTTCGAGGACGTCGTACACGACGGTGCGGCCGCGCTCCACCATGCGCTTGGCGGACTTGATGTTCTGCGCGTGGTTCAGGTCGACCAGGCGCTTCATCACGAACGGCTTGAACAGCTCGAGCGCCATCGCCTTCGGCAGACCGCACTGGTGCAGCTTCAGCTGCGGACCGACGACGATCACGGAACGCGCGGAGTAGTCCACACGCTTGCCGAGCAGGTTCTGACGGAAGCGGCCCTGCTTGCCCTTGAGCATGTCGGACAGCGACTTCAGCGGACGGTTGCCGGGGCCCGTGACCGGGCGACCACGACGGCCGTTGTCGAAGAGCGCGTCGACGGCCTCCTGGAGCATGCGCTTCTCGTTGTTCACGATGATCTCGGGCGCACCGAGGTCGAGAAGGCGCTTCAGGCGGTTGTTGCGGTTGATGACCCGGCGGTACAGGTCGTTCAGGTCGGAGGTCGCGAAGCGGCCACCGTCCAGCTGCACCATCGGACGCAGGTCCGGCGGGATGACCGGGACGCAGTCGAGGACCATGCCCTTGGGGCTGTTGGAGGTCTGCAGGAACGCGGAGACGACCTTCAGCCGCTTCAGGGCGCGGGTCTTCTTCTGGCCCTTGCCGGTGCGGATGATCTCGCGGAGACGCTCGGCCTCCTCGTCGAGGTCGAAGGACTCCAGGCGCTTCTGCAGCGCCGCGGCACCCATCGAACCGTCGAAGTACGTGCCGAAGCGGTCCCGCAGCTCGCGGTAGAGCAGCTCGTCGCCCTCGAGGTCCTGGACCTTGAGGTTCTTGAACCGGGTCCACACCTCGTCGAGGCGGTCGATCTCGCGCTGCGCACGGTCGCGCAGCTGCTTCATCTCACGCTCGGCACCCTCGCGCACCTTGCGGCGCACGTCGGCCTTGGCGCCCTCGGCCTCCAGCTCGGCCAGGTCCGACTCGAGCTTCTTGGCGCGGGCCTCCAGGTCGGCGTCCCGGCGGTTCTCGATCTGCTGCCGCTCGACCGAGACGTGCGCCTCCAGGGAGGGCAGGTCGCGGGTACGGCGCTCCTCGTCGACGTACGTGATCATGTACGCCGCGAAGTAGATGACCTTCTCAAGGTCCTTGGGCGCCAGGTCCAGCAGGTAGCCGAGGCGCGAGGGGACACCCTTGAAGTACCAGATGTGGGTGACGGGCGCGGCCAGTTCGATGTGGCCCATCCGCTCACGGCGCACCTTGGCGCGAGTGACCTCGACGCCGCAGCGCTCACAGATGATGCCCTTGAACCGGACACGCTTGTACTTGCCGCAGTAGCACTCCCAGTCCCGGGTCGGACCGAAGATCTTCTCGCAGAAGAGTCCGTCCTTCTCGGGCTTGAGGGTGCGGTAGTTGATGGTCTCGGGCTTCTTGACCTCGCCGTGGCTCCACTGACGGATGTCGTCAGCGGTGGCCAGACCGATCCGGAGCTCATCGAAGAAGTTGACGTCGAGCACTATGCGTCAATCCCTCTCAGGGTTGTAAGTCTTGGGGTCTGAAACGGGGGTCCTGGGGCCGGCCGGAGGTCCCTCACCAGTTCCTCCGGCCGAACTCCCGTCAGACCTCTTCGACGCTGCTCGGCTCACGCCGGGACAGGTCGATGCCGAGCTCCTCCGCCGCGCGGAAGACGTCCTCGTCGGTGTCACGCATCTCGATGGACATACCGTCGCTGGACAGCACCTCCACGTTCAGGCAGAGCGACTGCATCTCCTTGATGAGCACCTTGAAGGACTCGGGGATGCCGGGCTCGGGGATGTTCTCGCCCTTGACGATGGCCTCGTAGACCTTCACGCGGCCGGTGACGTCGTCGGACTTGATGGTCAGCAGCTCCTGGAGGGCGTAGGCGGCGCCGTACGCCTCCAGCGCCCACACCTCCATCTCACCGAAGCGCTGGCCACCGAACTGGGCCTTACCACCCAGCGGCTGCTGGGTGATCATCGAGTACGGGCCGGTCGAGCGGGCGTGCAGCTTGTCGTCGACCAGGTGGTGCAGCTTCAGGATGTACATGTAGCCGACCGAGATCGGCTCCGGGAACGGCTCACCGCTACGGCCGTCGAACAGCCGTGCCTTGCCGGACGGGAGCACCATGCGCTCGCCGTCGCGGTTCGGGATCGTGTGCTGCAGCAGACCCGCGAGCTCGTCCTCGCGCGCACCGTCGAAGACGGGGGTCGCGACGTTCGTGCCCGGGGCGACCTGGTCGGCGCCGATGGCCTGCAGGCGCTGCGCCCACTCGTCGGCGAGACCGGAGACGTCCCAGCCACGACTGGCGAGCCAGCCGAGGTGGATCTCGAGGACCTGTCCCGGGTTCATGCGGGACGGCACACCCAGCGGGTTGAGGATGATGTCGACCGGGGTCCCGTCCTCGAGGAACGGCATGTCCTCGATGGGCAGGATCTTGGAGATGACACCCTTGTTGCCGTGCCGGCCGGCGAGCTTGTCACCGTCGGTGATCTTGCGCTTCTGCGCCACGTACACGCGCACCAGCTGGTTCACACCGGGGGGAAGCTCGTCACCCTCCTCGCGGTCGAAGACGCGCACGCCGATGACCTTGCCGGTCTCGCCGTGCGGCACCTTCAGCGAGGTGTCACGGACCTCACGGGCCTTCTCACCGAAGATCGCGCGCAGCAGGCGCTCCTCCGGCGTCAGCTCGGTCTCACCCTTCGGGGTGACCTTGCCGACGAGGATGTCACCGGCGATGACCTCGGCGCCGATGCGGATGATGCCGCGCTCGTCGAGGTCGGCGAGGACCTCCTCGGAGACGTTCGGGATGTCCCGGGTGATCTCCTCGGGGCCGAGCTTGGTGTCACGGGCGTCGACCTCGTGCTCCTCGATGTGGATCGAGGAGAGGACGTCGTCCTGCACGAGGCGCTGCGACAGGATGATCGCGTCCTCGTAGTTGTGACCCTCCCACGGCATGAACGCGACCAGCAGGTTCTTGCCGAGCGCCATCTCGCCGTTCTGGGTGGCCGGACCGTCGGCGAGGACCTGGCCCTCGATGATCCGGTCGCCCTCGTTGACGATGACCTTCTGGTTGACCGAGGTGCCCTGGTTGGACCGGGCGAACTTGGCCAGCCGGTAGGTGATGTACGTGCCGTCGTCGTTGGCGGTGGTGATGTAGTCGGCGGAGACCTCCTGGACCACACCCGCCTTCTCGGCCTTGACCACGTCGCCGGCGTCGACGGCGGAGCGGTACTCCATGCCGGTGCCGACGAGCGGGGACTCGCTCTTGATCAGCGGCACGGCCTGGCGCATCATGTTCGCGCCCATGAGGGCACGGTTGGCGTCGTCGTGCTCGAGGAACGGGATCATGGCGGTCGCGACCGACACCATCTGGCGCGGCGAGACGTCCATGTAGTGCACGTCGTCCCCGGCGACGTAGTCGACCTCGCCGCCACGGCGGCGGACGAGCACCCGGGCCTCGGCGAACCGCATGTCCTCGTTGAGCGTGGCGTTGGCCTGCGCGATGACGAAGCGGTCCTCCTCGTCGGCGGTCAGGTAGTCCACCTCGTCGGTGACCTGCCCGTCGACGACCTTGCGGTACGGGGTCTCGACGAAACCGAACGCGTTGACCCGGCCGTAGGAGGCGAGCGAGCCGATCAGACCGATGTTCGGGCCTTCAGGGGTCTCGATCGGGCACATGCGGCCGTAGTGCGAGGGGTGCACGTCACGGACCTCGAAGCCGGCCCGCTCACGGGAGAGACCACCCGGGCCAAGGGCCGACAGACGGCGCTTGTGGGTGAGACCCGACAGCGGGTTGTTCTGGTCCATGAACTGCGACAGCTGGCTGGTGCCGAAGAACTCCTTGATGGAGGCGACGACCGGCCGGATGTTGATCAGGGTCTGCGGCGTGATCGCCTCGACGTCCTGGGTCGTCATGCGCTCGCGCACGACGCGCTCCATACGCGCCAGACCCGTACGGACCTGGTTCTGGATGAGCTCGCCGACACTGCGCAGACGCCGGTTGCCGAAGTGGTCGATGTCGTCGGTCTCGACGACGATCGTGTCGCCGTTGTCCCCGGCGGTCTCGGTCTCGCCTGCGTGCAGCTTCACCAGGTACTTGATCGTCGAGATGATGTCCTCGACGGTCAGGATGCCCGCGTCCAGCGGGGCGTCCGCGCCCAGCTTCTTGTTGACCTTGTAGCGGCCGACCTTGGCGAGGTCGTAGCGCTTGGGGTTGAAGTACAGGTTCTCCAGGAGCGTCTGCGCGGCCTCACGCGTGGGGGGCTCGCCCGGACGCAGCTTGCGGTAGATGTCGAGCAGCGCGTCGTCCTGGCCCTGGGTGTGGTCCTTCTCCAGGGTGGCGCGCATCGACTCGTACTCGCCGAACTCCTCGAGGATCTGCTCGGTCGTCCAGCCGAGAGCCTTCAGGAGCACGGTGACGGACTGCTTGCGCTTGCGGTCGATGCGGACACCGACCATGTCGCGCTTGTCGATCTCCATCTCCAGCCAGGCACCCCGGGACGGGATGATCTTGGCGGAGAAGATGTCCTTGTCGGACGTCTTGTCGATGGAGGAGTCGAAGTAGACACCGGGCGAGCGGACGAGCTGGGACACCACGACACGCTCGGTGCCGTTGATGACGAAGGTGCCCTTGTTGGTCATGAGCGGGAAGTCACCCATGAAGACCGTCTGGGACTTGATCTCGCCGGTCTCGTTGTTGGTGAACTCGGCCGTGACGAAGAGCGGGGCCGCGTACGTGAAGTCGCGCTCCTTGCACTCGTCGATGCTGTTCTTCGGCGGCTCGAAACGGTGGTCGCGGAACGTCAGCGACATCGACCCGGAGAAGTCCTCGATCGGGGAGATCTCCTCGAAGATCTCCTCGAGACCGGACTTGGTGGGGACGTCCTGACCGGACTCCAGAGCCTCCTCGACCCGACTCTGCCAAGCGGTGTTGCCGAGCAGCCAGTCAAAGCTCTCGGTCTGCAGCGCGAGCAGGTTGGGAACCTCGAGAGGCTCCTTGATCTTTGCAAAGGAGATGCGCAGCGGGGCGGTGCTGGCGCCGTTGTTCGTATTCGCGGTCGAGGCAGTGCGCGAGGCGGCCAAGAGGGGGTCCTTCCGAGGGCTCGGACTCACTACGCGCGTACCGGTCCCTCTCCCGCGCACAGAGACAGAAGTCCCAGGTCAGGGATACTCCGGTCGTCGGTGCTCAAGCGAGGGCATGCCCCTGGTGACGGGCAGGAGGCAGCTAACAGGCAGCGCAAAGGGTCAGTGTAGCCACTTGGCGCACTGATGTCCAGCCCCGCTTTTTTGAGACCCTCGTTGTCCTCAACGCCCTCGGCATGCCTGCCCTCGATGCACGTTGATACTGCCCTCTTCGTCGCCGATCCATGCCTCGGATTCGGATCCTTGTGACGACGCGTCCTGAGAATTGCGCGCTGCGTGCGGTTCGTCAAGGCCTCCATGGCCCGAACCACATGCCACCTGCGGTGCTTGGAGACACGACGAAGATCACCATACTCCGCGCACCCTCGGGTGCAAGGCGGCCACGACCCGATGCCCCAAAACACCGAGAAGCGACCACCCGATTGGATGATCGCTCCTCGACGCTTGCGCGTTACAGGTCCGAGGGACCCGCGTAACGAGCCCTGGGGGCCCGAGAGGTCTTACTTGACCTCGACGGAGGCACCGGCGCCCTCGAGGGCCTCCTTCGCCTTGTCGGCGGCCTCCTTGTTGACCTTCTCCAGAACCGGCTTCGGCGCACCGTCGACCAGGTCCTTGGCCTCCTTCAGGCCGAGCGAGGTCAGCTCACGCACGACCTTGATGACCTGGATCTTCTTGTCGCCGGCGCCGGTGAGAACGACGTCGAACTCGTCCTTCTCCTCCTCCTGCTCGACCGGGGCGCCCGGGCCGGCGGGACCGGCAACGGCGACCGCGGCGGCGGCGGTGACGTCGAACTTCTCCTCGAACGCCTTCACGAACTCGGAGAGCTGGATGAGGGTCATGCCCTCGAACTCGGCGAGCAGTTCGTCCTGGGTGAGAGCCACGATGGCTTTCCTTCCACTAATGTCGGCTGGTGCCGGATGTACATGTATGGCGGGCGTACGTTCGGCCCGCTACGACCTCCGCCTCAGGCGGGCTGCCTCAGACGGCGGTCATTTCGCGAGCCGAGTTACTCGGCACCGCCCTGCTCGTCCTGCTTGGCGCGAAGCGCGTCCACGGTGCGGACGAGCTTCGACGGGAGCGCCTGGAAGACCTGAGCAGCCTGCGTCTGCTTGCCCTTCAGGGCGCCCGCCAGCTTGGCGAGCAGAACCTCGCGGGACTCGAGGTCCGCGAGCTTCTTGATCTCGTCGGCGGACAGCGCCTTGCCGTCAAGGACACCGCCCTTGATGACGAGGTTCGGGTTGTCCTTGGCGAAGTCACGAAGACCCTTCGCCGACACCACCGGGTCACCGGTGACGAAGGCGACCGCCGTCGGACCGTTGAACAGGTCGTCGAGCGTCGTGATCCCGGCCTCGTTGGCCGCAATCTTGGTCAGAGTGTTCTTCACCACGGCGTACTGGGCGTTCTCACCGAGCGAACGGCGCAGCGTCTTGAGCTGCGCCACGGTGAGACCCCGGTACTCGGTCAGCACAGCGGCGCTCGAGCTGCGGAACTGCTCCGTCAGCTCGGCCACCGCGGCAGCCTTGTCGGGCCTTGCCATAGAGCGTCGGCCTCCTTCCGGGTGATGAGGACCGCTCGGAAGGGGCTGGGCAAACGAAACGCCCCGGCGCAGGCGCACGGGGCGTAGCTCGACCGGCAGCACATACGCAGAGCATGCGTTCCGGGAGCACTTCCACAGTCACCTGCGCGGGTCGTCCGCGTTCAGCGGATCCTTCGGCCACCGGGCCCTCTCACGAGCGCACGGCAACGACCAGCGGTCTTTGGCTTCTGTAGGAGAGTACGGGACCGGATCGCCGTCAGGCAAATCCGGTCCTGCGGCGGCTCAGCCCTGGGCGCCCTTCAGCATCTGGGCGAGGTCGGCGGTGTCCTTGGCGGGCGGGGCGGTGACGGTGACCGGCTTGTTGTAGTCGAGGAAGGTGACGGTCACGTCGAGCGGGCCCTTGCCGGTCTGGCTCTTGATCCGGGTCTGCTTGACACGGTTGTCGCCGTCGATCCACATGTCGATCGCCATCGCGCCGGCGCCGAGCTTCTCGTACTGCTGGAGGGCCTTGTCGCGCTGATCGCGGACGGCCTTGCTCGCCTTGGTGTCCTTGTCGAGGGCGGCCCGGAGGGAGGCGACCGTGACATCGCCCTGGTAGTGGGTCGTCTTCACGCCGTCGACGGTCTCGGTGCCGACCTTCTTGACGACCTTGGCACCCGTGAGGAAGCCGACCTCGGCGGCCGGGTTCTGCTGGGCCTGGCCGGCGCCCGGCGCGCCCCCGTTCAGCTGATTGCCGCCGAGGGCGGACATGTCGAACTTGAGCCAGGTCTTGCCGTGCAACTCCTTGGCGATCGAGGGGTTGCCGCCGATGTACATGGCCTTGTCGACGAGCCGGATCTCCGCCTTGCCGTCGGCGCCCTGGGAGGGCAGGTTCATGCTCATGCTCATCGCGAGGGTGGGCTTGAGCCGCATGGAGGCCTCGGCCGTCATCTGGCCCTGCCCTGGGTACACGCCCTTCATGCGGTAGTGCGCGGACGTGACGGCCTGCGTGGTGCTCGCCGCCTTGGCGACGGCCGCCACGGGCGACATCTCCGGCGACTGGCCGCTCTTGCCGCAGGCCGTCGCTCCCCCGGCGAGCAGCAGCGCGGCGAGCCCGGCCACGGTCGCCCTGCGGCGCACAGAACCACGTACGGAAGTCTTCATTGATTCCCCCCAAGGAACACTGGAACACATGCAGCACATGCAACACATAGGGCACACGCAACATATGGAACACATGGTCGATACACAGGTGTTCAACAGAGCCTAGCCTCCCGGGGGTGCACAGGCTGCCGAATTACCTCACGCACCGGAAGCCGGCCCCTGTTTCTTCAGCAACTGCCTGAGGTCCTGGGTGTCGTTCGCCGGCGGCCTGGCCGTGGAGACCCTGACGCCGTAGTCGCTGAAGTAGGCGGTCTGGGTGTAGGCGCCGCTCGAGGTGCTGCCCCGCTCGACCTTCTTGACGAGCAGGTCGTGGCCGCTCACCCAGATGTCGACGCTCTCGCTCACGACGCCGGCCTGGCTGAGCTGCCTCCTGAGCTCGCCGGAGGCGAGGTCGGAGGCCTTCACCGTGCCCGTGTAGTGCGTGGTGTCCACGCCCCGCACCTTCTCCTCGCCGACCCGGCGCAGGTCCCCTGAGGCCAGCAGGAGCTTCACGGACTGGTTGGGGGTGGTGGTCCGCATCTGGTTCTCGAGGTCGGCGCCCGAGGAGCCGCCGAGGTCCGCGAGATCGTCGTAGCCGTACCGGATCCAGTGCCTGCCGCCGGCCTGTTCGGCGAACTTCTCGCCCATCCGCGCGTAGTAGGCGTCGGGCAGGTAGCGGGCCTCCATCGAGGTCGTGCCGAGCCGGCGCATCAGGTCCGCCGTCGTGCCGCTGGTGTAGGTGATGGTGACCGTGCCCGTGGTGCCCTCGCCCCAGCAGAGGGCCCCGTCGGCCGTCATGGACAGCTCGGAGCCCAGCGTGGTCGTGGAGCGGACCCGGGCCGACCCGGCCCGGTCGGTGGACGTCTCGGCGGTGCGCAGGGCGGCGACGACGCCGGCGTGGGCCGTGCCCTTCGCGGAACGCCCGGAGGAAGCTGAGGAGTTGGTGCAAGCGGCCGTCCCCGTGAGCGCGAGCACCACCGCGGTCGTCAGGGCTGCCCGGCGCACGGTCGTGCTCCTCATACGTCCCACCCCTATGCGTTCGCTGTCCTCGCACGCTAACTCAGGCCACGCGCGCGCGTACCGGAATGGAAACGGGCCCCGCACCTCGGAAGGTGCGGGGCCCGTCGTCCGACAGGGGTGAGCCTCAGGCTCAGACCGCGGCCGGGTCCTCCTCGACGAGGAGGTTGCGGGTGCGGTTCGGGTCGACCGGGATGCCGGGGCCCATGGTGGTGGAGACCGCGGCCTTCTTGATGTAGCGACCCTTGGCGGCGGACGGCTTCAGACGGAGGATCTCCTCCAGCGCGGCGCCGTAGTTCTCCACCAGCTTGTCGTCGTCGAAGGACGTCTTGCCGATGATGAAGTGCAGGTTCGAGTGCTTGTCGACGCGGAACTCGATCTTGCCGCCCTTGATGTCGGTGACGGCCTTCGCCACGTCCGGGGTCACGGTGCCGGTCTTGGGGTTCGGCATGAGACCACGGGGACCGAGCACGCGGCCGAGGCGGCCGACCTTGCCCATGAGGTCCGGGGTGGCGACGACGGCGTCGAAGTCCAGGCGGCCCTTGGAGACCTCGTCGATCAGTTCGTCGGAGCCGACGATGTCGGCGCCCGCGGCCTCCGCGGCCGCAGCACGGTCACCGGTCGCGAAGACCAGGACCCGGGCGGTCTTGCCGGTGCCGTGCGGAAGGTTCACGGTGCCACGGACCATCTGGTCGGCCTTGCGCGGGTCGACACCCAGGCGGAAGGCGACCTCGACGGTGCCGTCGAACTTGGTCGTGGAGGTCTCCTTGGCGAGACGGACGGCCTCGAGCGGGGCGTAGAGCTTCTCCCGGTCGACCTTGGCGTCCGCAGCGCGGAGAGACTTGCTGCGCTTGCTCACTACTGCTCCTGGTGATTCTTAGGAGTCGTGGTCCGGGCCGAGCAGGCCCTGCCACTTCTGCTTGTTTACGGGGGAGTTGGGACTCAGCCCTCGACCGTGACGCCCATGGAGCGCGCGGTGCCGGCGATGATCTTCGCGGCGGCGTCCAGGTCGTTGGCGTTGAGGTCGGGGAGCTTGGTCTGGGCGATCTCGCGGACCTGCGCCTCGGTGATCTTGGCGACCTTGGTCTTGTGCGGCTCGCCGGAGCCCTTCTCGACACCCGCGGCCTTGAGGATCATCTTCGCGGCCGGCGGCGTCTTGGTGACGAAGGTGAAGGAGCGGTCCTCGTAGACCGTGATCTCCACCGGGATCACCCAGCCACGCTGCGACTCGGTCGCGGCGTTGTACGCCTTGCAGAACTCCATGATGTTGACGCCGTGCTGACCCAGCGCGGGACCGACCGGCGGAGCCGGGTTCGCCGCACCGGCGTTGATCTGGAGCTTGATGAGCCCCGTGACCTTCTTCTTCTTGGGAGGCATTGCTCTCCGGGTCCTTTCGATTGAGGCGTGCCCCCGCCCGGGTCGCGTCCCGGATGAAGGCATACCGCACAACGATAACGGGTATAGATGCGCGGCTAAAAACCGAGCAGGTCAGACCGGCTACGAGAGCCCGCCTGACCTGCGCGGAAGCGGTCCGTCCAGCAGTTGCTAGTTCTTCTGGATCTGGTCGAACGAAAGCTCGACCGGCGTCTCGCGGCCGAAGATCTCCACCAGACCCTTGACCTTCTTGGAGTCGGGGTTGATCTCGTTGATGGTCGCCTGCAGCGTGGCGAACGGGCCGTCGGTGACGGTGACCGAGTCGCCGACCTCGAAGTCCAGCACCTGGACCTCGACCTTGCGCTGCGGAGCCGGCTTGCCCTCGGCCTCGGCGGCCTCGCGGGCGGCCTTCTCCTCGGCCTCCGGCGCGAGCATCTTGACGATCTCGTCCAGCGTCAGCGGGTACGGGTCGTAGGCGTTGCCCACGAAGCCGGTCACGCCGGGGGTGTTGCGGACGACGCCCCAGGACTCGTTCGTCAGGTCCATGCGGACGAGCACGTAGCCCGGCAGCTTGTTCTGCTTGATCGTCTTGCGGTCGCCGTTCTTGATCTGGACGACCTCTTCCTGCGGCACCTCGGCCTGGAAGATGTAGTCCTCGACGTTCAGCGAGACGGCGCGCTGCTCCAGGTTGGTCTTCACGCGGTTCTCGTAACCGGCGTAGGTGTGGATGACGTACCACTCGCCGGGCAGCGTGCGCAGCTCCTCGCGGAGGGCCTCCACCGGGTCGACCGGCTCGGCGGGCTCCTCCTCGGCTTCCTGGGCGAGCTCGGCCTCGGCCTCGGCTCCCTCGTCGGAGCCCTCTTCCTCGGAGCCCTCCTCCTCGGAGTCCTCGTCCTCGACGTGCAGCGCGGCCTCCTCGGCCGCCTCCCCCAGCTCGGCCTCGGCAGCCTCGAACTCGTCCTGCTCGTCCGCGCCCTCGACGATGTCGAGCTCGTCGTCGACCGACTCGTCGGGCTCGATGGCGTCGTTCAGGTTCTGCTCAGACACGGTGGCTGCTTCTTCCTGGATACATAGGGGTGGAACACGCGAAAGGGGCGCCGGTAACCACGGCGCCCTTCGCAGTCGGCTCAGCCGAAGACGTACTTGGCGGCGTGGCTGAGTCCATAGTCAATCACGGTCACCAGGCCGATCATGATGACCACGAAGACGATCACCACGGTCGTGTAGGTCGTCAGCTGGTTACGCGTCGGCCAGACGACCTTGCGGAGCTCGGCGATGACCTGGCGGTAGAAAAGGGCAAGCCTCTTGAGCGGACCCTTCTTGGCCCGCTTGCCGCCCTTACGGGCCTTCTTCGTCTCCTGCGCCTCGTCCTGGGCATCAGGCGTGTCGATGGAGCCCACGGCGTCCGCCATTCGTCCTCACCTGTTCCCGGGTCGTGGCCGTGCCGCGCCCGGTCGGAGCCGCACGGCGGTGCGTTGCTGTACGTACATGCGCACACCTGGCAATGGTGTGTGTAGCAGGGCCGGAGGGACTTGAACCCCCAACCGCCGGTTTTGGAGACCGGTGCTCTACCAATTGAGCTACGACCCTTTGTGTGTCCCCCAACGTACCGCATCCGACCGAGTGCTCGGTGTGCACCGCCCGCAGCGCGGCAGCTGTTGGCCAACGAGGTGAGAGTGTACGTGCTCCGGGGCGCCCCGTCGAACAGAAAGCGCCCGTGGGGGCCTTGGCGGAGGAAGATCGCCGGAAAACCGACGGAAGATCACCCAGGCCACCACGGGATTCCGGACGGGTGTTCAGTGACCGACCCCTGGATGTTCAGTCTGTGAAACCCGCGTGCCCGGCATGTTTCCGGTCTGGAACGATGGGCCCATGAGCGCTGCAACCCCTCCCACCGAGCGCCGGGTCTCCGCCCGAGTCGGCGCGATCTCCGAGTCCGCCACCCTCGCCGTGGACGCCAAGGCCAAGGCCCTGAAGGCCGCCGGGCGTCCGGTGATCGGCTTCGGCGCCGGTGAGCCCGACTTCCCGACCCCGGACTACATCGTCGAGGCGGCCGTCGAGGCCTGCAAGAACCCGAAGTACCACCGGTACACGCCGGCCGGCGGTCTGCCCGAGCTGAAGGCCGCGATCGCCGCGAAGACGCTGCGCGACTCCGGCTGGGAGCCCGACGTCTCGCAGATCCTGGTCACCAACGGCGGAAAGCAGGCCATCTACGAGGCCTTCGCCGCGATCCTCGACCCCGGCGACGAGGTCATCGTCCCGGCGCCCTACTGGACCACGTACCCGGAGTCGATCCGGCTGGCCGGCGGCGTCCCGGTGGAGGTCGTCGCCGACGAGACCACCGGGTACCGGGTGAGCGTGGAGCAGCTGGAGGCCGCCCGCACGGAGAAGACCAAGGTCGTTCTGTTCGTGTCGCCGTCCAACCCGACCGGCGCGGTGTACTCCGAGGCCGAGACCGAGGCGATCGGCCGCTGGGCCCTCGAGCACGGCCTGTGGGTGCTGACCGACGAGATCTACGAGCACCTGGTGTACGGCGACGCGGTCTCGGTGTCCCTGCCTGCCCTGCTGCCCGAGCTGCGCGACAAGTGCATCGTGGTCAACGGTGTGGCGAAGACGTACGCGATGACGGGCTGGCGCGTGGGCTGGGTCATCGGCCCGAAGGACGTGGTCAAGGCCGCGACGAACCTGCAGTCGCACGCCACGTCGAACGTGTCGAACGTCGCCCAGGTGGCCGCGCTGACCGCCGTCTCCGGTGATCTGGAGGCCGTGGCGAAGATGCGCGAGGCCTTCGACCGGCGCCGCCGGACCATCGTGCGGATGCTCAACGAGATCGACGGCGTGGTCTGCCCCGAGCCGGAGGGCGCCTTCTACGCCTACCCCTCGGTGAAGGCCCTGCTCGGCAAGGAGATCCGCGGCAAGCGGCCGCAGGACACGGTCGAGCTGGCCGCGCTGATCCTGGAGGAGGTCGAGGTCGCGGTCGTCCCGGGTGAGGCGTTCGGCACGCCGGGCTACCTGCGGCTGTCGTACGCCCTGGGTGACGAGGATCTCGTCGAGGGTGTCAGCCGGATCCAGAAGCTGCTGGCGGAGGCTCAGGACTGAGGTCTGGCCGGGAGGCGCGTGGTGGGTTCTTCTACCTGCTGCGCGCCTCTTCGTTTGTCTGTGCGAGCAAGACCACTAAAGGGGATTCCGCTACCAGGACGGCGGTGACGTACGGCAGGATCCTCGGATGGAGCGTGTACGTGATGTCTCTGAGCTGCCCAAGGCCCATCTGCACCTGCACTTCACCGGGTCGATGCGGCCCTCGACCGTCCTGGAACTCGCCGACAAGCACGGCGTACGGCTGCCGGACGCGCTGACCGAGGCGCTGACCAGCGGGGAGCCGCCCCGGCTGCGGGCCACGGACGAGCGGGGCTGGTTCCGTTTCCAGCGGCTGTACGACGCCGCCCGGTCGTGTCTGAGGGAACCCGAGGACATCCAGCGGCTGGTGCGGGAGGCCGCGGAGGAGGACATCCGGGACGGGTCCGGGTGGCTGGAGATCCAGGTCGACCCGACCTCGTACGCCCCTCGGCTGGGCGGGCTGATTCCCGCGCTCGAGATCATCCTGGACGCGGTGGAGACGACCTCGCGGGAGACGGGGCTGGGGATGCGGGTCCTCGTCGCCGCGAACCGGATGAAGCATCCGCTGGACGCGCGCACGCTGGCCCGGCTGGCGGTGCGGTACGCGGAACGGGGGGTGATCGGGTTCGGGCTGTCCAACGACGAGCGGCGGGGCATGGCGCGGGACTTCGACCGGGCTTTCCACATCGCCAGGGAGGGCGGGTTGCTGTCGGCCCCGCACGGCGGCGAGCTGTCCGGGCCCTCGTCGGTGCGGGACTGCCTCGACGACCTGCACGCCGACCGGCTGGGGCACGGGGTGCGGGCGGCGGAGGATCCGCGGCTGCTGAAGCGGCTCGCGGAGCGGGGGGTGACGTGTGAGGTGTGTCCGGCCTCGAACGTGGCCCTCGGCGTCTACGAGAAGCCCGAGGACGTGCCGCTGCGGACCTTGTTCGAGGCCGGTGTGCCGATGGCTCTGGGCGCCGACGATCCGCTGCTGTTCGGCTCGCGGCTCGCCGCGCAGTACGAGATCGCTCGGCGTCATCACGGCTTCACGGACGAGGAGTTGGCTGAGCTGGCTCGGCAGTCGGTGCGGGCTTCTGCGGCGCCTGAGGGGGTCAGGGGGGAGCTGCTGGCGGGGGTGGATCGGTGGCTCGAGTGATGGTTTGTTCTTACAGGCTGACGCCTACCGTCACCGGTTCGTTCACCAAGGTCACGCCGAAGGTCTCGTGGACGCCTGCGACGATCTCTCGGGCCAGGTCGAGAAGGTCCTCGGCCGTGGCTCCGCCGCGGTTGGTCAGCGCCAGGGTGTGCTTGGTGGAGATGCGGGCCGGGCCGGTGCCGTAGCCCTTGGTGAAGCCCGCGCGGTCGATCAGCCAGGCCGCCGACGTCTTGGTGTGTCCGTCGCCTGCCGGGTAGGCGGGGGGATCCACGTCCTCGCCCAGGCGGGCGCGCACGCGCGCGTGGAAGGCGGCGAGCTGTTCGTGCGTCAGGATCGGGTTGGTGAAGAAGGAGCCGGCCGACCAGGTGTCGTGGTCCTCCGGGTCCAGCACCATTCCCTTTCCGGCGCGCAGCTTGAGCACGGTCTCGCGGGCGTCCTGGAGGGGGACGCGGGCGCCTGGCTCCACGCCCAGCGCCCGGGCGGCCTCGGCGTACTTGATCGGCGCCGAGAGGCCGTCCGCGTTCTCCAGCTCGAAGCGGACGCGCAGGACGACATGGCGGTCGGGGTCGGCCTTGAAGCGGCTGTGGCGGTAGGAGAAGACGCACTCCTCGTTGGACAGGGTGACCGTCTCGCCGGCTCGGCGGTCGTACGCGATGACCTCGGTGATGGTCGAGGCGACCTCCTGGCCGTACGCCCCGACGTTCTGGATCGGGGTGGCGCCCGCGGATCCCGGGATGCCGGCGAGGCACTCGATGCCGGCCAGTCCGGCCTCCACGGAGCGGGCGACGGCGTCGGTCCACACCTCACCGGCGGCCAGTTCGAGGGTGGTGCCGCGGAGGTCGAATCCTGTGGTGGCGATGCGCAGGGCCGTGCCGTCGAAGCCCTTGTCGGCGATGACCAGGTTGGAGCCGCCGCCGATCAGCAGGAGCGGGGTGTTCGTGGCATCCGCCTCACGGACCGCTGCGATCACCTCGGCGTCGGTGGTCGCGGTGATCAGGCGGGTGGCCGGGCCGCCCACGCGGAAGGTGGTCAGGGGGGCGAGGGGGGCGTCGTGTCGTTCCTGCACGCGGACAAGGGTACGCGGGTGCCTGCGGCGGCCTGCGCGGCGTGGTGGGGGTGCGCGTCGCGCAGGGCGGTGCGTTGGGGGTCGGGGCCGCGGCGGGGGGTGTCCGTCCTCGGTCGGACGCCTCCGTTGGTTGGGAGGGGACCGGCGGCCCCGGGTGTTCAGGGCAGGCGTACGACCGCTCGGGACATGCCCAGTACCTTTTGGCCGGCGCTGGTCGCCGTGAGGTCCACGCGGACCGTGTTGTCGTCGAGCTTGGCAGCGACCTTGGCGCTGACCTCGATCAGGGCGCCCTGGTCGTCGTTGGGTACGACGACGGGTTTGGTGAAGCGGACGCCGTACTCGACGACCGCGCCCGGGTCGCCGGTCCAGTCGGTGACCACCCGGATCGCCTCGGCCATGGTGAACATGCCGTGCGCGATGACGTCCGGCAGTCCGACCTCCTTGGCGAACCTCTCGTTCCAGTGGATGGGGTTGAAGTCCCCGGAGGCGCCGGCATAGCGGACGAGCGTGGCGCGGGTCACGGGGAAGGTCTGCGCGGGCAGTTCCGTGCCGACCTCGACGTCGTCGTATGCGATCTTCGCCGTCATCTTCTTCCTCACCCCTCCTGCGCCGCGCGCGCGACCAGCTTCGTCCAGGCGGTCACCACGTGCTCGCCCGCCTCGTCGTGGACCTCGCCACGGATGTCCAGGATGTCGTTACCGGCCAGGGACTTGATCGCCTCGATGGTGGAGGTGACGGTGAGCCGGTCGCCGGCCCGGACCGGGCGGACGTACGAGAACTTCTGGTCGCCGTGGACGACTCGGCTGTAGTCCAGGCCCAGTCGCGGGTCCTCGACGACCTGTCCGGCGGCCTTGAAGGTGATCGCGAACACGAAGGTCGGCGGGGCGATCACGTCGGGGTGGCCGAGCACCTTGGCGGCCTCCGGGTCCGTGTAGGCCGGGTTGGTGTCCCCCACGGCCTCGGCGAACTCGCGGATCTTCTCCCGGCCCACCTCGTAGGGGGTGGTGGGCGGGTAGCTCCGCCCCACGAAGGACTGGTCGAGCGCCATGGACTCGGCACCTCCTGGTTGCTCTACTGACCGGTACTGCTGACTTAAACGACGCGAGGCCGCCCCCGATCACTCGGGAGCGGCCTCGCGTACGAGCCTGATTTATCGCGTCTCGCGGTGCGCGGTGTGCGCGTTGCAACGCGGGCAGTGCTTCTTCATCTCAAGACGGTCCGGGTTGTTACGCCGGTTCTTCTTGGTGATGTAGTTCCGCTCCTTGCACTCCACGCAGGCCAGCGTGATCTTCGGGCGGACGTCGGTGGCAGCCACGTGAGTGCTCCTTGACGAACGGATGGGACTGGGTTAACGCATAGAAGAGTAGCCGATCGAAGGACCGACCCCACAATCGGCTACTGTCAGTAGCGGTGACCGGACTTGAACCGGTGACACAGCGATTATGAGCCGCTTGCTCTACCGACTGAGCTACACCGCTGTGATGCGATCCGTTCCCGCCTCGCGACGGGAACCTCACACACCAGAGCCCCAATACGGAATCGAACCGTAGACCTTCTCCTTACCATGGAGACGCTCTGCCGACTGAGCTATTGGGGCGAGCGATGAAGACATTACACGGTCTGCAGCCGTTCACCCAAATCCGTTTCGCCGGGCCCGGAAGGGTGGGGGCAGGGGCTGGGCAAGGGGCTTGTCGCGGCTCTTCCGGACCGTGGACCACACCGGTACGACTATTGCGCTCCTCCCCGTGACGGGCGGATCGCCGTCCTAGGCTCGACTCACTCTGCGTGATCTTGCGTCCCCCGCCGCAGTACCGAGCCCCTGGAGCGCGATGCCTGACAGCCAGCCGCAGCCGCCCCACTCGTCTTCGTCGTGGTCGTCGTCCGGTTCGTTCGGTTCGTTCGGTTCTGGATGGAGTGATCCGGGTGGGCTGTTGTTGTGCGGGGCGCGGTTGACCGATGGCCGGACCGTGGACGTGCGGCTCGGGGGCGGGCGCATCGAGGCGGTGGGTACGGCGGGCAGCCTTGCGGCAGGCGGCACGCGCGCGGGTGGGGCGTGGGTGGACCTCAGCGGCTATCTGCTGCTGCCGGCTCCGGCGGAGCCGCATGCTCACAGCGACACCGCACTCTCCGCCGACGATGACGGTCCTGCTTCGTCCGACCCCCAGGACGTGCAGCGCCGGGCCACGGAGGCGGCGCTGCTGCACCTCGGGCACGGGGCGACCGCGGTGCGTGCGCACGTGCGCGTGGGGGACGTTCTGGGACTGGGGCCGCTGGGCGCCGTGCTGCGGGCACGGCGTTCGCTGCGCGGGCTCGCGGAGCTCTCGGCCGTCGCGATGCCACGGCTGCTGACCGGGGTCGCCGGGGCGGACGGGCTGGCGATGCTGCGGGACGCGGTCAAGATGGGTGCGTCGGTGGTGGGCGGCTGTCCCGATCTGGACCCTGATCCGACGGGGTATGTGGAGGCGGTCCTGGAGGTTGCTTCCGAGGCCGGATGTCCTGTTGATCTGCATACGGATGCCGCCGATCCGGCCCGGCTCGCCCGGCTTGCCGCCATGGCCGGCGGTCTGCGTCCAGGTGTGACCCTCGGTCCGTGCGGTGGGCTGGGCCGTCTTCCTTCCGAGGCGGCCGCGCGCGCCGCCGACCAACTCGCCGCCGCCGGGGTGACGGTGGTGTGCCTTCCCCAGGGCGGGTGCGGCGCCGCTGACGGCCGTGGCACCGCTCCGGTACGGCTGCTGCGTGCGGCCGGCGTCCGCGTGGCCGCGGGCAGCGGTGCGCTGAGGGACCTGTCGAATCCGGTCGGGCGCGGGGATCCGCTGGAGGCGGCCTACCTCCTGTCGTCCCGGTACGGGCTGCGCCCCGAGGACGCGTACGACGCGGTGAGTTGCTCGGCGCGGGCTGCGATGGGGCTGCCCGAGGTCCGGGTCGAGGCGGGATTTCCGGCCGAGTTGCTCGCCGTGCGTGGCGACCGGCTGGCGGGCGCCCTCTCGCTCGCCTACAGCCGGATCGTCGTCCATCGCGGCCGCGTGGTGACCCGGACGAGCGCGGTACGGGAGTACTGCAACTCGGCCGCGTCGGGGGAGCTGGGGCTGCCTCGGCAGGGGCGGGGCGATGTGTCCTGAGGGCGCCGACGGGGACAGGGGAGGGCTGCGACGGCGTACGCCGGGGCATGCGTGTGCACCGAGGGCGCTTGGGGGTGGGGTGCGCGCCGGGGCGTGAGCTGATGCGTCCACTTGCGTGCGCCCCGGGTTCGTGTCGTGCCTGTGTGCGCCGGGCGCACGCCGCCGGGTGCTACGGCCGTGCGCCCCTGGGGCGGGGCTCAAGTCATGCGGCAGATGCGGCCGTCCGGGCGTACGGTCGGAGACATGCGCATTGTCATCGCTGGTGGTCATGGTCAGATCGCGCTGCGACTCGAGCGGCTGCTCGCAGCGCGCGGAGACGAGGTCGCGGGAATCATCCGGCACGCCGGCCAGGGCGACGACCTGCGGGAGGCCGGTGCGGAACCGCTCGTGCTGGATCTGGAGTCCGCCTCGGTCGAGGAGGTCGCCGAACGGCTGCGCGGCGCGGACGCGGCGGTGTTCGCGGCGGGCGCGGGTCCCGGCAGCGGGACGGCCCGCAAGGACACGGTGGACAGGGGTGCGGCGGTCCTGTTCGCGGACGCGGCGGTTCGGGCGGGCGTACGACGGCACGTGGTCGTTTCGTCGATGGGTGCCGATCCCGAGCACCAGGGCGACGACGTCTTCGACGTGTACCAGAGGGCTAAGGGTGAGGCGGACGCCTACGTCCGGAATCTGGATGCGCTGGACTGGACGATTCTGCGCCCCGGGGCCCTGACGAACGACCCCGGCACTGGGCTCGTACGCCTGGAAGCGCACACCGGGCGCGGCGCGATCCCCCGCGACGACGTGGCCGCCGTACTGGCGGAACTGGTCGAGACTCCCGCCACGGCCGGGCTGACCCTGGAGCTGATCGGCGGGTCGACGCCGGTGTCGGTGGCGGTGAAGTCGGTGGCCGGGAACTGAGGTTGGCCGGCTGACGGCGGCCGTTCGCCTCGGCGACGGAAGACCACCCGCCTGGGCCCGGTCTCCCTCCCCTCGGAGAACGGTTTCCGGACGGTCCTCGCAGTGGGCGGAGGCGCCGCCCTCCTCGCCTTCGCGGTGGCGTCGTTCATTCCCCGGCACGGGACGGGGGGCTTGGGCGCCTCGAAGGGGGCTTCGCGGGGGACGGTGGCGTCGGCGGGCGGGCCGGCCGGGGCCGAGGAGGACGGCATCGAGGCGGCGGCCGGCGCGGGGGTCCTTGTCGGAGGTACAAACCCCTGGGGGTCGGGGCGGAGCGGGTACGTCCGGTTCGTTGGGCGGGGTCGCGGAGGGCACCTCAGGGCGGCTCGTGGGAGTCGCGGAGCCGGTCGGCAGCGGGGTCCCGGTGAGCGGGCAGGTCTTAGGTGTCGAGCGGGTGCCGGTGGCCGGCGCCGCTGTCACGCTGATCACGTTCGGTGGGGAGCAGGTGAGCCGGGGGCTCTCGCGGAGCGACGGCTCCTACGGTGTGGCCGCGCCCCGCGCCGGTTCGTACGTCCTGATCGCGTCCGCCGAGGGGTTCCAGCCGCAGGCCTCGACGCTCGTCCTCGCGGACGCTCCGGTGTCGTACGACGTCCTGCTGAGCGGCACGAGCGGCCTCGTCGGTCTGGTGCGGTCCGCGGCCAGCGGAGCGCCGGTCACGGACGCCGTGATCATCGTGACCGACGTGCGCGGGGACGTGCTGACCACCGGGCGGACGGACCTGCTCGGCGAGTTCACCGTCACCGACCTGGTGCCGGGGCCCGTGACGCTCGCCGTCAACTCCCCCAAGCACCGGCCGCTGGCCCTGCCCGTCGAGATCGGCGGCACCGGCACCACCCATGTCGAGGTCGAACTCCGGCCCGGCGCCCAGGTCCGCGGCACCGTCCGAGGAGGCGGCAGCCCGCTGAGCGACGCCCGCGTGACCCTCGTCGACGCGGCGTGCAACGTGGCCGGCACGACCCGGACCGGTCTGGACGGCGCCTACGCCTTCTCCGACCTGGACAGCGGCACGTAGACGGTCATCGCCACGCGATATCCGCCCCGGGCGGCGACGGTCACGGTCTCCGGAGGCGGGGCGGACGACCACCACATCGAACTCGCCCACACCGGCGAGTAGGCGAAGGATCTCCGGGGCGTCGAGGGGCGGTCAGGGCGTGAACGGTTGTCCCCCGACGAGCCGGTCCGGAGCCGGGCCTGGGCGCTGCGCGTGTCGACGTGGAGAAGGAAGGCGCAGGGGCGCTGCCGGCATTTGCGGGCGATGCGCCGCCAGTTGGCCAGCAGGACCCGGAGACCCCATTCGCCGGCACCGCCCTGCTGCTCGGGCACGGCCTGGGCGGCCGGGTGCCGGGACCCGAGTTCCGTGAGGTGGTTGCAGACGGGGCCACCGACGAGCACGAGACTCCGTCCCGCCACCTCGCCGGGCAGGTGGTCAAAGGGGTCCGCGGCACGGGAGGCGGCGGTGAGGCTACTGGTGGGCGGGCAGAATTCCTGCGGCCCCTCACCGTTGCGACGGCACGCACGACATGGGGCCTCTGACCAGCCGTTTGGCTGGTCAGAGGCCCCATGTCCTCCGTGTGGCGGCGCCAGGATTCGAACCTGGGAAGGCTGAGCCGGCAGATTTACAGCGGGCTCCGCCCACCGCCTGCGGCCTGCGGTTTTCCCTGCGAGTGCCTTTGTCGGGGGACGTCTGGGGGGAAACAACCTCTCCTCCGTCGCCCTCTCGTCCGTCTCCGCACCCGCCGGTGAGACCCCTCGGCGTTAGCTCCCCAGCACCCCGCCATATCTCACGGTAGTCCCCGCCCCCGATGCGCGAGCCAAGACGCAACGTCTGTTTTGAGTTGCTCTCACCGCGCCCATCGCTACTGTGGGCTCAGACAGTCCGACAGTCCGGGAGCGCCTGTGGTAACGCCCAACCAGTACCAATGTGACAGCTGCGGGTACATGTACAAGCCGTTGGCTCATGGGGGCGTAGAGCTGGACGATCAACCGAGTGAGTTCAATTGCCCTGTTTGCCAGGCTGGTAAGGATCACTTTCACCTCTTCGTGCCGCCGACAGATGACGTGACGGCGCCAGAAAACAGCGAGGAAGAGGACGCCATCGACCCTATGGGGCCGCGACTTCTGTATACGAAATTTGGCAGCCCGGATGTGACCAGCCTCAAGCGCCAATATGAGCGCAGGAAGCTAAACCCGCAGCCATTTTTCCAGCGTTACGAAGTTTGGACGACCCAGAAAAATAGCAAGCTCATTGAATCCATCCTGCTAGACCTCCCGATTCCGCAAATCTACCTAGCTCAGCAAGAGAATGAAAACGTAGATGTCATTGACGGCCAGCAGCGGCTCATGGCCATCTTCAAGTACCTGCGAGGAGACTATCGACTGAAGGGAGTTTCAAAACATCTAGAAGGGAAGGCATTTTCCGAACTCCCTGACAGCCTTCAGGATCGGATTGAAAGTTATGAGCTACACACCGTTACGATTCTGAAGGAGTCTGATGCAGAAGTTAAGTTCATGCTGTTTCAACGACTAAATGAAGGGTCCACCAGCCTGAATGATCAAGAGCTCCGCAACTCTGTCCATCGAGGGACATACAACGAGTTCCTGAAAAAGTTGGCAGGCGAGCAGGAGTGGCGAAAGATTCTGAACCTTAAGGGAACGAAGCCTCACCCGCGAATGGTCGACGTGGAGCTTGTTCTACGCTTCATGGCCTTCCGTGATCAAAAGTATTTGAATCACCCAGACAAGAAGACATCAAAGTTCCTCGATAAGCAAATGATGATCGGCGCCACTTTTGACGAAAAGGAGCGCCTGAAGGCTCAAGTTGATTTCAGGCAAGCGATCGAACTCTCTCGCCTGATTTTCGGGGCGCAAGCATCCCGTCGCTTCATTGCGGGCTCCGAGGATAATCCCCAAGGGAAGTGGGATACCCGAATCAACCGCGCCCTGATGGATGTACAACTGCAAGGTTTCCTTCGGCACCCTAAAGGTCAGTATGTCGCAAACGCCGACGCTATTCGCGAGGGTGCAATCGACCTCATGGCCAACCCTGAATTCACTGACTTGATCACTCACACCATCTCGGAAGCCAAGCGCATCGAGCGCAGGTTTGACCTGTGGAAGGATTTCATCGATCGCGCTCTTGCTGATTCAGGGCAGGGGGGGCGACTTTTCAGTCGGCAAATAAAGGAGGAGCTCTGGAGTGAGAGCCAGGAATGCGTGATTTGTAAGCAGAAAATTAGGGACATTGACGATGCCCACGTCGACCATATCGTCCCGTACAGCGATGGCGGTAAGACGGAAAAGGCCAATGCCGCGCTGACGCATAGGTTCTGCAATCTGTCCAAGGGGCGCCGCTCCGCCGGAACGCCCTAACGATCTCGTACGTTCACATCTCTCTGCCAGAATCTGGCCCGCGGGGACAGGGGCGCAGGCTTACCAGGCTATGACCGCGACTGCTGTCAAGACCGTCATTCTCTGCATCCTCCTGCCTGGTGACCTACTCAACACAGCCCTGGCCACTCTCGGCTGACTCGCTGGCCCACAGATGCCCCATAACGTCCGCCCAACGAGCACAACAGCAATCACCCTGCCTCGCGACAGCACGTACCGCACAAGACTTCCAGTCCCCTTCCAAGAGGCTCTGTCAGTGCAGTGATCTACGGTGTCGTCCATGGCACCTGCTGAGATCACGCGCGCGGGGATTCTCCAAGCGATTGCAGAGCACGACCGGCTCGGACGAGACACGTTCCTTAACACCTACGGCTTCCGTGCTGCTGCTACCTACCTGCTCGTTCACGACGGACGGCAGTACGACTCCAAGGCGATAGCCGGCGTTGCCCACCAGTACGACTTCGGTGAAGCGCTCAAGCCCTCGCAGTTCAGTGGGGGACTCAAGCATGCGGTGGCCTGGTTGAGGCGGGAGGGCTTCACCGTCGTGGAGCCGCCGAAGACGTTCCTCAGACGAGTAGGGGACGTGCGGCCGGCGCGTCGAGCAGGCGGCCCCGCAGTGCACCGTCCTGTCCTCCTCCTCTGGGCTATTGGTCAGGCCGTAGCGGGCGCACCCCCCATGAAGTCGTGGTCGACGACGCGTGATGCATTGGCACCCCTGCTGGAGAAGTACGCGCACGTCGAGGACGGCAAGGACGGCACTCTGTACCCGTTTTGGGCGCTCGTGAAGGATGACCTGTGGACGGTGGACTCCACCCAGGATCTCGACCTGACCAGTCGGGGCCGCCGCCCAACTCTTGAGTCCCTCAATCGCGTTGACCCGTCGAGCGGGTTACGCGAGGACGACTACGCGCTGCTGCGATCGCAACCCCAGATTGCCGCGGAAGCCGCAGCAGGACTCATCCTGCGCTACTTCTACCCCCTGCCGGCCGGACTGTTGCAGGACTTCGGCCTCCACGACCTGCTCGCTGGCCGGTGGGCCGATGCCCTGCGGCCGCAACTCGGGGAGGCCTTCAAAGACCGGGACGCCATCTGGCGCGCCTACGGCGGACAGAAGATGGCAGGCATTGGCTGCCTCGCCGACGGCATCCTGAGCGCCTTCTCGGACGACAAGGGCCCCTACGCTGACGGCCGTCTACCTGACACCGGCTGGATCGCTTATGTAGGCGACGGACTCTCCGGAGATCAGCGGATCACAGACGGCAATGAACTCATGGCGGAGTATCAGTCCGTCGGCCGCCCGTTGCGCTACTGGCACAAGCCTTTCCAAGGACAGTTCAGCTTCGAAACCTGGGCCGTCATCGTTCAACGCCGGCTGCGCTGGGGCGTAGGCGACGACGGCCAGTGGCGCCGCGAGTTCCTCTGGATCCTGGCCCCCGTGCCTTCCCCTGAACGCGAGAGCTGGCCGCAGGATGTGCTCGATGTGCTCGAGGCCGACACCGGCGCGGTTCACGATGACACCGCCAGCTACCGCCCGGGCGACCTGGACCCCGAGGTACGCGACAGTACGGAGACGGACAAAGACGCCTACAAGCGCCTGGCTCAAGCCGCGGAAGCCAACGCCCAACGGCGGGTGCAGGCAAAGAAGCTCTCCCTCGTTGACCGCTACATCCGAGACCCGAGCGCCCGGGCAGCGGTCATCCGCCGTAGCGGAGGCAACTGCGAAAGTCCTGAGTGTGCCGGTCACCCCAAGGAACGCACCACCGCAGGTGAGCCGATCTTGCAGGTCGACCACGTACAAGACCTCGCAAAGGGCGGAGCTGACCTCCCGTCGAACATGATCGCCCTGTGCCCGAACTGCCACGCGCTGAAGACCTACGGTGCCCGCAGGGACAAGCTTCGACGCCTCCTCGCAGGGACTGCGCGCCGCCTGCACGCGAAGTCTCTGGGGTAGCGCACATCGGCATCAGCCGCCCGTCACGCTGTGGAGCGGGCGGCTGCCTTGTACGTGCTCCCAGAGAATGTCCCTGAGTACAGCCATGCTCGGCAGTTTTACAGTCCCCTCAAGATCGCCACTCTTCACCTCCTCCGACCTGCGGCTTAGCCGCGTCCGGGCGCCGAGTGGGAGCATCTCGTCCACGTCTCGTCCTGATCTTGGAAATCTGCGGTCGGTGACGGCGCAGCGTAGAGGCGCAGACGAGGACCTTCCGTCCAGTCCGTCAGGGGAGTCACCGCTCAGGAGAGACGGCGGCTAGCGGATCGTTGCCAGTGTCTTCCGACGGTGCCGATCGGGCCGGTCGCTCCTTCATCCGGCTACACATGCGCCTGGCGCTAGCGATGACAAGTGCGGCACAGAGACTGCCCAGAAACTCTGGCAGGGCCGCGACAAGTACTCTCACGACATCACCGCCGTCGTCGCATTGGCCGATGCGCGTCGTGCGGTGTACTTCTCCCCAAGTCGCCTGAGCTTGGACCGCACTCGTTCGCCATAGGCAGCGGGCATCCCCTTCCGAATCGCTGCGGCAGCCCAGGTGTCACCCGAGTACGCCCTCTGGAGGGCGATTGCTGCCTCGGTTTCGGACAGGCCGCGAAACACCGACGCGATTGGATCGCTGATTGGTTGGCCGTGAAGGGCTTGCGTTTCCGGCGTATGGCGGTCGATTAACAGATCCTCCACGGTGAGGCTGGCGCCAATCTCTTGGCTGAGTAGCACGATGTGTTTGTTTCGTACTCTGTGCTCCCACAGAGGCTGCAAGTGACGGTGCTCAATGCGCGCTTGTCGGTGCAGAAGCTGGGCTAGGACTGAATCGCTTGCCACTCCTTGGGTCAGTTCCTCAACCCAATTGCCCAGCAGCGCCATCTCTACGGCCTCACGCCATGCTTCTGGCCGGCGCAAGCCCAGCCATGTTCGGGCGAAGGCATCCACCTGGTCCACGTCTCCGTCGATTGCAGCGTTACGGGCAATCAGCGCAGCAAGGAGAGCACTGCGGACCGGCGGTGTGGGGAACTTTCGCCAGCACTGGACAAGCGTCAACAGGTAGTCAGCTGCTTGTCCGGGGCGGATTACTCGGCGTTTCTGCGACGCAGGGGGCATACGCTGCAACATCAAATCTGCGGGCAGAACGACGCAAAGGATGACGCTGCGGATCGAGCCAGCATAGCTTTCGCGTTCGAATACCCCTAGCTTGACCAACACCTTGCGGGGAAGCAGGGGGTACATGCCGGCGACAACATCTTCGGGGTCAGGCTCTAGCGGATGGGGCAGTGCATCGGCACGGCGGGTGCAGGGGAAGCTCCGGTCCGGCGCTGGCCGACTGGCGCTCAAGACGATTTGCGGGTCAAGGCACAGGCCGTCGCAATGAGTAGCGGAGAGCCGACTTTGGCCCGAGCGCGCAACGAAAGACATGCGGACTCCTTGCTGGTCCCAGATGAGGTTTCCTACCTCTAGGCGCAGGAAGGACCCGAAACAAAGAAAATCTTGGAGCGTCTTGTGTGATGCTCATCACTGCCTCAGCACCTAGTACTACAGCCGGTGGTTCACGTGACGTGATGATGGTCGGCTCGTTGCTCCGTTCGTGGGACTGATACTGCCGCCGCAGGCGGTTGGAATGGGCGAGCTGGACGAGGCCGAGATCCGGGTGCTGGACGGGGAGTTGGAGGCGTTGTGCGCCTCGGTCGATGACGTTTTCGCGCGTCCGGCCTCGCGGGAGAACCTGCGGGCGATGGTTCGCGGGCTGCTGAGCGAGGTGCCGCGGAAGAACATGTGGCAGCTGGCCGAGTTCGCCGGCCCACCCCAACCCCGACCGGCTGCAGGGCTTCCTGGCCAAAGCCGCGTGGGACGCGGACGAGCTGCGTGACCGGGTGCGGGACTACGCGGTCGCTGCGCTGGCCGATCAGGACGCAGTGCTGATCGCGGATGAGACCGGGGACCTGAAGAAGGGAACCAAGAGCGCCGGGGTGCAGCGGCAGTACTCCGGCACCGCGGGCAGGATCGAGAACGCCCAGGTCAGCGTGCACCTGTCGTATGGGTCCAGCCGAGGCCGCACCCTGATCGACCGCGAGCTCTACCTCGGCAGGGCATGGGCGGGCACCACCGCCGAACACGAACGCCGCTGCACCGAGCAGGGCATCCCACCCGAACGCGCCACCGCGGTGGCCACCAAACCAGAGCTCGCCCGGCGCATGCTCGAGCGCGCCCTGGCCGCCGGGGTGTCGTTCTCCTACTTCCTGGCCGACGAGGCGTACGGCCAGTGCCGCTCACTGCGCGACTGGCTGGAAGAACGCCAGGTGCGCTACGTGCTCGCGGTGCCCAAAGACGAGGTGGTTTTGCTGCCGGACGGCCGGACGCGCCAGGCCCGCGAGTTGTATGCGGTCGTGCCCGAGGAGGCGTTGGAGCGCCGCTCGTGCGCCGACGGCGCCAAGGGGCCGCGCGAGTACGACTGGGCAGCCGTCCAGCTCGAGCCCACCTCCCAGGGGCTGGAGCGCCACCTGCTGATCCGCCGCTCCACCGTGCCCAACAAGAAGGACAAGAGGACCGGTCAACTCATCCGCGAGGTCGCCTACTTCCTGTGTCACACCGATCCGGGCGCCACCCTGGCCGAGCTGGTGGTCGCCGCCGGGCGGCGCTGGATGGTGGAAGAGTCATTCCAGGTGGCGAAGGGGCAGGTGGGGCTGGATGAGCACGAGGTGCGCAAGTGGTGCTCGTGGTACCGGCACACCACCGTGTGCATGCTCGCGATGGCCTTCCTGGTCGCTGTCCGGAGCCGGCTAATACCCAGTCAGTCGCCGACGCCCGACACCCGACCGTGAACGAGATCCGCCGCCTGTACGACCGGCTCGTCCTCGCCCCCGCCCGCACCGCCCGGACCTGGCTGGCCATGCACTGGCACCGCTGGCGCACCCGCCACCAAGTCCGGGCCCGTGCCAGCCACTACCGCACCCGCGCGGCCCGCGCTCACTCACCGTGAAACCACCGGCTGTAGTACTAGTCCAGCATCCGCAGGGCCGCATCGGGCTGGACTTGCAGGCATGCCCTTTGATCCTGTCGTCGAGCGCGCGCCGAGCCTGGTCCCGGCAGATGGCCCGGCAGCGCATGCCCGCGTTCCAGCAGTCCCCGACATGCACGCAACGGCGCACTACCACCCGGGGCAGAGTGAGGCGCTCCGGTACATCGCCCGGGAGCGCTACAGCCGCGCAGGATCAGCACCATCGCCATCCCAGGCGGCGGTCGCTTCCACCTCACCGTGTCCCGACGGGCGTCCGGTCATGCACGCCTGCTGCTCCAAGGAGGCGACAGCTCATAGCAAGTTCCGAATGTGGATCGGGGCGTTCAAAGAGATGACATGCGAATGCGGCGACGTCCATCGCTGCTGCCGGCAAGGTGCCGTCGGTACCTTGCCGCAATAAGGTGTGAACCTACCCCTGGCAACCGAAGACGATCGAGGCGTACGATCCAAAAATGACTGAGTCCGACTACATCCACCTCCCCGAAGAAGATTTCCGTAGACAACGCTTTCTCTTTGCACCCCACCTGTTCGCGCTTTCGAGCGAGGAACCGGATTTGCCACCGCGGGATCTTGTCCCGCGAGATGATTGGGATAGCGTGATGAATCTCCCCACTGATGTGGTTCTTCGGACCAGCAGCCACCAGGGGAATACGTTCGCCGCTCTGCATCAACTGGAATCTGGCTGGGTTTTCTCTTGGCCAGATCCAGGAGTTTGCCCGAGCATGGATGAAATCCAACTCCTTGCTGGCGAAGAATTCGATGCACTCGTCTTCAATGCCGTGCACGGCTATTACCGGCAAGCTGTCGGGTGCCTAAGAAACGCCCTGGAGGTAATGACCGTAGGCGCGGCTCTAACGGTTCACTCGAATCCCGAACTCTATGAGAAATGGCGCCGAGGTCAGGAAGTTTCCTTCGGTCAAAGCTGTGTTTGGCTGAGAGAAAGCGTGCCAGGTCTCCAGGTTGAAGGCGCAGCAGCCCCGCTGGGCATCTTTGGTAGAAACGCTAAGGACAGCGATGCATGGTTTCGAAAGCTCTACAGCCGCTTGTGTGGCTATGCGCACAGCCGGGCCGGTTACAACAATGCGGACTTCTGGGAAAGTAATGGTCCTGTCCATGTTCCCAGCGCCTTGGTCACCGTCGAGAATGAATTCCGGGAGACGTTGGCTGCATGCTATCTGCTTCTCAAGATCGCCTGGCCAGGGCTCGGAAGGACGGAGGGAATTGAATTTGTTTTCTCGAAACCCACTCCCAACATGACAGAGTACGTTCCGTTTCTCAACAATATCCTCACGTAGAACCGGGTGATGAGGCGTTACATGTCAGAGACGGCTGTCGCTCTAATCGCCGCTGGGGCCGCATCTGCTGCCAGTGGCGCTGGCACGATGACTTGGCTTGCGGGACACACTCGGCTTCCTACATAGCCACAAGCCCTGTGAGACTTGAGCGGATGCGACCGGCTAGCCATGGAATAAGCGGCCGTTTAGACCAGTTGAAGCCCAGCACGCTTACCTAAGTAGCTCGTTTCGGGCCGCTCGCAGAGCACGCCCGATGCGCCGCCACCACAGACGTGACGGCACTCCGAGCGGGTTGGCCAAGCTAGCCTTCACGAGCCCCGCATCCCTCTCGGCGTGCTCGTGGGAGGTAATGAGCACCAGCAGCGAGTACGCCCGGAGCGCCAGAGCGGCCTTCTCACGGCTCACAGTGTCCATAAATCCGTGAGCAACAAGGTTGCGGACACCCATACCGTCTCCAAGGAGAAAAGTTCTCAGGAAACGCTCCCAGTCAGGGTCGAACCCATTTTCCATCAGGTATGGGAGAAGCGCGCCAAGGCCCGGAAATTGCCCCACTCCATCGCCGACTTGCGTTTTATAAACAGGCTCATTCAATTCCAGCAGGAGCGCCCGAACCGATGCTTCAACTTTGGGGACAACGAGATGCACACAAGCATCAAACTCGCCGACCCAGTAGAGAATCAGTCCTTTCGCAAGAGCTCTACCCGACGCAAGATGAGTTCCCGATGCGACAATAAACTCTTCCAGATCCCTGAAACAAGGGATCCCAAAGCGTTCCTTGATAATATCTAGAGCGTCAGCAAGAAGTATCCCGTGAAAATTGATCCCCCAGGTCTCTGCACGGACTAGCTCGTGCTCGAATGCTGCGTCGCCTTCTGAAAGAACACGTCTGGGGAGATCGCCCGGACCAAATACGACCGTCGTTGCAAGCCTAGTGAACACCGAACGAGTCAGCACACCGCGTGCTACCGCCTCATTGCTAGCCAGGGTACCGCTGGGCGCCTCGCTATTGAACCAGACATGCAGGGCTTTACGCCATGTCTCGACCCTTCTGTATGGCCGCAGGTAGCCACGAATATAAGCATTCGGGATTTTGCCCTCAATTACTACGGTCTGCCACTTGACAGGAGGAGCAGACTGCAAACGAGAGATGGCCAAACTTTCCAGTTCCGGAACGTTGAGTCGACGAGCGAGCGATGCCGCGTCATTCAAATGGGCCCTGATGACTAGCGCGTCAACGGCCTTATCGGCATCACTCAAATAAGCCTTGACCTCAACCTCGCTGGCGTGCCGAGCACGGGCATCGTCGTTTGTAGCAGCAGCTCTACGCCGGACAAGCGCAGCTATTTGACCAACGACAAGCGTACCCGGGTAGGCCAGAAGCGCCCTTTCGAGCAGATCGTCGACCCTGGGGTCTACCGGCTGCGCATTCTTCTTGCGTTGCGGCGCACTCAAGGCATCCATCAGATTGATGAAGATGTACCCTTCTTCTCCATCGTTCAGCAGACTCTCCGCCATATCCAACATGACCGTCTTAACCCGCTGCATCATTGACGAGAGATTTACTGAACGCGCAAGCTCCCACGCGCGCAACAAACCTGTTCCCTGCTCAGTAATAGAAAGGCTACTCCCGATTGAATCCAGATAAGCGCGGACCGCTTCTTCCGCAGCGTCACGGGCATTTGCCAGACGAAGACTAAAGACGATATCTGCACAGCGGGCCTTCACCACAGGATGCGTCACGGCTGAATAAAGAGAGAGCCACAGTGCTCGAACGTCACTATCGGCGTCGCGCAGCGCCATCGGAAAAGTTGACGGCCCATCCAGCGGAACCAGAGATGCACCTGGCTGGGCCGACATGAATGGACGCGTCGCAAGATGATACGTAAAGGTTGTGGTCAGCACCTGTAGAGCGGAAAGATCAAACGACGCCTCGGAATCCTCCGCGATTTGTCGAATGCGTAGACTTGCTGTCACCAGGTCGTCTGCCTCTTCACATGCTGCATCCGCGAGGCCCGCCAAGGCAGGAACCAAGGATGGATCATGCCGATACGTGATTGCTTCCGGACCAGGAGGGTCAACACTGGATCGCGATTCATCAGAAAGACCCGAACTGCTGGCCACGGAATCGCCCTCACTCACGAAGCCCTCCCCGCAAAAAGTCCTATACCGCAAGTCGCAGATTCCTTGACTCCGAGCTTCTTCGAGCACGACAACACGAACGACGGTCAAGGAGTCGATCACTCGGTTCACATTCTACGCGGGGACCATGCTCAATTCTGGAGATTTTTTGCACCCGCACGAACGAGCCGGGTGGGCAGAAATGCGCAGCACGTCAAGTCGGTAACGAGGCCCCCTCATGCCTAGCCGTCTTCGTTGCCCCGAGCGAGCATGGGAAGCTTGGACCAGGCGACGAGCTGAGATTGGGAGGGACAACACGTGTCGCAGCAAGCGAGCCCCCGAGGCACCTTCCTGAAGGTCGCGGATGCAGTGAAGGCCCGGATCGCGGCCGACCCAACCATGAAGGAGCTCCCGTCGCTGGCTGAGGTCATGCGCGACCACAAGGTCTCGCGCGGGGTCGCCCTCCGCGCGTTCGGCGTGTTGCGGCAGCAGGGTGTAGCCGAGCCGGCGCCGGGCGAGCGATGGCGCGTCGTGCGCGCGGGGGCACGAGTCGACCGGCGTCCGCTCGATCAGCGGATCGCAGACATCATCACGGCTGACGGACTCGCGGTAGGGGAAGCGTTCCCGAGTGCTTCCGTGCTCGCCGAACGGTTCGGGGTCTCCCGTCCCACGGTGACCAAAGCTCTGGAGAAGTTGGAAACCGCCGGCGTGCTGGCGGGGGGAGGACAGGGCAGGGTGCGGACAGTCCGCGCCGTGCCAACACGAGAGGAGCGTTCGTAGCTTGCCGACGTTGACGGAGTGGGCCTATCCCCTGGCTGAGTCCCTGCTCGCCGAGCCGCTGCCGCGGCGGTGGAAGCACTGCCTAGGGGTTGCCGAGAGGGCACGCACGATCGCTCTCGTTCTTGGGCAGGATGCGGATCTGTTGGAGGCGGCGGCAGTACTGCACGACATCGGCTATGCGCCGGACCTGGCCAAGACGGGCTTTCACCCGCTCGACGGCGCCCGCTACCTCCGGGACGTAGCCAACGCCGACCGGCGCGTCATCAACCTGGTCGCCCATCACTCTTGCTCCTGGCTGGAAGCGGATGCGCGCGGCCTGCGCGAAGAACTGGAGGAAGAGTTCCCGCGCGAGAGTGCACACCTGAACGACGCGCTCTGCTACTGCGACATGAACACCACGCCGGACGGCACGCCCACGAACCCGATCGACCGGATCAACGAGATCGCTGGACGCTATGGGCCCGACAGCCTGATCGGAAAGTTCATCCGCCGCGCTGAGCCCGAGATCCACGCTTGCACGTCCCGTGTCCTCGAACGCGTCGCCGCCGCCAAGCGTCAGCCGATGTAGGGAGCGGTTCGCGTTCGATCCATGGCGTGCTCGATACGGAGCCGCATCGTGGGATGAACGTCCAGCTCTCGCAGGTCCGTTGGGTCGACCCAACGGACCTGCGTCGTCTCGTTGCTCGTACGCAACTCGCCGCCGACGGGCCGCGCGCGGAAGCAGATGCTGAACTGCTGCCGGACTTCGCCATCGTCGTACCGCATAACGTGACCAGGGTCTGTGTAGATCCCGGACAGATCGACGACCTCCGCCGTGATACCGGTCTCTTCCCAGACCTCCCGAACCACCGTGTCACTGATGGACTCGCCCACGTCGTGGCCACCGCCGGGTAGCGCCCAACGTCCGTTGTCGGATCGCTGGATCATGAGCACTTGTCCCGCATCGTTCTGGACAAACGCCACGACCGAGGGAACGACTGAGTTGGCCGGAGGAGCGTCCGGATCGTGCAGGTAGTCGATGCGCCCCATACTCAAGCTCCCGTGATGTCGTGTTCGGTTACCGGCCTGGCGCCTTCCCAGGTCTGCTGCACGCTGTTGGCGAAGGTGTCGAAGAGCCCACCTCCCGGAAGCCGCCGCAGGTGGAACACGGGCGCCATGTAGGCGCCAATGCCATACACATGGGTGTTGGCCAGCATCTCGTCATCGGCGCGATAGATCGAGTTGTAGAGCACCGTGTCATGCAGGCGGAAGGCAATCTCCGGGTGGCTGGTGAACAGCGGTCGGTAGTTGACCAGCGCGTTGCGGATCTTGCCGTCCATGATGCGGTGCCCTTCGTCGATGCCTCGACGGATGACTGCTTCGCACTCTGGGTCCCCCATCAGCACTCGGATGCGCACGCCGCTCTCCGCCTTCTCCTTCAGGGTCGAGAAGAACAGTGGATCCTCCGCCAGGTAGATGCCTGCGTACACGAGGATGTCGATGCGCTCCGTGGCGCGCTCACACATCTCGCGCCAGAGGGTTGACGGCACCACGTGCCGGTGAGGGTAGGCGGTCACGATCTCGGCCTTGCTCAGGTCAGTTGCGGATTCCTGAGTCCGGGAGTCGTCCCACAGCATCGTCACGTCAACCCGGAGGGCCGCCGCCGTTGCGTACTGGTGGCGCCTGTACGGCACCTTGCCCTGCGTGATCCAGCGCTCGATGGTTTTGGGGATCACCCCAATCTCAGCGGACAGGTCCTGGATCGTCATGCCACGAGCTAACAGGGCAGACCTCAACCGTTCGTTGGACACCTTTACCCCCGCATGGACTTCTAGGGACTTCTTGACGGTAGCCACATGATTTGGAGCTGTCCATGCAGGGGGTGACGAACTCCCCTGACCTGGGGCGATTCTGATTGTGCGCCAAGAAGTCCCGGCGTGAACACCACAGGGTCCGACACCGGTACTTGACGGACCTCTATGCAGTACCTGTAAAACAGATACTGCAACAGCAAGGTCCGCCGGACCCGCTTACACGCGGTTCGAGCGGCAGCAGCACCACCCGCCGACCGTCAGGCCGGAGGGGAGCGGCAGACGCAGCCCGTGGCTGTCAGACCCGGTGCGAACAACCTGGACAGCGGTCCACGAGCGCGGAACCGAACTTCGCAGGCTCGTGAGTGCACTGGCACTGAGACACCGAATCCCGAGCGAGGGCGACTCCCCGCGACGACCGGTCGGTGGATAGGACCGCGGCGACACAGCTTCCGAGTGTCACCACGAACGGACTAGGCAGTCCCTCACGTTGCGCGTGAGAGCCGAAACGGGCGATGTCATTGGAAGACACGGCCGCAGCGTCACAGACGCCCACGCGGCTGCACTTAGGCACGAGGGCGGGCCTGTCATGGCCCGTCACTCGTCATGCGGGCAGGGCGCCGATCACGTCGGTGGCCTGCCCGTTTGATGAGCACTTCCGAGTTCCAACCGCGCCCCGTCCAGGTGCGGTTCCTTTCCCGCGGCGCGCGCCTGTTGAGGCTTCTCCAGGCGTTGTGGCCGCTCCACTGTGAGGAGAGACGCCCATGAAGTACATCGTTGCCGGTCATCAGGCCGTCACTGACGCGGAGTTCGCGGAACTGGCGCTCGGTACCCCGGTTGAACTGTGGCTGGGAGTGGAGGGAGAGAGCGACGAGGAGCGTGCGGCGCGTCTGGACGCGGCGCGTGACATCCTGGCCGACCCCGAGTACCGGGAGCTCCCGGACGATCTGATCCGCTTGGCCGCGCGGGTGGTTGAGGACCACCTGGACCTGTTCAACGTGGTCCCGCTGGTCCGCCCTGCCCGCCGCCGTGCGGCAGGTCGGGGGGTGGCTGCATGAGTGCCGCCGGACAGGATCTGACGGCCGCGCACGCCGAGGTGAAGGCGGAGATTGCGCGGACCGACACCAAGACAGGTCTGCTGCTGGCGTTCGTCGGCGCGGTGCTCGCCGGCGCGTGGACGGTGGCGCGTGACCTGCCGCTGAACGCCCCCGCGTACGTGGCGGGCGGACTCGGTCTAGCGCTCATGGTTGCGGCGGCCGGTCTGCTGCTGCGGTCGGTGCGGCCGAACCTGCGCGGGCGGCACGGCTTCCCGCTGTGGGCCACGCTGACGCCGCAGGAGATTCCCGCCGCGGTCTCCGGTGATCTCGCCGCCGACGTCGCAGGCTTGTCCCGGCTGGCGGTAGCCAAGTTCACCTGCCTGCGCCGCGCCATCGACCTGACCTTTGCGGGTGGCGCCCTGCTCATCCTGGCTGCCCTGCTCGCGTTGGGGGGTGTGGCATGAACGACGGTCTGACGCTCGACGGCCTGGCCGTGCCGCTGCGGGCGCTACGTCTGCTGGTTGTGGACTTCGGGCACCTGCCGGCACCGACCGTGGGCATCTCACCCATCTACCCGGACCGGTTGGAGCTGGCGCTTCACTCCGGTCTGACCGGGTTCGAGGCCTGGCGCGAGGCGTTGGGCGTCGCTCCCGAGGAGGTGACCTACCGCTTGCAGAGCGACGGCCGAACGCGCGTCCTGCGCACGACCATCGCGTACGCGGGTGCCGAGCTGGAGTTGGTCGGCTACGGCGACGTCCCCGCCCCGGCATCGGTCGGGGCAGCGGCTTGATGGCCGCGCTGGCCAAGTGCTTCGACCCGACCGGCGCCCGCTACGGCATCCCCACCTACCCCTGGCGCTGTGCACCGGACGGATTCGCGACCAGACGGCAGTTACGAGCCCGTGGCCTGCGCCCCGGCGGACAGCCGATCGCGGCACAGGTGCTCCGGCCGCGCTGCCGACGCGGGCCACTGGTCGCTTACCTCTACAGGCTCGAAAAGGCCAAGCCGGTACGGCCGATGACCCCGGCCAAGCGCCGGGCCCTGGGCTGCGCGATGCGCGCCCGCCGTACCTGCCCGCAGTGCCGCCGGGATGCCGGATACGTCATCCCCGTCTCGCTCGGGGTGTGCGTCCCGTGCGCCTACCCCGACGACCAGCAAGCCGCCTGACCGCCTGGTTCGGCGGTAACTTCCCGAGAAGGAGCAAGCCGTGAAGCATCCCCCGGAACGGTCCCTGAGCTGGGGCCAGGCACTTGTACTGGTGGCCGCCGCGCTGCCCATGGTCGCCGCCGGCGGTCTGGGAGCGTGGGGCACCTACACCAACATCACGTCCGTGTTCCACCGCTCCGCCACCGCGCTGGGTGTGGTCGCCGCGGGTGAGGGCGCCACCCTGGTGCTCGCGCTGACCCTGGTGGGCCTGACCATGCTGGGCCAGTCCTCCCCGGCGCCCGTGCGCATCGGGCTGTGGACGCTGCCCGCGGTAGCTTCCCTGACCGGCGCCGTCATCGCGCCGTCCGGCACGGAGTCGGTGGTGTTCGCCTTCACCCCCATGGCCATGTGCGTGGCCGCGGAGGGCATGGGCCTGCTCGCGCGCCGCATCGTGGTCTACCGCACCGGCGTGGACGCCGAAGCCCAGCGCCGCAACGCCGAGGTCATGCAGAAGCTCGCCTACCACCGGGCCCGCGCCGCCAACCACCCCGACGAGGACGCCCGCCAGGACTCCGAGCGGGAGTCCTGGAAGCTCGCCAAGAAGGTCGGCACCGGGGATGCCCTGCTCGGGGCGCGCCTGGTCGACGTGCAGCGGGAGCGGATGACGATCGGCGCGAACGATGCACTGGCGGGCATGTTCGCCCTTCCCGTCACGGCCCCCGCCACGGGCGTGACGGCCGCCCCCGAACCGCGCGCCGTCGAGGCCGCAGGCGAGGAGGGCGTCACACCCCCCGTCACGGATGAAGACACGCAGGTCACGGGCGAATTGGAGACCGTGCCGCCGCAGGGCGTCACGCCCGTGACGGCCCCCGTCACACCGCCCGTGACGCTGGACGAAATCGCCGCCGTGTCCGGGGTCGACGCGCCCGCGATCGGGGAGCCGCTCAGCGACGCTCAACTCGTCGTCGTGCTGCGGCACCTGCGCTACAGCGACGATCCGCCGCTGTCCTACCGCCAGGCCGTCGCCGCGTTCCGTGAGGTGGGGTTCGTCGGCGGGGAACAGCGCGTGCGCAAGGCGTGGGGCTCGCTGATGTCCCACGAGGAATCCGACCTGAACTGATCACCCGCCCCAACCAGCAAGGAGCCAGCGTGAAGTGCGAATTCTGCGCCGAGGACAAGCCGGACGTGCGCGTCAGGCGGGACCCGTTCGCCTGGGAAGTCTGCGACGAGGACTGGCAGGTAGCGATGTGTGATCCGTGTGAGCAGAACCGCGCCGACGAAGCCTGACGCACCCCGCACGGCTTCGTCACGCACACCTTGTCCGGCACACACCAATGACGGCCAGCCCAGGCGAATTGGGCTGGCCGTCGTTGCGACTGCCGGAAGCAGTCGACCGCACCAGTGAAGCAGACCCGGTGAGCCCCGGCGAGCGGCACCCTCGCAGACCCGGCGCAGACCCGGTGAGCTGAACACACCACCCGACCGGACAAGAGCACGAAGGGAGTTGAGCCGATGAGCGGCGCCGGCTACTGGTCCAAGGCGATCGCGAAAGCGGATGCCATCTCACCCAAGGCGGGTGCGCTGAAGCGGCTGGACCGTTTCCGCGGGGCCGTCGCCAAGCTGGACCCGGCGATGCAGCTTCGCGCCTGGAACGAGCTGAAGGCGGCCGTCCAGGCGATCACGGAGAGGTACGCACGGTAATCGTTCACGTTCACGTTCACGCGGGGTGGACATGAACGATTCCATGCCCTATACGCGTGCGTACGCGTGCGAGGCAGGCGTTCACGTCCCTCCGGTGACCACCCGTGAGGGGACAGCATGGAGATCCTGCTGCTCTGCGCCCTCGCCTTCCTGGCGGGCAAACAGAGCGAAGCGGAGTCGATGGGCCTCGGTCCGGCAGACCGAGCCCTGGCCAAGGAACAGCGCCGCCACGAGAAAGCGGTGCGGGAGATCGCGGACAAGCACGGCGTGCGGCCCCCGGCGCCCCTGCCGGGCGTCTCGCCGTGGAAGGAACCTGCCCCCGCCACGGGGGCCCCGGTCGTCCCGGGCACCTTCCGCTCCGGCTACCGCAGCCACGTCCCGGTGGAGCGCACCTACACCCCGATGGGCCGTCGCGCGGGACGGGCCGGCGCCTGGGCTGCGCGCGGCGTCGCCTGGGCCAAGGACACCGGCAAGAGCGCGGTGCGCGAGTACCGCGAACGCCGCACGGCGGAGGGGCACGACGACCCCGCCCCGGTCCTGGTGCCCTTGCCCCCGACGGTCCCGCCGGCGGTGCCGCCGATCCCGAAGGAGGCGCCCACCGTTCACGAGAAGCCGGAGCCCACAGCGGGCCCCGGACCTCCGGAGGCCGCCCCGGTCTATCCCGACGATGCCGAGGTGGCGCGATGGACTGAGGTGCTGGAGCGCGCCGGACTGGGCATCGAGCCGGATCCCGCCATCGTCGAGGAAGCCGCCGAAGAGCCCGCCAGGGTGCCGGAGGAGGCATCCGAGCCGGAGAGCGCCAGGGAGGCGCAGACAGCGCCGGAGACGGCCGCTGAAGAGCGCGCGACGGTCCCGGAGCCCCGCAAGCCGGAGGACGGCGCAGCAGCCGACACGGCTGCCGAGAAGGCGCCGGAGCCTGCGGCAGAAGGCACCACCCCCGCTACACCGCCGGGATCCGCCCCGGGTTCCGGAACGGCACGGACACGAAACGGAGTTGGCCGTATGGCAGCGGAAGTCACCTACGAGTCCGTGATGGACGAGAGCGACGAACTGTCGCTGATGTGCGACGAGGACGTGAAGGTCTACGACCGGATCGGCGTGCGCTGCGAGCGGGAGATCGGCCGTGCCGATGCGCTCATTGCCGACGCGCGCAACGCGGGCGTTGGCGAGTCCGTCATCGGCTGGATTTCCCGGGCCCTGGAGAAGTACCAGGGCATCCACTCCAGCCTGGACGAACTCAAGGACAACACTGTCGCCCAGGGCGAGGCCGTGATCAAGGCCAAGACCCTGCTGGAGACCGGGCAGGGCGTCTACGCGGACATCGCCAAGGACATGGAGGACGTCGCCGACCGCGAGTTCTATGTCTCGGACGCCGTCGACTCCGAGGACACCAACGCGCACACCGAGACCTACGAGACCCGGGGGGCCTGACCATGGGGGCAGCAAAGACCGTCGGCAGCGTCATCACCTACGCGGCCGTCATCGCCCGTGCGGGCGCCTACGCGATCAGGGCCGCGCGCACCAAGTCGGCCGTGGAACGGCTTCAGGCCCGCTTCCAGGACCGGGCGGACTCCGCCCGCTATCTCTCCGACGCGATGACCCTGCTGAGCGTCGACGAGCCGACGACCACCGCGTACATGGAGGTCGCGACGCTCTCGGAGGCGATGGCCGTCAACGTCGGCAGGATCGTCTCCGAGGCGGACGGGCTGTCGAACGCGGCTGAGGGGCTGAGCCAGGAGGCGCAGGCGCAGCACGGGCGGATGGCGGACGCGAACCGCACGCACTCCGTGCAGATGGCCGACCGGGAGTTCATCAAGCGTCGCTGACCCGCGCCGCACGGGCGCAGGCCGGAGATCACGAACACCGCTGAGGGCGGGGCCGTTGGAGCGGCCCCGCCCTCTGTCATCGCGAACGGAGTAGGAGCCCGATGACAGCAACGACCGTAGCGAACAAGGAAACCGAAAAGCAGGAGGTCAGCGGCCTGCGGTTGAAGGTGGCCGAACTCCAGCGCTCCCCGGGCCTGTATGCGGGGGGTGCCCTGGCCGCCGCGGGTGCCCTGCTCAGCGGCGAACTGTTGATGGTCACCACCCTGGGCACGAGTGCCGTGGCCGCCGGATGGACGGCCCTGGGCATGCTGCCGGGCCCGTGGCGGTGGCTGCCCGGCCAGGGCGAGCCCTGGGAGTGGATGTGCCGCAGCAGCCGCCGGGGCTACCGCCGCAGCCTGCGCCGGATGCGCCGGCGCCTGAAGGTCGCACCGTACGAGCCGCTGCCAGGCTGGTACGCCCACCCCGACCGCCCCGCCCTGGTACGGGCCGCGACAGCCGAGGTCCGCAAGCGCCGCTGCGAGGCGCTGCGCGCGGCCTGGTCCCGGCTGCTGCCGGACTGGGAGCGCGGCTGGTGGCGCCGGTACAGCCCGGCGGAGATCGCGCTGCGGGCCGGTCCTCTGGTGGCGCTGCCCGCCTCCGGCTACATAGAACTGCCCTGGTGGGGACGCCTCGTCGCAATGGCCGCGGGCACCTCTTGGGGGGTGTGGGTGTGGGACAAGCCCGACCCGCGCACGACAGCTCCAGCCGCCGGGCATGACGAGGACTGGTACCTCACCCGGTGGGCGGAGTGGATCGCCGCCGACCGGGGCCCGCTGCCTGCCTCCAATCTCACCTCGGTCGTGCTGGACGAGGACAAGCTGACGGCGGTCATTGTCTCCACGACCGCCAAGTCGGCCCTGTCCGTGGGCCAGGACGAGGTCTCGATTGCCTTCGAGGTCCCGCCGCGCGCGGTGAACATCTACCGGCCCGACGACATGGCCGCCAACCGGGCCAAGCTGACCGTGCGGCTCAAGCCGCTCACGGTCAAGGCGGGCGATGACCTGCCGTCGGTGTGGCAGGAGTACAACCCGTACGAGGGCAGTGAGCTGTACGGCGTGGAGGAGACCGAGACCGGCCGCAAGTTCACGATCCTGCTGCCGCGCAAGGGCACGTCAGCCACGGCCGTGCAGCCCCGCGCGATCGCCCAGGCGCTCGACATGCCCGGCGAGGAAGCCGTCTCCCGCTTGCACCTGCGGGCCCTGGACGCCCGCCGGATCGAGGTCAACGAGATGATCTCGAACCCGCTGCAGGACGGCGTCCCGCTGGACCTGGACGCGCTGCGCATGGACGCCAACGGCTACGTGACGGTCGGCCGCGACATCTACGGCCAGCCCGCCCGGTGGCGCCTGATGATCCCCAACGCGGGCAAGTTCGGCCTGTCCGGAGCCCCGGGCATGTCGGCCGTGCACTCCTTCGACTCCGGCACCACCGGGGCGGGCAAGACCTCCCTGGAGGAAGCCCTGCTGATCGCCCAGGCCCTCAACGGGTTCGTCTCGTGGGTGGCCGACGGCAAGGGCGGGGTGGGCTACGCGTCGTGGACCGATGACCTTGACTGGCTGGTCAAGTCCCCGCTCGGGTTCGCCCTGATGGCGCAGGCCGCCTCCAACGTGGGCAAACACCGGTTTGCCGAGCAGATGCGCATGCAGTGGCGTGACGCGGACGGCGACCTGGAGACGGGCCGGTCGTTCTTCGTGCCGGGCGAGCCGTTCGCGCCCATGGCGGTGACCTTCGACGAGTTCAACGAGATGGCCAAGGACGGCAGCCGCAGCAAGAACGCCGCCGCCGTCCTGCGGGGCGTCTCGCACCTGGGACGCCAGACCCGCGCCGCCGGCATCGGGGCGCGCGCCCACGTGCAGCTGCCCAACCTGGACGCCATCGGCTCGAACGCCGACGCCAACGCGGTGCGGGACATGCTCCAGTCCGGCAACATCGCCCTGTTCCGCACCGCGCGCACCGACGTGGACACCATGTCGCTGGGCTCGCGCACCCCCGAGTTCCGCCTTGAGCCGATCCCCGAGACGTTCCCGAACGGGTCCGGCACCGGGGGCCTGTGCTACATCGCCGACGGCGGAGCGCAGTACACGCAGTCCCGCGTCATGTACCACCACAACGCGGCCAAGGTGTTCCGCACGCTGCCCCAAAAGACCCTCACAGACCGCGAGGCGGACGCGGCCGGTATCGCCTACCTGCACCGCGACGAGTACCGGCACATGGACGCCACGGAGGAAGAGGCGTTCCTGACCGCCCTGCTCAAGTCCAAGTCCGGCAAGAAGAGTTCAGGCGTCGTCGTCATCGACATGCACAAGTCCGCGGCCCCGGCCGTCGAGGCCGACGCGAACGCAGACGTCGAGGACGAAGACCTGGACACCCTGGTGCCCCTTCCGCCCCGGGTTCGCGTGTGGAACGCCGTGGACGGCGGAGCACGGCGCAACAAGCAGATCGCCGAGGTCACCGAGCTGAAGCCGTCCAACGTCGCCAACGTGACGGCCCGGCTCGAACGCCTCAACAAGCTCACGCAGGTCGGCCTCGACTGGCACACGGCCGAACGTCTGGACGCCTGAGACGACCCTCGAAACGGAGTACCCGAATGACCATCACCGCCACCGCCCTGTTCCTGATCATCGCCGCCGCTCTCGGCATCTGGATGTGGAAGGACCGCGGTTTCAAGAAGCGCGAGTTCATCGCGGTCTCGCTGTTTTGGATCTGCCTGGTCGCCACCCCGTGGGGCGGCAACGTCGTCAGCACCGTTCAGCACATGCTCGGCACCGGTGCCCAGACCGCCAGCCAGACCGTGAACAACGTCGGCAGCAAGTAGGCCAGTTCGGCACGAGACCGCCCCGCTCCCTTCCGGAGGCACGGGGCGGTCTCTGCCGTTCGAGCCGTCTCCCGAGCAAGGAGCGCATATGTCCCACGAGCTGACCCCCGAAGAGAAGGCGCACGCCGACGCGGAAGCAGCCCGGCTGATCGCCGACTGGATCAGCGACAACGGCCCCGTGGCCTCCGCGTACCGCGACACCACGCCCGTGCGTCCGACAGGAGCGCAGCCCGTGGCACAGCACGGACGCACCGCGATGAGCCAGAAGGCCACGGACATCAGCGGCGTGATGCTCGCCGCGGGCCTGGCCTCCCTCCCGATCGGCGGCATGACCGCCCTCGTGCTCTACGTGGTGGGGCAGACCAGCCCGGTCAACCTCGCCATCGGCGCCGGTGCCCCCGTCGGCCTGGTCCTCGCGGGCGGCATCGCCGCAAAGATGATCGGCCGCGCCGTCAAGGAAGGCGGTGAGGGCGTCGCCCAGGCAGCGTCCGCGATGCCGCCAGGCCAGGTGCACAACCACCATCACGGGACCTCGTACATCGAGAACAGGACCCTGCACGTCAACACCGACACCCGATGGCTCGGCAAGACCCACAACGAGATCCACGGATGAATCCCACCGGGAAACAGACTGTTCCCCAGTAGCCACCGGCGGTCGCACCTGGAACGCAGGATCCCCCGCCGTCTCCCGGAGAAAGGCTCACCTCCGGCCTTTGAGGCATGTCTGTCATTGAGGGCTCGCACCCGCGAGGGTGCGGGCCCTCTCGCATGCGCACCTCCGGACGCTCCGTCCAGTCCTCGCCCACCCGCCCCGGCGCGGCATGCGAGCACTGAACAGGCCGCCCGGCCTCCCCCACCACCCCACCCAGCGAAGGAGACCCCGTTGTGGCGAAAGCCCCGACCGTCATAGGTGTGCTCACCGAACCCACCCCACCCACCTGGTGGCAGGCCAACCGGCACAAAGTCCTCGCCATCGCCGGACTGCTCATCGGCCTGTACGTCGGCACCCACCAGGACGGAACCCACCAGCCATCCCGGGCCCCGCACCCCGGCCACACCAGGCCCACACCATCCACGCCCGGACCGAGCAGCACGAACACGGCCCCTGACACACAGCCTGACACCGGTCACGCCAGCGCCGGCGGTGCTGGCCGCATCACCATCGGAATCTTCAGTTCCAATCGCTGACCTGCAAAGGAGCACCGTGTTCGAGATCCGCATCATCTGCGACCCCGCCGACACCGATCACGTTGTCGCCGCGTTGGACGGCGCATTCAACGCCGGAACCGTGACCGTCTATCCGAGCCGGGACGGCGAGAAGAACCGCCTCTACCTCCGCGCCGACCACAAGCACACGCCCGAGCGGGACCGCACGGACTGGCCCAGCGCCCTCCAGGCGTACGCCGCCGCACCCGAGCCGGGCGGTGAGCTGGTGTGGCTCAGCAACACCGGAGACCGGGGGCGTGAGTGGTGGCTGCGTCGCGCGGCCCTCATGGACCGCATGGCCAGCGGCCTCATCCCCGGCTACACGGCCAGCAGCAGCAACGCCCTCGACCTGGCAACCCGGCTGATGGCCCTCGACAACGCCTTCGACGGCTACAACCCGCGCGCCTACGTCCGACAGCAGTACGCCGCATGGCGCCAACAGGAACAGCGGCCCGAATCGCCCTTCTAGCGACGCCAAGGGCGGCCCCCCTCATCTCGCCAAAGATCACGGGGCCGCCCTTGCCACCCAGCATCCATCTACGGAACTGGAGACCCCCAGCATGACCCAACCCACCGACATCCGGCGAGCAGCCGACAGGCTGTGCCGCGATCTGACACATGTCGTGATGTGGTCCGGCGGCATCACGTCATGGGCTACCGCCCGCCACGTCGTCGCCCAGCACGGCACGGCCCACACGGTCCTTCTCTTCGCCGACACCCTGATCGAGGACGAGGACCTGTACACGTTCAACGAGCAGGCCAGCGCGCAGCTTGGCGTACCGATCACCCGCGTCGTCGACGGCCGCGACCCGTGGCAGGTCTTCGAGGACAAGCGCTGGCTCGGCAACACCCAGCTCGCGCACTGCGCCCTTGAGCTGAAGCTGAAGATGTGCCGCGACTGGCTCGCCGCCAACCCGCAGCTCACGTTCACCAACACGGTGCTGTACATCGGTCTGGACTGGTCGGAGCCCGACCGTATCCCCGGCAACCGGGCCAGCTGGAAGCCGTGGCGCGCGGAATATCCCCTGACCGAGCCTCCGTACCGCGACAAGGACCAGCTCCGGGCGGAAGCCCGCGCGGCCGGGCTGATCGACCCCCGCCTGTACCGGCTCGGCTTCGCACACAACAACTGCGGCGGTATGTGCATCAAGGGCGGTCAGGCCCAATGGGTACGGCTGCTGAAGGTCTTCCCGGAGCGGTACGCCCGCGCCGAGGCCGCGGAGGAGAAGATGCGCCGTTTGCTCGGCAAGGACGTGTCGATCCTGCGGGATCGCCGGGGCGGCACAACGAAGCCGCTCACGCTGGCCGCGCTGCGCCGTCGCATCGAAGAGCAGCCCGAACAGCTCGACCTGTTCGACGACGGCGGCTGCGGCTGCTTCACCTCCACCTCGCCCCGGCAGGCCGCTGCATGAGGGAGCTCCTGCAAACCGCGCTCGACCTGGCCGCATCCGGCATTCCGCCTCTGCCCCTGCGGGTGGGGAAGGTGCCGTTCGGCAACTGCCGCCGCTGCGCCGACAACGCCTGCGGCGGTCGGCCGAACATGAAGACTCCGGGGCCGTGCGTCTGCCCCGGGCCCTGCCACGCGTGGGCTGCCGCGACCACCGACCCGGACGTCATCACCTCCGGGCCCTGGCGCCGCGCATGGCTGCACGCCGAGGCGATCGCCTACCACCCGGGCGGGGCGGGACTGACGGTTGTCGACCTGGACAACGCCGACGCGATCGCCTGGGCCCGCGAGAACCTGCCCGCCACACAGACCGTGCCCACCACCCGGGGCGAGCACTGGCTCTACCTCGGTCGGATGCACTCCGCGAACGCGGTCCGGCCTGGCGTGGACATCAAGTCGACCATGGCCTACGCCCGTTGGCTCGGCTTCGGTACCGGCGACATGGCCGAGCTGCCGGAAGTCGTGCGCGCGCTGGCCGCGAGCAAGCCCGCCCCGGTCCGGCCGGCGCCGACGGCCCTCACCCTGCCCACTGGGGGCGGGGAGTGCCCTCACCGCACGCCCGTCTATCTGGAGCGTGGCATCGCCATGGCGGAGCAGCGCATAACCGAGGCCTGCAGCGGCGTGCACGCCACGGTCTACCGCACGTTCCTGGCCGTGCTCTCGACGCACGGCCGGTGCGGCTGCCTCACCGAGGATCACATCGCCCGCCTGTTCACCGCCGCGCAGGCCAAGGGCGAGACCGCCCGGCACTGCACGGACGCATGGACCAACGCCCGCACCACGTTGGGGCTTTGAGCATGGAAGACGACGACAAGAACCCGGCCCGGAAGGTCATCGCGGACTACGCGCAAGAGCGCTTCCGCTACTTCCGCACCGCCGACGGCACCGTCTACGCACAGCGCAAAGGCCACCCCGTGGCCCGCCCGATCCGCTCCCAGGGCACCACCGGAAGCCACCGCCAAGAACTCCTGGTCGGCCTGTTCAAGGACGGACTCGGCACGTTCAACGGCACCGCGATGAAGGAGGCACTCGATTTGATCGAAGCACTCGCCCTCACCGAGCAGGTCCAGCCCGTCCACATCCGCGTCGCCCCAGGCCTGGACGGTGCCACCTGGCTGGACCTGGGCCGCAACGACGGCCGGTCCGTGCGCATCCACCCCACCGGCTGGGACATCGCCGTCCCCGACCCGAGCGAGGTGTGCTGGCGGCGCACCCAGCTCACCGGCGAACTGCCCCTGCCTGCCAAGGACACCAACGGCAAGGGCATCGACGCGCTGTTCCGGCTGTGCAACTTCGCAGGCGCCGAAACCGAGTGCCTGGCCATGGCCTGGCTAATCGGCTGCCTGGAACCCTCCGTGCCCGTCCCCGCACCCTTCCTCACCGGCCCCCAGGGCGCGGGGAAGTCCACCGGCGGGCGGATGCTCATCCGGCTCATTGAGGGCATGACGGGGGACCTGCGCCGGGCCCCGAAGGACGAGGACAACCTGATCGCGGCCGTGGCCGCGGGATGGGTCACGGCGCTGGACAACCTCTCCCACATGACCCCGGACCTGTCCGACGCGATGTGCTGCATCGTCACCGGAGCCGAGAGCGTCAAGCGCGCCCTGTTCACCGACGGAGACGTCTTCCGCGCCCGCTATCGCCGCCCCCTGCTCCTGACCGGCATCGACGTCGGCGTCATCCGCCCCGACCTCGCCGAGCGACTGCTGCCGCTGCGGCTGGAGCGGCCGAAGGTGCGGCGCACCGAGGCGGAACTGTGGGCGGAGTATGCGGAAGCCCTGCCTGTCATGCTCGGCTCCCTGCTGGACCTGACCGTCAAGGTCCGCGCCGCCACCGCGGAGACGCCAACCGACCTGCGCATGGCGGACTTCGCCCACCTGTGCGCGCAGCTCGACGAAGCGATGGGCCTCGGGGCGCTGGCGGCCTACCGGGCCGGGCTGGACGACCTCAACGACGACGTCATCGAGGGCGACCTGCTCGCGCAGACCGTGCTCCAGTACGCGGCCGGCATGGAACCCGGGGCGCAGGAGCGGATGTCGTCCGCGGAGTGGCTGCACCTGCTCACCCGGCTCTACAGCGGCGAGGACTGCCGCCCGCTGCCCAAGGGGTGGCCGACCACCGGCAAGGTCCTCTCCGACCGGCTCAAGCGCCTTCAGCCCACCCTCGCCGCCCGCGGCCTGGTCGTCGACTGGGGACGCACTAAAACGGCCCGCTACATCGAACTCACCGAACCCGTACCGGCACCCGGGCCGCAACAGGAGACCGCGTTCTGAACGCAAGGTCACCGCACAACAGCAAGAAGAGCACCCGGGGCGACGCGGCGATGGGTGCTCCTCTTGCTGTTCGGTGCGTAGCACCGGCCGAAGGACGTGCCGCGCAGCGGCTCCTTCTTCGCGCTCTGAGCCGCGCACAACAACAGACACCACCCCCTCTCTTTCCTAAGTAGGGGAATGCTGCGTCACCTGCGTCACCCACGCCGGAAAGCGGCCCCTGACCAGCAGAGAAGGCGGTGACGCAGAGCCCAACCGCCTGCGTCATCGTGCGTCACCTGCGTCACCCCCCGGTGACGCAGGTGACGCGGCGGTGACGCAGCCCCACCGTGCTCCGTCACCGATAACCGCAGGTCAGCGACCTGAATGACGCAGGTGACGCGGTGACGCAGAAATCCGAACCTCGGACAGGTGCCAGCCCAGCCATGACCAGAACCTCGAAGGAGTCGACTGTGGCACGCCCCCAGATGCTCAAGCTCCCCGAAGTCCTCGCAGAGATCAAGATGAGCCGCGCCGCCTTCTACCGCATGCGCGCCCGCGGCCACGCGCCCCGGATACGCAAGCTCCCCAACGGCCAAGTCCGCGTCAGCCGCGCCGACCTCGACGCCTGGTGGGAGCGCTGCGAGGAAACCGCCGTCTAAGGACACCACCCCTTCGAGCCCGCCCCAGATGGGGCGGGCTCTTTCGCTGCTCTGGAGAACAATGCCCCTCACTTACGACGTCCGCATCTACAGCATCGAGACCCGCCGCGACCGCCCAAAGCCCTACCGCGTCCGGTGGCTTGTGGGCCCCCAGAAGCATTCCAAGAGCTACACCGTCAAAGCCCAGGCTGACGGCCGTCGCTCGGAGCTGATGACCGCCCTGCGCAAGGGCGAACAGTTCGACGTAGAGACGGGCCTCCCCGCCTCCGAACTCCGCGCGCTGAACGGCTCCGTGACCTGGTACGAGCACACGCGTGCCTACATCGACCGCAGGTGGGACAAGCTCCCTGCCAAGTCGCGCCGCAACGACGCCGACGCCCTGGCCACCATCACCCCCGCACTCGTGAAGACAACCGTCGGGCAGCCCTCGCCCCGCATACTCCGCACCGCCCTGTACGGCTGGGCGTACAACAAGAGCCGCTGGTCCCAGGAGCACCCCAGCGACGTCACGGACGCGCTCCGCTGGCTGGAGAAGAACTCCCTGCCCGTGGCCGCTCTCGAAGACCCCGCCACGCTCCGTCTGGCTCTGGACGCCCTGTCGACACTCCTCAACGGCTCCTCCGCCGGCGCGCGCACGGCGCGGCGCAAGAGGGCATGCCTCAGTGACGTCTTGGGGCTCGCGGTCGAGCGGCGCTACTTCAGCGTTCCGGTCAACCCGCTATCCACCGTGAAGTGGTCGGCTCCGAAGTCGACCGAAGAGGTTGACCCGGCGAGCGTCGCCAACCCTCGCCAAGTGCGGGCTCTGCTTGAGGGCGTACGGGGGCAGGGTGAGCGGGGCGCACACCTGGAGGCGTTCTTCGGGTGCCTGTACTACGCCGCCATGCGCCCGGCCGAAGCGGTTGGGCTGACCGCGTCCCAGTGCCACTTGCCGAAGAGCGGGTGGGGCAAGCTCACCCTTCGCGGCGGAATCGTCCACGCCGGCCGCGACTGGACGGACGACGGTCGCGCCCACCAAGACCGTCACCTCAAGGCACGAGCACAGCGAGACTCGCGCGTGGTGCCCATCCCTCCCCACTTCGTCGCGATGCTCCGTTGGCACATCGAGCGCTACGGCACGGCTCCGGACGGCCGCCTGTTCCGCACGAACCGTGGCGGGGTGATTCAGGACACGGGGTACGGCGAGGTGTGGGCAAGTGCCCGAGTCGACGCACTGACGCCGGAGCAGGAGGCATCGCCGCTCGCCCGGCGACCGTACGACCTCCGGTGCGCCGGGGTCTCGTTCTGGCTCTACAGCGGAGTCGACCCGATGGAGGTGGCGCGTCGAGCCGGACACTCGGTCGCCGTGCTGCTGCGTGTCTACGCAAAGGTTCTGGCGCAAGCCCAGGAGCGAGCGAACCACCAGATCGAGGCTGGCCTGCGGGAATGGGACGGAGCTGGCCCATCCCCCGGGGGACGCCTGGGGGACACGCGCTGATCAGGCCTGGGACTCACCCGAGACTAGGTGAGACAAGCCACCCATTTCGACCCACGTTCGAATGACGTTGTTCGAATACGAAAAGACCCCCTCCGCTCTGCGTTTCCGCAGTTCGGAGGGGGTCTCTCTCAGCGTGGCGGCGCCAGGATTCGAACCTGGGAAGGCTGAGCCGGCAGATTTACAGTCTGCTCCCTTTGGCCGCTCGGGCACACCGCCGGGGTTGCTGCCGTTCGAACCGCTTTTCGGCGGTGCTCGCTGGCAACGACGTAAACAATACCCGATGCCGAGGGGTGCTTCGCCACCCGATTGATCTGCGCTCGGACGACCACGGGTGGCTAGGCTTGTCCGGATGCGGCCCGGCACCACACCGGGCTCGGCGGCCACCCCCACGCCCGCCGATCCGCACCCCACACGCACCCCGATACAAGGAGCCACAGGACATGGCCGACTCCAGTTTCGACATCGTCTCGAAGGTCGAGCGGCAGGAGGTCGACAACGCCCTCAACCAGACCGCCAAGGAGATCTCGCAGCGCTACGACTTCAAGGGCGTGGGAGCCTCGATCTCGTGGTCCGGTGACAAGATCCTGATGGAGGCGAACTCGGAGGACCGGGTCAAGGCCGTCCTCGACGTCTTCCAGTCCAAGCTGATCAAGCGCGGGATCTCCCTGAAGGCGCTCGATGCCGGTGAGCCCCAGCTGTCCGGCAAGGAGTACAAGATCTTCGCCTCCATCGAGGAGGGCATCTCCCAGGAGAACGCCAAGAAGGTGGCGAAGATCATCCGTGATGAGGGGCCGAAGGGCGTGAAGGCCCAGGTTCAGGGGGACGAGCTGCGGGTCAGCTCCAAGAGCCGCGACGACCTGCAGGCCGTGATCGCCCTCCTGAAGGGCAAGGACTTCGACTTCGCGCTCCAGTTCGTGAACTACCGGTGAGCGACGGCTGATCTCGGTGAGGGGAGGGTGCGAGAAGGTGCGCTGCGTCAACGGTGCGGGTGGGCACCCCGTCGGCGCCCACCCTCCCCTCCTGCCGGCTGCAGTCCTCGGGATGTGGCCAGTCCTGGTCGGACCTGCTCAGTCGCGCGAGTTGCCGAACAGAATGCGATAGACGATCAGCAGGACCAGCGAGCCGCCGATCGCCGCCGCCCAGGTGGCTCCGTCGTAGAAGTTCTTGGTGATCGGATGGTCCAGCCAGCGGGCCGAGATCCAGCCGCCGATGAAAGCGCCCGCGACGCCGATGAGCGTCGTGCCGATGAGGCCGCCCGGGTCGCGCCCCGGCAGCAGGAACTTGGCGATGGCCCCGGCCAGCAGCCCCAGGATGATCCAGCTGATGATCGTCATGCCGTGAACCTGCCCTCCCGCACTGTGCCTGCACTGTCCGAACGGTGTGATTTCGGTGCGGACAAGCTGTGCGCCGTGCGACGTGTTTCCGCCGTGCGCGCTCGTCTGCCGTCCGGCCCGGGATCCGGGTTGACCGGCTCGTAGCGCGCTTGTTCGTGCTCTGTTGGGAAAGAGGACGTCACGGTGGCACTCCCCGGTTGCAGCGATCAGTAGGGTGCAGGCATGTCACAGACCGCCTCCGCCGCCGAATTGCGGCGCACCCTCGGAGTCGGGGACGCCGTGGTCATCGGGCTCGGCTCGATGGTCGGTGCGGGCATCTTCGCCGCCCTTGAGCCGGCGGCCCGCGCCGCCGGTTCCGGGCTGCTGATCGGCCTCGCGGTCGCCGCCGTGGTCGCGTACTGCAACGCCACCGCGTCGGCCCGACTGGCCGCGCTTTACCCGGCCTCCGGCGGCACGTACGTCTACGGGCGCGAGCGGCTCGGGGTGTTCTGGGGTTATCTCGCGGGCTGGTCGTTCGTGGTCGGCAAGACGGCCTCCTGTGCGGCGATGGCGCTCACCGTGGGGGCGTACGTCTGGCCGGGCCAGGCGCATGCCGTGGCCGTCGCGGCCGTGGTGGCGCTGACCGCGGTGAACTACGGCGGCATCCAGAAGTCCGCCTGGCTGACACGGGCGATCGTGGCGGTGGTGCTGGCTGTCCTCGCTTCCGTGGTGGTGGTGTGCCTCGGCTCAGGCGCGTCGGACGCCGGGCGGCTGGGCATCGGCACGTCGGGTGGTGTGGGCGGGGTGCTGCAGGCGGCCGGACTGCTGTTCTTCGCGTTCGCCGGGTATGCGCGCATCGCGACCCTCGGCGAGGAGGTACGGGATCCCGCCCGTACCATTCCCCGGGCGATCCCGGTGGCTCTGGGCCTCGCGCTCGCGGTGTATGTGTGCGTGGCGGTGGCTGTCCTTTCCGTGCTGGGAGCCGATGGGCTCGGGCGGGCGGCCGCTCCGCTGGCCGAAGCGGTGCGGGCGGCCGGGGTGCCGGGGCTGGTGCCCGTCGTGCGGGCGGGTGCCGCAGTGGCCGCGCTGGGTTCCCTGCTCGCCCTGATCCTGGGCGTCTCGCGAACGACGCTGGCCATGGCCCGTGACCGACACCTGCCCGGCGCGTTGTCGGCCGTGCATCCGCGGTTCCAGGTGCCGCACCGGGCCGAACTCGCCGTGGGCACGGTGGTCGCCGCCCTGGCCGCCACGGTGGATGTGCGGGGCGCGATCGGTTTCTCCTCCTTCGGTGTGCTGACGTACTACGCCATCGCCAACGCCTCCGCATGGACGCTGAGTTCGGCCGCGGCCGCGCGGGTACTGCCGGCGCTGGGACTGGTCGGGTGCATCGTGCTGGCGTTCTCGCTGCCGGGGGTCTCGGTGGTCGTGGGCGCGGGGGTGCTGGTGGTGGGTGTAGTGGCGTTCGGCTTGCGGCGGCGAGTGGCTGGGCGGCCTCGCGTCTGACGTGGGGCGGTGGATGCGGCGGGAGATGCCGGACGCGGGTGGGCGGCAGCGGCCGACGGGGTGGTGTAAGGGGGCAGGTGGCCGGGCCACCCGGACAGCGGGGCGTCGGCGATGTGGGGCGCGCTGCGGTCAGGGCACCTGGTTCTGGGCCGTGCGTATGCGGAATTCGGTCCAGGGAACCATCGGGAATTCGTCGTCCATCACGTCGTACCAGCCAGTGCCCTCGACCCAGGCGTGCAGCCAGTCCGCGAGAGCGGGGGTGTCCACGAACCAGGCTCGCTCGGGGTCGCCCGGGTTGGGCTCGAACAGCAGGACCGTGGCCTGAGGGGAACGGCAGTCCACGCAGGCGTACATGGCGCATCCCCAGTGGGATATGGGCAGGACGCCCTCGGGCCAGGGCCAGTCCGGGTCCTTGCGGCCGCTCTCGCGGTTGGCGAGGTACTGCACGACGGCGGCGGCCTCGCCGGCCGGGGAACCGTCCAGCAGCGGCAACAGGCCGTACTCCGGGCCGAATCCGCCGTCCCCTATCCGCAGGTACAGCTCGGCGAGCAGCGGTGGGAGCGTGAAGCCCAGCGCGGCCTCGGCGCGGGTCACCGTGGCGGCGTCGACGGGCTCGGGGAGGGAGGTCCAACCCCAGGGCCGGGTGTCCCGCGCCTTGGCGGTCACCCGTGCCAGCAACTGCTCGTTCTCGGTCATGGGTTCATGATGCAAGGCGCCACTGACACTCGGGTGAGCCTGTGGACAACCACGGAGTTGGGGAGAGGCTGGCTGTGGAAAACGTCAGGCTGGAAAACGCCGGCTGTGGAGGTGCCGGGCACTGGAAAACGCCGGGCACTGGAAAACGCCAGGCTGTTGAGACGCGACGGCCGGGACAGGGGCCGGGGGAACCGCCGCTCTCTCGTCCGGGCCCTGCGACGGGACTGGCCGGCCGGGGCCGGACCGTACCTTCCGTTGAAGTGGTCGCCGTCAGCGCGCCGCGAACGGCTCGTCCGTCCGTACGATCTCGCGGCCGAGCGGCAGCAGCGAGACCGGGATCAGCTTGAAGTTCGCGATGCCGAACGGGATGCCGATGATCGTGATGCACAGCGCGATGCCGGTGACGATGTGCGTCAGCGCCAGCCACCAGCCGGCGAGGACCAGCCACAGCACGTTGCCGACGCAGGAGGGCGCCCCGGCGTCACGCCGCTCCACCGTCGTGTACCCGAAGGGCCACAGGGCGTAGACGCCAATACGAAAAGCGGCAATGCCGAATGGAATGCCGATAATCGTGATGCAGAGAAGGAGGCCCGCGCCGAGGTAGGCGAGGAACAGCCAGAAGCCGCTGAGGACGAGCCAGATGACGTTCAGGATGGTTTTCACTGGGGGCGACCTGCCATCTTCTCGAGCCGGGCGATGCGGTCCGCCATCGGCGGATGCGTCGAGAACATCTTGGAAAGACCCTGACCGGGGCGGAAGGGGTTCGCGATCATCATGTGGCTCGCGGTCTCGATGCGCGGCTCGGGCGGCAGGGGCAGCTGCTGGGTGCCCGTCTCCAGTTTGCGCAGCGCGCCGGCAAGGGCGAGTGGGTCGCCGGTGAGCTGGGCGCCGGACGCGTCGGCCTGGTACTCACGGGAGCGGCTGATGGCGAGCTGGATGACGGTGGCCGCGAGGGGGCCCAGGATCATGATGAGCAGCATGCCGAGGAGGCCGGGGCCGTCGTCGTCCTCGGAGCGGCCGATCGGGATCAGCCAGGCGAAGTTGACCAGGAACATGATCACGGAGGCGAGGGCTCCGGCGACCGACGAGATGAGGATGTCGCGGTTGTAGACGTGGCTGAGCTCGTGGCCGATGACGCCGCGCAGCTCTCGCTCGTCCAGGATGCGCAGGATGCCTTCCGTGCAGCACACGGCGGCGTTGCGCGGGTTGCGGCCCGTGGCGAAGGCGTTGGGGGCCTCCGTCGGGGAGATGTACAGGCGTGGCATGGGCTGGCGGGCCTGGGTGGAGAGCTCGCGGACCATGCGGTAGAGGGCCGGCGCCTCGAACTCGCTCACCGGTCGCGCGCGCATCGCGCGTAGCGCCAGTTTGTCGCTGTTCCAGTACGCGTACGCGTTCGTGCCCAGTGCGACGAGAACCGCGACGACGAGCCCCATGCGGCCGAAGAAGCTGCCGATGACGATGATGAGGGCGGACAGTCCTCCGAGGAGTACTGCGGTCCTTAGCCCGTTGTGCCGGCGGTGCACGGTACGCCCTCCAAGTCGTGCAGCAGGGGAACCCTTTGCTTGCGGATCTTGCTTGCCTGTCTCCGGTGCCACTGGTGTCGTGGTCGTCACGTCCAGTGGACCCTCCCGTCCTGCTCAACGCCAGGCGAGGGTCACTAGTTCCCTTGTGCGTACGGGGACATGCCTCGGCCGTCCGGGTGAGGTGCTCGGTGGGCTGCTCAGAAGAGGCCGGTGGCGGCGAAGCGGAGGACCAGCTGGGGGGCTCCGGAGAGGGCGACGCCGAGGACTCCGGTGAGGGTGATCGCGGCCGTCAGGGGCGCCGGGAGGTGGTGCTTGACGGGTTCGCCCTCGGGCGCGCGGAACAGCAGGGCCGTCCACTGGAGGTAGTAGAAGAGCGCGATGACGACGTTGACGGCCATGACGACGGCCAGCCAGCCGAGGCCGGCGTTCACGGCTGCGGAGAACACGGTGACCTTGGCGAAGAGTCCGATGATGCCGGGTGGCAGTCCGGCGAGGCAGAGCAGGAAGAAGGCCAGGAGGAGGGCGGCGAGGGGGTTCGTGGCGTAGAGGCCGCGGTAGTCGGTGATGCGGTTCGCGGTTCTTGTGCGGCCCACGAGTGCGGCCACGGCGAAGGCGCCGAGGTTCACGGCCGCGTACATCAGGGCGTAGGCGACCGTGGAGCCGACGGAGTGCTGGGCGTTGTCCGAGTAGGCGGCCGCGGCGATCGGTACGAGGAGGTAGCCGGCCTGCCCGACCGAGGACCAGGCGAGGAGGCGTACCGCGCTGTACGCGCGCGTGGCCTGCTGGCGAAGGGCGCCCAGGTTGCCGACGGTCATGGTGAGCGCGGCCAGTGCCGCGAGGGCGGGGCCCCAGACGTCGGCGTACGAGGGGAAGGCGACGACGGTGACGAGGATGAGGCCGGTGAAGCCGACGGCCTTGCCGACGACCGACAGGTAGGCGGCGATCGGGAGGGGCGCTCCGACGTAGGTGTCGGGCACCCAGAAGTGGAAGGGCACGGCGGCCGTCTTGAAGGCGAAGCCGACGAGGGTGAGGACGACTCCCGTCTGGGCGAGCGTGTGGAGTTGCCCGTCGACGTGTTGGATGCGGTCGGCGACCTGGGTGAGGTAGAGCGTGCCGGTGGAGGCGTACACGAAGCTGATGCCCATGAGGCTGACGGCGGTGGCGGTGACCGACGAGAGGAAGAACTTCAGGGCCGCTTCGGAGGACTTCTTGTCGCCGTGCCGGATGCCGACGAGTGCGAAGGCGGGCAGGGAGGCGACTTCCAGGGCGACGATCAGGGTCGCGAGGTCGCGGGAGGCCGGCAGCAGGGCGGCGCCGGCCGCGGAGGACAGCAGGAGGAACCAGTACTCGCCTTCGGGGAGCTGCCTGCCGCTGTCCTTGAGGGTGGTGACGGACAGCAGGGCGGCGAGGAGGGCGCCGCCGAGCACGAGGAACTGGATGACGAGGGTGAAGTGGTCCGCCGTGTAGCTGCACGCGCGTGTGCCGTGCACACAGAAGGTGGCGCGGTCGCCGTCCAGCAGGGGCAGGAGCATCAGCGCGGCGACGGCCAGACCCGCCACGGAGAACCAGCCGAGGAGCGGTTTGCGGGCGTCGGGGACGAACAGGTCGGCGACGAGGACGACGAGTCCGGCGGCTGCCGCGATGGTGGGCGGCGCGATGGCGAGCCAGTCGACGGACTGGACCAGGTTCGCGGCCAGGGGGCTCATCGGGTGCCTCCTGCGAGGAGTTGCTGGACGGCCGGGTCGGTGAGGCCGAGGAGGGCTCTGGGCCACAGCCCGGCGACGACGGTGAGGGCGACCAGGGGCGTCCAGGCCGCGAACTCGTACGTGTGGACGTCGGCCAGTCGCGGCGCTTCCTGCGGTACGGCGCCCATGCAGACGCGGCGGACCACGGCGAGCATGTACGCGGCGGTGAGAAGGGTGCCGAGGGCGGCGATGGACATGAAGGTGAGGAAGGCCGGGCGGCTGAGGTCGGCGGCGGGCTTGAAGGCGCCGAACAGGGCGAGCATCTCACCCCAGAATCCGGCCAGTCCGGGCAGGCCCAGGGAAGCGACCGCGCCGAAGGCGAGCAGGCCGCCGAGCCGTGGGGCCTTGCCGTAGAGCGCTGCACCGGTCTCCTCGGCCAGGGTGTCGAGGTCTGTGCTGCCCGTGCGGTCCTTCAGCGCGCCGACCAGGAAGAACAGGAGGCCGGTGATGAGGCCGTGGGCGATGTTGGCGAAGAGGGCGCCGTTGACGCCGGTCGGGGTCATGGTCGCGATGCCGAGCAGGACGAAGCCCATGTGGCCGACGGACGAGTACGCGATGAGCCGCTTGAGATCGCCCTTCGCGCCCCGCTTGGCGAGGGCCAGGCAGGCGAGGGATCCGTAGATGATCCCGACGACGGCGAAGGCCGCGAGGTAGGGGGCGAAGGTGTGGAAGCCGTGCGGTGCGATCGGCAGGAGGATTCGGACGAACCCGTACGTACCCATCTTCAGCAGGACGCCGGCCAGCAGGACCGAGCCGACGGTCGGCGCGGCGGTGTGGGCGTCGGGCAGCCAGCTGTGCAACGGCCACATCGGCGTCTTCACCGCGAGCCCGATCCCGATCGCCAGAACCGCGATGACCTGCACGGATGCAGTCAGCGACCGGCCATTGTCAGTGGCGAGTGCCACCATGTCGAAGGTGCCGGCCTTGATCCCGATCAGGAGCAGGCCGAGCAGCATGACGACCGAACCGAGCAGGGTGTAGAGGATGAACCGCCAGGCGGCCCTGGTCCGGTCCTCGCCGCCCCAGCGGGCGATGAGGAAGTACATCGGGATGAGCACCGTCTCGAACGCCAGGAAGAACAGCAGCAGATCGAGGACGGCGAAGGTCGCGAGGGTGCCGGACTCGAGGACCAGCAGCAGTGCGACGAAGGCCTTCGGGCTCGGGCCCGCAGCCCGCGGTGTCAGCCGCTGATGTTGCTGCCTGAAGTAGGAGTAGAGCGCGCAGAGGAAGGTCAGCAGCGCGGTCATGACCAGGAGGGGGAGGGAGATGCCGTCGATGCCCAGGTGGATGCGCACGTCGAGTGCGGGGATCCAGCTGATGTCGGTGCTGGCCTGCATCTTCGACGGGTGGTCGTGGTCGAAACCGAGCGCGAGGACGATCGAGGCGATGAGGACCGTGCCGGTCACGGTCACGCCGTGGCGGAGTACGGCCTGTTCCGGTGACTTCCCCTTCAGTCCGGGCGGAGCGGGCAGGAGAGCGGCGGCGGCGCCGAGGAGCGGGCCGACGACGACGAACGCCAGAAGGAACTGCATCACGGACTCGTTGATACCGATCACGCCTGCTCACGCTCCCGTGGCGACGAGGAGGGCGGCGACCGCCAGGACGACGGTGCCGGCGAGCAGCGCGCTCACATAGGTCTGCACGTTGCCGGTCTGGGCCCGCCGTACGGCGGCCCCGAGGAGGCGGGGCAGGGCGCCCGCGCCGCGTACGTAGGTCTCGACGACCTCTCGGTCCAGGAAGCGGACGAGACTCGCTCCGGCCTGGACCGGGCGGACGAACAGGGCCGCGTACACGGCGTCGAGGTGGAAGCCGACGGCCGCGTGCCGGTGCAGCGGGCCGAGCAGCAGCCGTCCCGGATCGGCCGGGTCGGGCGCGTGGGCGACTCCCCCGTAGGCGGGCGCGTGGCTGGCGATGGCCTCGGCCTCGACCTGTGCGGCGTCGCCCTCGGGGTGGGCCGCGACCGCACCCAGCGGTACGTGCGCCGCGAGGGCGGTGGTGTGGCGCCAGGCCGCGTAGGTGACGATGCCGCCGACCAGGGCCACGCCCGTGCCGACGACGGAGGTGGTCAGGGTCGGGGTGAGGTCCTGGCCGTCGAACCAGTCGGGCAGCAGGCGGAAGGTGAAGCCGCCGAGCGCGAGGGACGGTAGGGCGAGCACCCACAGCACGACGGTCATGGTCAGGGGTTGCCTGCCGTGGTCGGGGGCATCGGCGCCCCGGCCGTGGAAGGCCAGCAGCCACAGGCGCATCGCGTACGCGGCGGTGAGCAGGGCGGTGAGCAGGCCGGCGACCAGGGTGATCCAGCCCGCGGCGCCGGGGGCGTGCTCGGTGTGGCCGGTGACGACGTGCTCGGCGGCACCGAGGACGGACTCCTTGGAGAAGAAGCCGCTGAAGGGTGGGATCGCGGCGAGCGCGAGGAGCGCCACGGTCATCGTCCAGAAGGCGTCGGGGATGCGGTCACGCAGGTTGGTCATGCGGGACATGGCGGCCAGTGAGTTGGTGCCGGCGGCGTGGATGACCACACCGGCCGCGAGGAACAGCAGCGCCTTGAAGGCGCCGTGCGTGAGGAGGTGGAAGACGGCGGCCGAGCGGTCGCCGACGGCGAGGGCGCCGGTCATGTAACCGAGCTGGCCGATCGTCGAGTAGGCGAGGACCCGCTTGATGTCGTCCTGGGCGAGGGCGGCGAGGCCGGAGCCGAGCATCGTGACGGCGGCCATGACGGCGAGGACGATCATCGCGGCTCTGCAGGCCTCGAACACCGGGAGGAGCCGGGCGACGAAGTAGACACCGGCGGCGACCATCGTCGCGGCGTGGATCAGCGCGGAGACGGGTGTCGGGCCCGCCATCGCGTCGGGTAGCCAGGTGTGCAGGGGGAACTGCGCCGACTTGCCGGCCACGCCGGCCAGGAGCAGCAGGGCGACGAGTACCGGGTGGTCGAGTCCGTCGTTCGCGACGGTGTCGAGGACCTTCGTGATGCGGAAGGAGCCGGCGTCGGTGGCGAGCGCGAACAGGCCGATCAGGAAGGGGACGTCACCGAGCTTGGTCACCAGGAACGCCTTGACGGAGGCGGCGCGGGCCTCCGGGGTCTCCCAGTAGTGGCCGACCAGGAAGTAGGAGCAGATGCCCATGATCTCCCAGCCGACCAGCAGCACGATCAGGTCGCCGGAGTAGACGACGAGCAGCATCGCGGAGGTGAACAGGGAGACGAGAGCGGCGTAGGAGGGGTAGCGCGGGTCGTCGCGCAGGTAGCCCGTGGAGTAGATCTGCACGCAGGTGGCGACGACGCCGACGAGGACGGCGACGAGAGCGGCGAAACCGTCGATGTGCAGGGCGAGTTCGACCGGGACCGAGCCGGTGGGCGTGAGTTCGGTGTGTGCGTCGACGGCGCGGCCGCCGCCCTGGTCCGCGGCGACCAGTACGGCGAGTACCAGGGCCGTGAGGGTCGGCAGGACGGCGAGCGGACGGACGAAGCCGGGGGCCGTACGGCCCAACAGCAGACCGACGGCGGCCCCGAGGAACGGCAGGAGGGGGACGAGGACGGCGAGGGTGGTCGTGGTCACGCGGTGGCCTCGGTCTTCCCGGCCCGGCCGGCCTGCTCGGTGGTAGGGGCGTCGCGGTCGGGGCCGTCGGACTCGTGGCCCTCGGCGGTGTCGCGGAGTTTGTCGATGTCCGAGGTGCCGCGGTTGCGGTAGACGGCGAGGACGATCGCCAGGCCGATGCCGATCTCGGCGGCGGCGATGGCGATGGTGAACAGGGTCAGCGCCTGGCCGGAGTGGAGGGTCTCCCGGGCGGTCCGGCTGAGCCAGGCGTCGAAGGCGACCAGGTTCAGGTTGACGGCGTTGAGCATGAGCTCGACCGACATGAGGACGAGGATCGCGTTACGACGCGCGAGCACTCCGTACAGACCGGTGCAGAAGAGGAGGGCGGCCAGGACCGCGGGATAGGCGAGGTGCATCAGCGTGCGCCTTCCTGCTCGGCCGCGGCGGGGCGCTCGGGCGGGACGGGACGCTCGGCCGGGGTCCGTCCCCCGATCGGGTGATTCCGGGAATCTGGGACGGATGGGGAACCATCGGTCGACGCCCGGGAGTTCACAGGGGGAGGGCTCGACTCGGACTTAGCCTTGCGGGACAGGACGATGGCGCCGACCAGTGCGGCGAGGAGGAGGACGGAGAGGGCCTCGAAGGGCAGGACCCAGTTCTTGAAGAGGCTGGCGCCGGTGACGGCGGTGGTTCCGGAGGCGGGACCGTCCAGGTCGATCCAGGTCGTGCGGAAGGCGTCGACGACGACCCAGACGAGGGCGGCGGCCGCGGTGACGGCCACGGTGAGGGCGGCCCAGCGGTTGCCGGAGTCGGCGTCCGGGGAGCGGCCGATGGGGGCCTTGGTGAGCATCAGACCGAAGAGAAGGAGGACGACGACCGAACCGACGTAGATGAGGACCTGCACCCAGGCGATGAACTCGGCCGTGAGCAGGAGGTACTCGACGGCCAGCCCGCCGAGGGTGACCACCAGCCACAGGGCGGCGTGGACGAGCTGCCGGGTGGTGACGGTGACCAGGGCAGCGCCGAAGGTGACCAGGCCGACGAGGAGGAAGGCGATCTCGACGCCGGTCGGGGAGAGGAAGCCGTGGCTGTGCGGCGAGGCCGTGGTCGCGTGGGCCGCCGTGGCGCTGACTGCGGCGAGGGTCACGACTCACCTCCTCGCGGATCGGCGGGACCGGTCGGCTCGGGCCCGGTCGGCCCCGGCCCCGTGGGCTCGGACGGCGTCTCGGCCTGCACGGCGGCGAGCTTCTCGGCCGTCTTGCGGGCGGCGGCGATCTCCTTCGGCTCCTCCGCACCGGCGTCGAGGGCGGGTGGGGCGGGGACGGTCCACATCCACTCGCGGAGCTTGTCGCGTTCGTGGGTGAGTTCGTGGATGTCGGTCTCGGCGTACTCGAACTCCGGGGACCAGAACAGGGCGTCGAAAGGGCATACCTCGATGCAGATACCGCAGTACATGCACAGGGAGAAGTCGATGGCGAAGCGGTCGAGCACGTTGCGGCTGCGCTCGCGGCCACCAGGGGCGGCGGGCGGCACCGTCTCCTTGTGGGAGTCGATGTAGATGCACCAGTCCGGGCACTCCCGGGCGCACAGCATGCAGACCGTGCAGTTCTCCTCGAACAGGCCGATGACACCGCGGCTGCGGGGCGGAAGGTCGGGCTGGACGTCGGGGTACTGCTCGGTGACGGTCTTCTTCGTCATCGTGCGAAGGGTGACGGCCAGACCCTTGGCCAGGCCGGAGCCGGGGATGCGGGGCCGGGCGGGCGGGTGAGCGCCGCGGCTGGTGGGCGGGAGGGGCTCGGACATGGCTAGTGGATCACCACCTTGACGATGCCGGTGAGGGCGATCTGGGCGAGGGAGAGGGGGACGAGGAGGGTCCAGGAGAGTTTCTGCAGCTGGTCCTCGCGCAGGCGGGGGTAGGTGACGCGGAGCCAGATGACGACGAAGGCGAGCACGGCCGTCTTCAGCAGGGTCCACACCCAGCCGAGGCCGTCGGCGCCCCAGGGGCCGTGCCAGCCGCCGAGGAAGAGGACGGTGGTCAGGCCGCACAGGACGATGATTCCGGCGTACTCGGCGAGGAGGAACAGGGCGAAGCGCAGGCCGGTGTACTCGGTGTAGGCGCCGAAGATGATCTCCGAGTCGGCGACGGGCATGTCGAAGGGGGGGCGCTGGAGCTCGGCCAGCCCCGCCACGAAGAAGACGACCGCGCCGACGATCTGCCAGGGCAGCCACCACCAGTGGAAGGCGTCGAGGATGCCGGGGAGGGAGACCGTGCCGGCCGCCATGGCGACGGAGGCGGCGGCGAGGAGCATGGGGAGTTCGTAGGCGAGGAGTTGAGCGGCCGTGCGGAGGCCGCCGAGGAGGGAGAACTTGTTGGCGGAGGCCCAGCCGGCCATGAGGGAGCCGAGGACGCCGACGCCCATCACCGCGAGGACGAAGAAGATGCCGGCGTCCAGGACCTGGCCGACCGCGCCCTCGCCGGGGCCGATGGGGATGGCGAGGAGGACGACGAGGTACGGGAGGAGGGCCACGGCAGGCGCCAGTTGGAAGACACGGCGGTCGGCGCCGGCCGGGACGACGTCTTCCTTCTGGGCGAACTTGACGCCGTCGGCGAGGAGTTGGGCCCAGCCGTGGAATCCGCCCGCGTACATCGGTCCGAGGCGGCCCTGCATATGGGCCATCACCTTGTGTTCGGTCTGTCCCACGACCAGGGGGAAGGTGAGAAAGACGACGAAGACGACCAGGAGACGCAGGGCGACGTCGAGCGCGTCATTCACTGCGAACCTCCTGCGGGGTTGTCGGGGGCGTCCTCGGGCGCGGGCCCGTCGGCAGCCGGCTGGTCGGCGTCCGTGCGTGGTTCCGGCTCGGGGGTCGGGGGGTCGCTCGGCGCGGGTTCGTCGAAGGCCGGGCGCGCGTGGTGCCAGGGCGCGTCGGGGCTGCGCGGGGCGGTCGAGGGCTTGGGAGGGGAGGTGGTCTCGCCGCGCGGGGACGGGGCGCCCTCGGGAGTGGCCTCCGCCGGTGCCGCGTGCCGTTGACTCGCCGAGCCCTCACCCGCGCTCCGCGCACGACGCCGGGCGACCGGAACCCCAGCCGGCGGGGTCTCCGAAACGCCGGTCGAGGCCTCGGAGCTCGCCAGCCCCGACGTGGCGGCGTCGGCCGCGGACTCGGGTGCCTCCGGCACAGGCGCGGTGCCCTCGGTCGCGGGCCGCGAGTCGCCCGGGGCGCCCCCCGTTCCCGAGGTCGCCTGACTCACTGAACCGTCAGCCGCTGTACGAGCCCGGCGTGGCCCAGCCCCGGACGCACCCCCGGCAGACTGGCTCGCCGAGCCCTCCGTCGCCGAGCGCATTCGGCGCGGGGGTGTGGCCGGCGCGGGTGCCGAGTCGCCGGGAGAGCCGCCCGTGCCCGCGGTCGTCGGAGGCTCGCCAGCGGTCGGCGGTGTCTGGCTTGTCGAGCCTTGGGAGGCGGTGCGGGTTCGGCGGGGTGGGCGGTCGGCCGGGGTTCGGGTGGGGCGTTCGCCGGGGGCGGCTCGGCCCGGGCGGGTCGGTGCCGGGGGGAGTTGGCCCTTCAGGGGGCCCCATTCGTTGGGGTCGGGGACGCCCGGGGGGAGCATCTGGCGGCGCTTGGGGCCGCCGTGCTCGGACTCGCCGGGTTCCTTGGCGCCGGGCCAGGCCTTGGCGACGCGGGCGGCGAGGACGAAGTCCTTGCGGAGGGGGTGGCCCTCGAAGTTCTCGGGAAGGAGGAGGTGGTCCAGGGCGGGGTGCCCCTCGAAGACCACACCGAACATTTCGTGGGTCTCGCGCTCGTGCCAGGCGGCGCCCGCGTAGACGTCCACCGCGCTGCGCAGGGTCGGCGCGCCGTGGGGGACGGTCGTGCGGACGAGGAGGCGGCGGACCGGCGAGAGGGCCACGACGTGGGCGCAGACGCGGAATCCCGTGCCGGGTTCGTCGACCGCGCTGAGCCAGTCGAAGTACGTGCAGCCCAGCCGGTCACGGGCCGCCGCCAGCGCGGCGAGCCAGGACTCGGGTGGCACGTCCACCGTCAGGACCTCGTAGGACACGTCGGCCGTGGCCTCCGTACCGAAGAGATCCTCGACCGGGGCGGGCAGCCAGCCGACCGTGGTCATCGGCCCTCCTCGGGAGCCGCACCCGGCTGCCCTGGGCCCTTGACCAGGCCGCTCTGCAGCGCTGCCGCCGAGGGGCGTCCGGCGCCGGTGGTCCCGTACCGCTCCCCCAGCGACTCCCGGGCGATCTTCTCCTGGAGTTTGAGGATGCCCTGGAGGAGGGCCTCGGGGCGGGGCGGGCAGCCGGGGACGTAGACGTCGACGGGGATGATCTGGTCGACGCCCTTGGTGACCGAGTAGGAGTCCCAGTACGGGCCGCCGCAGTTGGAGCAGGCGCCGAAGGAGATGACGTACTTGGGCTCGGGCATCTGCTCGTACAGGCGCCTCACCGCGGGGGCCATCTTGTCCGTGACCGTGCCGGAGACGACCATCAGGTCGGCCTGGCGGGGGCCCGGCGCGAAGGGGATGACGCCGAGGCGGATGAAGTCGTGGCGGGCCATCGACGCGGCGATGAACTCGATGGCGCAGCAGGCCAGGCCGAAGTTGAAGACCCAGAGCGAGTAGCGCCGGCCCCAGTTCAGGATCACCTTCATCGGCTCGGGGGCGAGGCGGGCGAGGGCGCCCAGCCGCTTCGGCTCGGGCAGCAGGACCGGCTGCGCGTCGTTGACGTCGGTGTCTGGCGTCACGTCCATGCCAGAACGCCCTTCTTGTATGCGTACAGCAGGCCCACGGCCAGGAAGCCGAGGAAGACGAACATCTCGACGAGGGTCGTGGCACCGTAACCGGGGGCGGCGAAGACCGTCGCCCAGGGGAACAGGAAGATCGAGTCGACGGCGAAGACGACGTACAGGAAGGCGTAGACGTAGTAGCGGACCTGGGTGTGGGCCCAGCCCTCGCCGACGGGGTCGACTCCGCACTCGTAGGTCAGGAGTTTCTCGGGGGTGGGGACCACCGGTCGCAGCAGGCGGCCCGCGCCGAAGGCGACGGCCACGAAGAGCACGCCGACCACGGCGAGCAGTCCGACGACCGAGTACGACTGGAAGTAGCCCGCCGCGACGACGACGGTCGGTTCCCGCACGTCCGTCCCCTCACTCGCTGCTGTTCGACGATCTGTACGCACGGAGTCTAGGCCCTGATAAAGGGGCGGTAAGCAGCCCGTCACGCCTTGAGATCTCCTTGAGATTCCGAGGTGGGGTTTTCCCCAGTGGACGGAGGCGGCCGACCTCATGGCGCGGGCGCCCGGCGCGCGGCACGCTAGCCCATATGACCGAAGGATTCTCGCGCCGGGCCCGGGCCCCGGAGGGCGCAGACGACCGCCTGCCACCCGTGCGCTTCGCCTACGACCGGCACACCTGGAAGGAGATCGCGCATCTCCTGGTGAACCTTCCGGTGGCACTGGTCGGGTTCGTCTACGTGGTGGTGGCGCTGTTCACGGGTTTCTGGCTGGCCGTGACGGTGGTCGGGTTCCCGTTGCTGGCGGCGGGGCTGGTGGGCTCGCGGCTGCTGGGCAGGATGGAGCGGGCGCGGGCCAGGAGGCTGCTCGGGGTGCGGGTCGACGAGCCGAGCCGGCTGCCGGGCCGGGCGGCGGCGGGCGGCTTCCTGCCGTGGCTGTGGATGGCGCTGAAGGACCCGGTCGCCTGGCGCGGGGCGCTGTACGGGTTCGTCCGGCTACCCTGGGGCATCCTCACCTTCGTCACCACGCTGACCTCGCTGTTCGTGCTGTGGCCGGTGTTGCCGTTCATCGCGCGGGGGCTGGCCAACGCGGACCGGGCGATGGTGCGCGGGCTGTTGTCGCCCTCCGACGAGCTGGAGCGGCGCATCGCCGAGCTGGAGTCGGACCGGGGGGTCGTGGTGGACACGGCCAACGCGGATCTGCGGCGCATCGAGCGCGATCTGCACGACGGGGCGCAGGCCCGGCTGGTCAATCTGGCGATGGGGCTGGGCCTGGCGAAGGAGAAGCTGCTCGAGGATCCGGACTCGGCGGCGGAGATGGTCGCCGAGGCGCACGGCGAGGTGAAGCTGGCGCTGCAGGAACTGCGCGACCTCGCCCGGGGCATCCATCCCGCCGTCCTCACGGACCGGGGGCTGGACGCGGCGCTGTCCGCGGTGGCCTCGCGGTGCACCGTGCCGGTCAAGGTGACCGTGGACCTGGAGTCCCGGCCGGCCGCGGCGATCGAGGGCATCGCCTATTTCACCGTCTCGGAGCTGCTGCAGAACATCAGCAAGCACAGCGGGGCGAGGAACGCGGTCGTCGAGGTGTGGCGGACGGAGAACCGGCTGCTGATCCAGGTGGAGGACGACGGCCGGGGCGGTGCGCGGCTCGACGGCGGTTCGGGCATGCGGGGGCTCGCCGAGCGGCTGGGCGCGGTGGACGGGCTGTTCGTCGTCGACTCGCCGCAGGGCGGGCCGACCGTGGTCACGGCGGAGCTGCCCTGGCGGGACCGTTCCGGCGCCACGGGCGCCACGGGCGCCACGACGGCCAAGGGGGCCAAGGGGGCCAGAGGGTAGGGAAAACCCCCCTCCGAAGATGCCGACGCACTCCATGGTCCCCGCACCTGCGACGCAGCAAGGTGGAGGCAGGGCGGGACAGGCCGCACGAGGGACGGACGAGTAGAAACGGACGACGCCGATGGCCACGGAGTACGGACAGGGCTACGGGCACGGGTACGACAGTGACTTCGGGCTCGCGGAGCCGCGGCGGCGCCGACTGCCGGCAGGGCTGCGGGCGCCGTTCGAGGCGCGCAGCTGGCGCGAGTTCGGGTATGTGCTGCTGAGCCTGCCGATCGCGGTCATGCTCTTCACGTACGCGGTGACGATGGTGGCGCTCGGGGCCGGGCTGCTGGTGACGTTCCTCGGGATCCCGGTACTGGCGGCGGGGCTCGCCGGCTGCCGGGGGTTCGGGGCACTGGAGCGGGCGCGGGCGCGCGGGATGCTGGGGCTGGAGGTCGGGGACCCCGAGCCGCTGCGGATGAGGAAGTCCGGCCTGATGGCGTGGATGGGGGCCGTACTGAAGAGCGGCACCTCGTGGCGGACGCTGCTGTACGCGCTGGTGCAGTTCCCCTGGTCGGTGTTCTCGTTCGTGGTCGCCGTGAACTTCTGGGCGTACGGGTGGGCGCTGCTGACGTATCCGCTGTGGTTCTGGGTCTTCCCGGTGTACGCCGGTCAGGGCGGGCTCCAGCTGTACGGCGACGCGCACCACGCGGTCTACCTCGACAACGCGTTCGAGATCACCGTCACGGCGTTGGTGGGGCTGCTGTTCACGCTGGCCACGCCGTGGATCGTGCGGGCGCTGACGATGGTGGACCGGGTCATGGTGCACGGGCTGCTGGGGCCGTCGCGGCTGTCGGCGCGGGTGGTGGAGCTGGAGTCGGACCGGGGGGTCGTGGTCGACACGGCGGCGGCCGACCTGCGCCGCATCGAGCGGGACCTGCACGACGGGGCGCAGGCCAGGCTGGTGGCGCTGGCGATGGATCTGGGGCTGGCGAAGGAGAAGCTCGCCGAGGACCCGCGGGCGGCGGCGCGGATGGTGGACGAGGCGCACGGTGAGGTGAAGACGGCACTGCAGGAGCTGCGGGACCTGGCGCGGGGGATCCATCCGGCGGTGCTGACGGACCGGGGGCTGGACGCGGCGCTGTCCGCGGTGGCGTCCCGTTGCACGGTGCCGGTGCAGGTGGACGTGGAGCTCTCGGAGCGGCCGGCGCCGGCCATCGAGGGGATCGCCTACTTCACCGTGTCGGAGCTGCTGCAGAACATCAGCAAGCACGCGCGGGCCACCTGGGCGGCGGTGGACGTGTGGCGGGTCGAGGGCCGGCTGATGGTGCAGGTCATGGACAACGGCGTGGGCGGCGCGGACGCCTCCACGGGGTCCGGCCTCGCGGGGCTCGCGGAACGGCTGGACGCGGTGGACGGGATCCTGGTGGTGGACTCGCCGGCGGGCGGGCCCACGCGGGTGACGGCGGAGCTGCCGTGGCGGGGGGAGCGGGCGCTCGGGTGACGCCGGTCGGCTGGGGTTCCTCTCCCCTCACCCTCAGGACCAGCCTGCCCTCCCCTCCCCCGCGGGCCGCTCGCGCCGGTCGATGATCGCCAACGCGCCGTCAGGCGGCCGGAACCGGTCGTGTCGTGCGTGTTTTCCCGTTGATTCCCCGCTGAAATCTCGTGGCCGGGGCCCGGTCGGGTCCGGATGCTGGAATGCTGGACCACTGGCAGACGGAATCGGGCGTGGGGGGGGGCCGGAGATCGTGGAGGACAGGGTGCGGGTGGTCATCGCCGAGGACTCGGTGCTGCTCAGGGAGGGCCTGACGCGGCTGCTGACCGACCGCGGGCACGACGTCGTCGCCGGGGTCGGCGACGGGGACGCGTTGATCAAGACCATCGAGGAGCTGGACGGCCAGGGCGCGCTGCCCGACGTCGTGGTCGCGGACGTGCGGATGCCGCCGACGCACACGGACGAGGGCGTACGGGCCGCCGTACAGCTGAGGAAGGCACATCCCGGTCTCGGGGTACTCGTACTGTCGCAGTACGTGGAGGAGCGGTACGCCACCGAGCTGCTCGCCGGTTCCAGTCACGGCGTCGGCTACCTGCTCAAGGACCGGGTGGCCGAGGTGCGTGAGTTCGTGGACGCGGTGGTACGGGTGGCCCGGGGCGGCACCGCACTGGACCCGGAGGTGGTCGCACAGCTGCTCGGGCGCAGCCGCAAGCAGGACGTGCTGGCGGGACTCACACCCCGCGAGCGGGAGGTCCTGGGGCTGATGGCCGAGGGACGGACGAACTCGGCGATCGCGCGGCAGCTGGTGGTCAGCGACGGGGCCGTGGAGAAGCACGTGAGCAACATCTTCCTGAAGCTCGGGCTGTCCCAGAGCGACGGGGACCACCGGCGTGTCCTGGCGGTTCTGACCTACCTGAACTCCTGATGATGAGCTGACGGCGGGTCAGAATCGCCGCTCCGTGAGGAATCCGCCGTCCGTCCGGCCCGAGAACCGGACAAACGGTGGTCAGCGTCTTCGAGGGAGGCGCCAGGGAGCGGGAAATCATGACAATCCAGGGCGTCGGACCATCTCAAAACCGTGTCCATCATGCGAATGGCCGAGGGAAGGCGACCCTAACGGACGTAGGGTTGATCCTGGGAAGGCCTGCGGGAAGGCCGGTCCCAGACAGCCGCCTCGAGGGAGGTCCAGTTCAGTGACCAGCCAGGTCAGCAGGACAACGGAGCAGGCAGACGCGGAACCGGCGGACGGACCCGCCGTAGGAGAGCAGCGCAGGCCGGCGGGGACGAAGGACGTACGCCGGCTGGAGCGGGTGATCATCAGGTTCGCGGGAGACTCCGGTGACGGGATGCAGCTCACCGGGGATCGTTTCACCTCGGAGACGGCGTCCTTCGGCAACGATCTTTCCACTCTTCCGAACTTCCCCGCCGAGATCCGGGCGCCTGCCGGAACCCTCCCGGGTGTCTCGTCCTTCCAGCTCCACTTCGCCGACCACGACATCCTCACCCCCGGTGACGCGCCCAACGTGCTCGTCGCCATGAACCCCGCCGCCCTCAAGGCCAACATCGGCGACCTGCCGCGCGGCGCGGAGATCATCGTCAACACCGACGAGTTCACCAAGCGGGCGATGCAGAAGGTCGGCTACGCGACCTCGCCCCTGGAGGACGGCTCGCTCGACGGTTACAGCCTGCACGAGGTGCCGTTGACGACGCTGACGGTGGAGGCGCTGAAGGACTTCGACCTGTCCCGCAAGGAGGCCGAGCGCAGCAAGAACATGTTCGCGCTGGGGCTCCTGTCGTGGATGTATCACCGGCCGACCGAGGGCACGGAGAAGTTCCTGCGGGCGAAGTTCGCGAAGAAGCCCCAGATCGCCGAGGCGAACCTGGCGGCCTACCGGGCGGGCTGGAACTTCGGCGAGACGACCGAGGACTTCGCCGTCTCCTACGAGATCGCCCCGGCCACGACCGCGTTCCCGCCGGGCCTGTACCGCAACATCTCCGGCAACCTCGCCCTCGCCTACGGCCTGATCGCCGCCTCGCGCCAGGCCGACCTGCCGTTGTTCCTGGGCTCCTACCCGATCACGCCGGCCTCGGACATCCTGCACGAACTGTCCAAGCACAAGAACTTCGGCGTGCGGACCTTCCAGGCCGAGGACGAGATCGCCGGCATCGGCGCCGCCCTGGGCGCGGCCTTCGGCGGCTCCCTGGGCGTGACCACCACCTCCGGTCCCGGTGTGGCGCTGAAGAGCGAGACCATCGGGCTGGCGGTCTCCCTGGAGCTGCCGCTGCTGGTGATCGACATCCAGCGCGGCGGGCCGTCGACGGGTCTGCCGACCAAGACCGAGCAGGCGGACCTGCTGCAGGCCATGTACGGCCGCAACGGCGAGGCACCGGTGCCGATCGTCGCGCCGCGCACGCCGGCGGACTGCTTCGACGCGGCGCTGGACGCGGCGCGGATCGCGCTGACGTACAGAACGCCCGTGATGCTGCTCTCCGACGGCTATCTCGCCAACGGCTCGGAGCCCTGGCGCGTTCCCGAGCTGGACGCGCTGCCGGATCTGACGGTGCAGTTCGCGCAGGGCCCCAACCACACCCTGGACGACGGCACCGAGGTCTTCTGGCCCTACAAGCGCGATGCGCAGACCCTCGCCCGGCCCTGGGCCATCCCGGGCACGCCCGGTCTCGAGCACCGCATCGGCGGCATCGAGAAGCAGGACGGCACGGGCAACATCTCCTACGACCCCGCCAACCACGACTTCATGGTCCGCACCCGGCAGGCCAAGATCGACGGCATCGACGTCCCCGACCTCGAGGTCGACGACCCGCACGAGGCGCGCACGCTGGTGCTGGGCTGGGGCTCGACGTACGGGCCGATCACGGCGGCGGTACGGCGGCTGCGGACGGCCGGCGAGTCCATCGCGCAGGCCCACCTGCGCCACCTCAACCCGTTCCCGCGGAACCTCGGCACGGTCCTGAAGCGGTACGACAAGGTGGTGATCCCCGAGATGAACCTCGGGCAGCTCGCCACGCTGATCCGGGCGAAGTACCTGGTCGACGCCCACTCGTACAACCAGGTCAACGGCATGCCGTTCAAGGCTGAGCAGCTCGCCACGGCTCTCAAGGAGGCCATCGATGGCTGAGACGACCACGGAAGGCACGGGCACGATCGAGGCGCTCACACTCGTCCCGAAGGCCGCGGCCCGGCAGTCCATGAAGGACTTCAAGTCCGACCAGGAAGTGCGCTGGTGCCCCGGCTGCGGCGACTACGCGATCCTGGCGGCCGTGCAGGGCTTCATGCCGGAGCTGGGCCTGGCCAAGGAGAACATCGTCTTCGTCTCCGGCATCGGCTGCTCCTCCCGCTTCCCGTACTACATGAACACGTACGGCATGCACTCCATCCACGGCCGGGCGCCGGCGATCGCGACAGGGCTCGCGGCCAGCAGGCGGGACCTGTCGGTATGGGTGGTCACCGGTGACGGCGACGCGCTCTCCATCGGCGGCAACCACCTCATCCACGCCCTGCGCCGCAACGTCAACCTGAAGATCCTGCTGTTCAACAACCGGATCTACGGCCTGACCAAGGGCCAGTACTCCCCGACCTCCGAGGTCGGCAAGATCACCAAGTCGACGCCGATGGGCTCGCTGGACGCGCCGTTCAACCCGGTCTCCCTCGCCCTCGGCGCGGAGGCGTCCTTCGTGGCGCGGACCATCGACTCGGACCGCAAGCACCTCACCGAGGTCCTGCGCCAGGCCGCCGCCCACCCCGGCACGGCCCTGATCGAGATCTACCAGAACTGCAACATCTTCAACGACGGAGCCTTCGACGCCCTCAAGGACAAGCAGCAGGCCGAGGAAGCGGTGATCCGCCTGGAGCACGGCCAGCCGATCCGCTTCGGGGCGGACGGTTCGCGGGGGGTCGTACGAGACGAGGTCACCGGCGACCTGAAGGTGGTCGACGTGACCGCGGACAACGAGTCCCACATCCTGGTCCACGACGCGCACGCCGCGTCCGCGACCACCGCGTTCGCCCTCTCCCGCCTCGCCGACCCGGACACCCTGCACCACACGCCGATCGGCGTCCTGCGCTCGGTGGACCGGCCGGTGTACGACACCCAGATGGCCGACCAGCTCGACACGGCGGTCGAACAGCACGGCAAGGGCGACCTGGCCGCGCTGCTGGCGGGCGGGGACACCTGGACGGTCGTCGGCTGACGGCCTGACGGCGCTTCTACGAGGGCCTGGGTGCACGTAGGCACTGCACCCGGGCCCTCGGCACAGCTCAGACGCCCGGACCGGCGCCTCAGCCCTGCTCGGAGACTCGCTTTCGCGTGTCGTACGCCTCGCGCGCCTCCTGCACCTGCCACATCCGCTCCTGCGTCCACACCGCAAGCCCCCGCACCTGCTCGGCCGCCTCGCGGCCGAGGTCGGTCAGGGAGTAGTCGACGCGGGGCGGGATCACGGGCTGGGCGTCGCGGTGGACGAGGCCGTCGCGTTCCAGGGTCTGGAGGGTCTGGGTGAGCATCTTCTCGCTGACCCGGCCGATGGCCCGGCGCAGTTCGCTGAAGCGGTACGGGCGGTCCAGGAGCTCGATCAGCACCAGGACGCCCCAGCGGCTGGTGACGTGCTCCAGGACGAGACGGTAGGGGCACATCGCCTCGCCGGTGTCGTACTTGGCGATGGGTTCGGGGGTGCTTACGGCCATGCCAGTACCTTACTTCAAAGTGGGTACTTTCGCAGAGTTAGCGCAACCCCTAGGGTTAGTGGCATCCGCACCCCACAAGGAGATCGCAGATCATGAGCATCGTCGTCACCGGAGCCACCGGACACCTCGGCCGCCGCGTCGTGGAGCAGCTGCTGGAGAAGGTTCCCGCGGAGCAGATCACGGCCGTCGTACGGGACGAGGCGAAGGCCGCCGACCTCGCCGCGCGCGGCGTGAAGCTCGCGGTCGCCGACTACAACGCCCCCGAGACCTTCGACAGCGTCTTCGCCGCCGGCGACAAGGTGCTGCTCATCAGCAGCAGCGAGGTCGGCAACGACCGGGTCGGCCAGCACCGGGTCGTCATCGAGGCCGCCAAGGCCGCCGGTGTCGCCCTGCTCGCCTACACCAGCGCCCCCGGCACCCTCAAGGCCGCCCTCGCCGACGACCACCGCGGCACCGAGGAGATCCTCGTCAACTCCGGCGTGCCCTACGTGCTGCTGCGCAACGGCTGGTACCACGAGAACTACACCGAGAACCTCGGCCCCGTCCTTGAGTACAACGCCGTCGTGCAGGCGGCCGGCGAGGGCCGCGTCTCCTCCGCCTCGCGCGCCGACTACGCGGCCGCCGCGGTGGCCGTGCTGACCGGCGAGGGCCACGAGAACGAGACGTACGAGCTCGGCGGCGACGAGGCGTGGAGCTTCGCCGAGTACGCGGCCGAGCTCAGCAAGCAGACCGGCAAGGAGATCGTCTACAACCCGGTCACCGTGGAGGCCTACACCGGGATCCTGACCGGCGCCGGGCTGCCCGAGCCGGTCGCGGCGGTCATTGCCGGCGTCGACGCCTCCGTAGAGAAGGGCGAGCTGGTCGTGACCAGCGGCGACCTGTCCCGCCTCGCCGGGCGTCCGACCAGCACGATCGCCGACGCGATCACGGCGGCGCTGAAGAACTGACCTTCCCGGGACCCGAGGGCCGGACTCCCCCGGCAGGGCCCTCGGGCGCACCGCCCCCGCCTGTCATGACCGTATAGCGGTACGGGCATGACAGGCGGGGGCTCTCGGCGTTACCTTCGTGCGTGCACGCATGGACGACACGTACGGCGAGGAGGAGGTGCCCGTGACCGGGAAGTCGAGGGGCGAACGGCGCACAGGTCTGCTGAACGGCTTCGCCGCGTACGGGATGTGGGGTCTGGTTCCCCTCTTCTGGCCCCTGCTCAAGCCGGCCGGGGCGGTCGAGATCCTGGCCCACCGGATGGTGTGGTCCCTCGCCTTCGTGGCCGTCGCCCTCGCCTTCGTACGACGCTGGGCCTGGGCCGGCGAGCTGCTGCGGCAGCCCCGGCGGCTGGCGCTGGTCGCGGTGGCCGCGGCGGTGATCACCGTCAACTGGGGCGTGTACATCTGGGCCGTCAACTCCGGGCACGTCGTCGAGGCCTCGCTCGGGTACTTCATCAACCCGCTGGTCACCATCGCCATGGGCGTGCTGCTGCTGAAGGAGCGGCTGCGGCCGGTGCAGTGGGCCGCGGTCGGTATCGGGTTCGCCTCGGTGGTCGTGCTGACGGTCGGGTACGGGCAGCCGCCGTGGATCTCCCTGACGCTGGCCTTCTCCTTCGCCACCTACGGGCTCGTGAAGAAGAAGGTCAACCTCGGTGGGATCGAGTCGCTGGCCGCGGAGACGGCGATCCAGTTCCTGCCGGCCCTCGGCTATCTGCTGTGGCTGTCCTCGCAGGGCAGGTCGACGTTCACGAGCGGAGGGCCCGGGCACGCGGCACTGCTCGCGGCGACCGGCGTGGTGACGGCGCTGCCGCTGGTCTGCTTCGGCGCGGCGGCGATACGGGTGCCGCTGTCGACGCTGGGCCTGCTGCAGTACCTGGCGCCGGTGTTCCAGTTCCTGCTGGGGGTCGTGTACTTCCACGAGGCGATGCCGGTCGAGCGGTGGGCCGGGTTCGCCTTGGTGTGGGCAGCGTTGTGCCTGCTGACGGCCGACGCGTGGCGCACCGCGCGGGCGGTCGGTCGGCGCCTCGAGGTGCCGCGCGTCGAGGTGACGCCCTCGGCCTCTTCAGCGGACGTCTGACGCGCCGAGACCCCTGTCAGCGGGCCGAGTTGCGTGCGCGTTCCGTGAGTCGGCCCATGCGGGCGCGGGCCGACTCCAGTTCCTCGATGTCGTCGGCCGCCGGGCCGTCCTCGGCGGTGAGCTCCGTCCACAGGCCGATCAGGTCGCGGCCCATCTCCAGCCCCTTGTGGGGGTCGCGCACGGCCCGCCACGCGGAGGCGGCGCTCCGGACGTTCCCGTACGCACCCTCGGCGTCCCGCAGGCGGCGGTGGACCCGGGCGAGGTCGATCGACAGCCGGAACGCACGCTCGGGGTCGCCGCCCAAGTAGGCGATGTACGCGGTCAGTTCGCGCAGCTTCAGCACCTCGCCGTGCTCAGACCCGAGCACCGCCGACGCCTCCCCGACGGTCTTCACGGCCAAGGCGCCCGCCTCCGCTATCCGCCCCGCCTTCACGGCCTCGTTGATCCCCGTCATCGGCTCCAGCAGGAACCCGGGAGCGGTGGGCGGCTCGTCCCCGAGCACGGCTTCGGCCACAGCGTCGAACCCGCGGGCCGGGGTGGGGGTGGGCTGGGGGTCGGGGTCGAGGGGCGGGAGGGGTGCGAGGGGCAGGGGGGCCGGGACGGGCGGGCGGGCGTCCTCGGGCGCCGAGGCGGGGGCGGGGGGGCGAGTGTCGTGGTGGGCGGGGGCGTAGGGGGTGGCGTCCTGGGGTGCGGGGGGTGCGGCGGCGGTCGTGGGGTGCAGGGGCGCGTCCATGGGCGGCGGCGGACCGAACCGGCCCGCGGGCGGTACGACCGTGCCGGGGGCGCGGACCTGTTCCGGGTCCGGCAGCTTCCGCAGAGTGAACGTCGGCGCGGGGTCATCCGTCGGCGGGACGTTCTCCCCGAGAGGCAGCGGCTCGGACACCGCCCGCAGGGGGAAGGTCGGCGCGGCGTCCCGCACGGGCTCGGGGCTCGGCGGCCGCAGGAGATGAGTGGGCTTGTCGCGGTAGGGCGCGGGCCGGGGCTGCGGCTGCGGCGGTTCCGCTGCAGGGGCCACCGGCATCACGGGCGGCATGACGTCCGGCTCGAGCGCCGCAGCCATCCGTACCGGCTCCCCCGTGAACGTGCTGGAGCCGTCGGCCGCCACCTGGAGGTGGACGACACAACCGATGCGCTCGTCGTGGATCGTGGCCCGGACGGGGTTGCCGGTGGCCACGGCGATGCGGTGCAGGTGGTCGAGGACGGCCTGCTGGATCTCCTCGCCGGCGGCCGGGACGAGAGGGACGCCACCGATCGAGGCACCGCCCGCTCCCGGTCCCGCCACGGGGACATGGACGTCGACCGGCGTCGCCACGAGGGCCGCCGGGTGGGCGGCGCGCTTCTGTTCCCGCTTCTTCTCGCGGCTGAGTCGAGACATCGGTTTCCCTCACTCGGATGCGTCGGAAGGGGAGCGCACGGCGCGTTCGGGTCCCATGGTGCCCCCTCCCGCCTCGGGCTTCCGTTCTCCCGGCGTCAAGATCCGGTCGTACACGTACTGTCGAGTCTCTCCGCTCGCTGCCGGTCCTCACGTCACCGTCCCGTCACAGACTCGTCCCAGCGGATCGCACTCTGTCGGGCGACCGGCCGGGCGGTGAGCGGATCTGTTGGCTTGCCGAGGGAGAAGAGCGGGCATGCGCACGGACATGCAGCAAGGACCGGAGATCTGGCTCCGCGGACCCGTCGCCGTGTCGGAGCCCGGCCCGTACGAGCCCGCCCACACCGCCGCGACCGCCCGGCACTACTCCTGGGTCGGCACCCACGGTGGCGCCGGCGTCTCGACCCTCGCCGCCGTCTACGGCGGTCACGACTGCGGCCGGGACTGGCCCGGACCTGACGACCCGCGATCCGTCCTGCTCGTCGCCCGCACCCATGCCCACGGGCTGGCCGCGTCCCAGCGCGCCCTGGAGGTGTTCCGGCGCGGGCAGGCACCCCAGGGGCTCGATCTCGACGCCCTCGTCCTCGTCGCGGACGCCCCGGGGCGGCTGCCCCGGCCGCTCGACCGGCAGGTCCGGCTGCTCGAGTCGGCCGTCGACGTGTATCGCGTCCCCTGGGTGCCGGGCTGGCGTCTCGGCGACCTGAGCGGCCGGCCGCCACGGGAGACGCGGGCCCTGGCCCGGCTGACGGGAGCCGCTGCCCGGGCTAAGCCGTGATGTCCTTCGTCGTGAACCGGGCCCAGGCCGCCGAGCCGAACACCGCCGCGTACAGGGCCTGCAGGCCGAGGTTCTTCGTCAGGTCGTCCCAGTAGACCGGGTCGCGCATCAGGTCGGCGAAGGACAGCCAGTAGTGGGAGAAGAAGTACGGCTGCAGGGCGTGCAGTTGGGGTATCTGGTCGAGGATCTGGACGGTGATCAACAAGCCCACGGTCGTCGCCATCGCCGCTATGCCGCTGTTGGTGAGCGTCGAGATGAACAGGCCCAGGGCGGCTATGCCGACGAGGGAGGCCGCGACGACCAGCGCGATCAGGAGGGCCCGGCCCAGACCTTCGGTGAAGCCGATCTGGGTGCCGGAGATGGTCGTCAGGTCGCCCAGCGGGAAGAGAATGGCCCCCACCGTCAGCGCCGACACCGCGACCACGAGGGTGGCCACGAGGCAGAAGGCCAGGACCGTCGCGTACTTGGTGAGCAGCAGACGGGTGCGGCCGGCCGGGGCCACCAGGAGGTAGCGCAGGGTGCCGGCGTTCGCCTCGCCGGCGATCGCGTCGCCCGCGATGACCCCGATCGCCATCGGCAGGAAGAACGGCAGGGTGGCGGCCAGGGCGGCGAAGACCAGGAACAGGCCGTTGTTGGTGATCTGCGAGACGAAGGCCGGGCCGCCGCCTCCGTCCCGGCCGGGGCCGGCCGACGAGCCGCCGCTCGTCTCGATCTTGACCGCGATGCCCACCAGGATCGGGACCGCGGCGAGCACGGCCAGCAGTGTGAGGGTGCGCCAGCGGCGGAAGGTGGTCACGAGTTCGTTGCGCAGGAGGGTGGCAAGGAAGGTCTTCTCGCGGCCTTCGGTGCGCACACGTCGGGCGAGCAGGCGCGGACGTGACCGCACGCTCGCATCGGCCCCGCTCTCCCGTGGGACACCCGTCTCAGCCCGCGACATCGAAGCCCTCCCCCGTCAGTGCCACGAACGCGTCCTCCAGGGAGGCTCGTTCGACACCGAAGCCGCGGACCCGGACCCCCGCGGTGACCAGGGCGGCGTTCACCTCCGCCAGATCACCGTCCGGGGGTTCCGCCATCACCCGGTCGTCGGTGATCACGACATCGGCGACGCCCTGTTCCTTCAGGACCCGGGCCGCGTCCGCGCCGTCGGGCGTGGTGACGACCAGGCGGCCGCGTGCCCCGGCGGCCAGGTCGGCCACCGGGCCCTGGGTGATCAGCCGGCCCTGCGCCATCACCGCCACGTGCGTACAGACCTGCTCGATCTCGTCGAGGAGGTGGGAGGAGAGGAACACGGTGGTGCCGTCGGCGGCCAACTCCCTGACCAGGGAACGGATCTCACGCATGCCCTGCGGATCGAGTCCGTTGGTCGGCTCGTCCAGCACCAGCAGCCTGCGCGGCTGGAGCAGGGCGGCGGCGAGCCCGAGCCGCTGCTTCATGCCCAGGGAGTACGCCTTGGCCTTCTTGCCGGCCGCCGCCGTCAGCCCCACCCGCTCCAGCGCCGACGCGACACGGACACGCCGGGTGCGCGGGTCGGCGGTCGGATCCGCGGCGTCGTAACGGACCAGGTTGTCGCGACCGGAGAGGAAGCCGTACAGGGCGGGGCCCTCGATGAGCGCCCCGACGTGCGGGAGGACGGCGCGGGTGGCCCTCGGCATGGGACGGCCGAGGACGCGCGCCGTGCCCGACGTGGGCTCGATCAGGCCCATCAGCATGCGGATGGTGGTGGTCTTGCCCGAGCCGTTGGGACCGAGGAAGCCGAAGACGCTGCCTGTCGGGACGGTCAGGTCCAGGCGGTCGACGGCGAGTTGTCCGCCGCGGTAGCGCTTGGTGAGCCCGCGGGTGGCGATGACGCTGTCACCCGGCTCACCACGATCCGGCTCCGTGGCGGACGCCTCGTCCATCGGCTCCCTCGATTCGTGCTCGTACCCGTCGCGCGGCGACTACTCACAGTGAGGACGAGCAGTCGCCACGCAGGGTTCCCGTCAGCCCGCGTTCGCCGCCTTCACCAGAGCGTCCTTGCTGACCGCACCGACGTAGACCTTGCCGTGGTCGGTGATCAGGGCGTTGATCAGCCGGGTCTTGAAGACGGTGCCCGAGCCGAACTTGCCGCTGACCTTGTCGCCGAGGGAGTTGAGGAAGCCGCCGAACTGGCCCCCGGCCTTGGAGCCGGACGGGATGCCCTTGCCGCCGGTGTCGAAGGTCGCGATGGAGTCCCAGCCCTTGCCGATGACCTTCATGCCGTTGGGACCGTTGCCCTGGTCCTTGCCCGGCTTGCCGTTCTTCTCGGCGCCCTTCAGCCTGCCCTCCTCGCCGCCGTTCGCGAGCTTGCCCGGCCTGCCCTGCTTGCCCTCGGTGACCTTCGCGCCCTTGGGCGCCTTGAAGTCGAAGGTCGAGGCGGCCGGCTTGGCGAAGCTGATCTGGGTGAAGCCGGCGTCGATGACGGCGGCACCGCCGCTCGAGGGGGTCAGCGTGAACTTCAGCGGGAGCCCCGTCTTCGAGTCCACGGCGACGGTGATCTGACCGACCGTCGAACCCGAGTCCTTCGGCTTGATGACCAGTCGGTAGGCGTCCCGGCCGGCGACCTGGGCGGTGCCCTGGACCGTCACCGAGGTGGTGCTGTCGACCGCCTTGAGGGCGTCCTTGGTGAGCTTGTCGGGTGTCGCCGGTGCCTGTTCCTTCTTCTGCGCGGCGGCGTTGTCGGGCGCGGTGCTGTGGTAGACCGCGTTCGACTGGCTGTCGTAGCCCCAGACGTCCTTGCCGTTGTGGATGACGCTGTATTCCGCCGCGTTCTCCAGCAGCGACAGCTTCTGCCGGTCCGGGCCGTCCGCGGCGACGCGCAGGGTGTGCGTGCCGGTCGCGAGCGCGGTGAGCTTGGCGGTGGGGTCGGCGGAGGACCCGCCACCGGAGCGGCCCATCGCGCCGGACGTCAGGCTGCTCTCCAGGCCGCCCAGGTTCGGCAGGCCCAGATCCGTGCTGATCTTCACCGTGCCGGACAGCTGCTGTACGTTCGACTTGGCGATCTTCTCGATGAGTTGCTGTGCGCTGATCTTCGGCAGGCTGGGGTCACCGGAGTTGGCGAGCGCCGGGACGAGCCCGATGGTCGCCGCCGCCACCCCCACCACCGCGACCGGGACGACGTACCGCGCGGCCTTGCGCCTTCCCGCGCGCAGGTCGTCGGCCTCGCCGGCGATCGAGCTGTCGTCGGATTCGTACGGTGCCATGTGTGCGCTACCTCCGTCGTCGGCGGCGGCTTCCAACTTGCCTGAGACCACTCGTCTTCCACCTCAAGCCGCCATTCTCACCCGAATCGGTGAGGAGTGGTGTTTTCCGTGGTTACCAGTTGACCAAATCGGCCGGAGAGAAGCGTCAAACCCCAGAGCCAACTCCGCGTACGACTGGGGTATGACACGAGGGGGCGGCGGCTCCCCCGACCCGTAGGGGTACGGGTGTGACAGGGAGAGCCGCCGCCCCCGGAAGTGCCGTCAATGACCGCCTCAGCGCTGCAGGAACACGTAGTCCGCGTGGTAGGGGACACCGACGACGGCACCCGGCGTGCAGGTTCCGGCCGGAGCGACTCCGCCGACGGTGTTGAGCCGCAGGATCTCGGCGGTGCCGGCGAGCAGCCCCCGGTGTTTGCCGGACTGCGTTGCCTTCAGGTCGAGTTCGGGGATGTTGCCGTCCCCGTTCGGGGTCTTGGTCAGGACGGCACCGGTCACCGCGCTCCCGTCGGGCGCGACCCACTGCGGCGTACCGGAGTTGGGCGCGACGAAGGAGTGCCGGATGCCACCGCCGAGCAGGGCGCGCACGTCCCGCTGGGCGAAGGCGTAGCCGCCGGTCGCGGCCGGCTTGCACTCGTAGATCTGCCGGCCCTTGACCACGGACGCCTGGAAGTTGTGCAGGGCGTCGCGGAAGTCGAAGGCGGCCACGGTGACCTTGTGGAGCTGGCCGCGGACGGCTCCGCCCGGGAACGCGGCGGTGTGCAGGTTGGCGTAGAAGGATCCGGGGTCGGACTTCAGCGCGTCGAGCAGCGCCGGGTCGTCGACCTTGACGGAGCCGGTGAGGCTGTGGCGCCTGGCCTTCTTGCCGATCAGCCTGCTGAAGTCGATCTTGACTCCGCCGTTGGTGCCCTTGGCGCCCTGGTGGATGTGGAGCATGGTCGGCCGGCCGGTGCCGTGCCAGGTCACGGCGACGGACACCTTGTCGCCCTCGACCTTGATGAACTCCAGCGCTGCCCCGTCCTTGTCCCCGGCGGCCGGGCCGCCGGCCACGGGCACCTCGTTGGCGCCGCGCAGACTGGCGGCGAGGATCGTCGCCCCGGTCGTGCCGTGGCCGCCGGCTGCGGCGGCGGGAATCGTGGTGGCGGCGACGGCGACGGCGGCCGCCACCGCGACGGCGGCGGCGACGAGGCCCTGACGGCGCTTCGGGAACGTCGTGTTCTTGCCCATGATGCGGTTCTCCCCGTAGATCGGCCGACACCCCCTGCGTCGGCCTTCTGGGTGTGAGTACGGAAGGGATCTCAGACTGGATTCAGTCCAAGTTTGTGATGCGTGCCACATCGCCTCGAAGGCGTGGCTCAGCCCGTCCGTTCTAGCCGGTCCGCCGCGCTCGGAAGATGCCTTTCAGGGCCGAGGGGAGGGCAGAGTCCTCGCCCCCGGCCAGGGGGCGAAGGGGCAGGACCGCTGGTCGCCATGTGGGCAGGGGGCGGTGGGCGACTCAGCCCGCCCGGTGCACCACCGCGTCGCACAGTTCCAGGAGCGCTGCCTTCGCATCGCACTCCCGCAACGGAGCCAGCGCCGAGCGCGCCTCCTCCGCGTACCGCACCGTGTCCCGCCGCGCCTGCTCCAGCGCGGGATGTGCCCGCAGCCCCGCGAGTGCCCGGGCGTGCTTCGCGTCGTCGGTGAGGTCGGAGTCGAGCAGTTCGCACAGGGCGATGTCCTCGGCGAGCCCGAGCCGCTCGGCCCGCTCCCGCAGCCGCAGCACGGGCAGTGTCGGGATGCCCTCGCGCAGATCCGTCCCGGGCGTCTTGCCCGACTCGTGCGAGTCGGACGCGATGTCCAGCACGTCGTCGGCGAGCTGGAAGGCGACCCCGAGCCGCTCGCCGTACTGCGTCAGCACGTCCACGACCGTCTCGTCGGCGCCCGACATCATCGCCCCGAACCGGCACGACACGGCCACCAGCGATCCCGTCTTGCCGCCGAGCACGTCCAGGTAGTGGTCGACCGGGTCGCGGCCGTCCTGCGGGCCCGCGGTCTCCAGGATCTGCCCGGTCACCAGCCGCTCGAACGCCTCCGCCTGCACCCGGACCGCCTCCGGTCCGAGGTCGGCCAGGATGTGCGAGGCACGCGCGAAGAGGAAGTCGCCGGTCAGCACCGCCACCGAGTTGCCCCAGCGGGTGTTCGCGCTGTCGACCCCGCGCCGCACCGCCGCCTCGTCCATGACGTCGTCGTGGTAGAGCGTCGCGAGGTGGGTCAGCTCCACCACCACGGCCGACGGCACCACACCGGGCGCATACGGATCGCCGAACTGGGCAGCAAGCATCACAAGGAGCGGCCTGAAGCGCTTTCCACCCGCCCGCACCAGGTGCTGGGCAGCCTCCGTGATGAAGGGGACCTCACTCTTGGTTGCTTCGAGCAAGCCCTCCTCGACGGCCGCCAATCCGGCCTGGACATCGGCTTCGAGAGCCTGGTCCCGCACGCTCAGCCCGAACGGCCCGACGACGGTCACGAGGGGTCTCCTGTCTGCTGGTGTCTATGGGCGGTTACGCGGTTTGTCGATAGGTCGCTGCCATCACTCAAGTCAGCGTATCCGGTCACCTTTCGATCACCGATGCCGCCCACCCGTCCAGGCCGGGCGGTATCGGATCACGACCGGTATGTTTTTGATCACCTGATATGAACTGATATGTACCGACCTGGGCAGTCGGTCGGGAGGGAAGCACGGCCCGTGTCCCGAACAGAAGTCGACGCCGAGCCCGGCAGCCGGCCTCCCCCCGAGGACGACCACGCCTTCCTCGGTCAGCCCAAGGGCCTGCTCACCCTCTCCGGCCTGGAGGTCTGGGAGCGCTTCTCGTTCCTCGGCATGCAGGCCATCCTGGTGCTCTACTTCGCCGACACCCTCGCCCACGGCGGCATGGGCATGTCGGCCGGCACCGCCGCCTCCGTCTCCGCGGCCTACGGCACCCTCGTCTACCTGGTCTCCGTCGCCGGCGGCTGGCTCGCCGACCGCATCCTGGGCTCCTACCGCGCGGTCCTGTGGGGCGGCATGCTGATCGCCTGCGGTCACTACGCCATGGCCGTGCCGACCTCCACCATGACCTGGGCGGGCCTCGGCCTGATCAGCGCCGGCACCGGGCTGCTCAAGCCGAACGTCGCCACCATGGTCGGCGAGCTGTACCGCACCGCCGACGAACGCCGCGACGCCGGTTTCGCGCTCTACTACATGGCGATCAACATCGGCGCCTTCGCGGGCCCGCTGATCACCGGCTGGCTCGGCGACCACAAGGGCTGGCACTGGGGCTTCTCGGCGGCCGCGGTGGGGATGACCTTGGGTCTCGTCCAGTACGTCGCCGGCCGCCGTCACCTGGCCGGGCGCAGGCGGACGGCGGAGTTCGCCCTCGCCCCGGACGCCATGCGCCGCGCGATCCGCCTGATCGTGGCGGGCCTGGTGACCGTGGCGGCGGTCGCCGTCGTCCTGGGCGCCGCCGGCCGGCTCACCATGGGCCGCTTCGTCGATGTGCTCACGCTGGTCTCCGTGATCGCCCCGGTGGCCTACTTCACGGTGATGTTCACCAACGCGCGCGTGACGCCCGCAGAACGCGGCCGGCTGCGCCCGTACGTCGTCCTCTTCCTGGCCTCCACCGTCTTCAACTTCATCCTCTTCCAGGCCTACTCGACGATGATGCTGCTGGCCTCGACGAACGCCGAGACGGCCATCCTCGGCTTCGACTTCCCGGCGAGCTGGTACGCCTCCGCGCTCGGCGCCTTCGAGGTCGCTCTCGCGCCCGTGGTCGCCGCCCTCTGGGTGCGCATGGGCCAACGCCAGCCGCACGCCTCCAACAAGATCGCCATCGGCGTCGTCCTGGGCGGCCTGTCGTTCCTGCTGATGGCTCTGCCGACCTCGGGGCACGGATCCGACGACCACCTGATGTCGGCCTGGTGGATCGTGGGCTCGTACCTCCTGCTCGGCCTCGGCGACATCCTGCTGGAGACCTCCGGCATGTCGGCCACGACGAAGCTCGCCCCGGCCGTCTTCGCCAGCCAGACCATGTCCCTCTGGTTCCTGTCCCTCGCCCTCGCCAACGGCATCCAGGCCCAGACCGTGAAGCTGTACGACGACGTCTCCAAGCCCGCCTACTTCGGCGTCAACGGCGCGATCGCGGTGGCCGCCGGCCTGGCCGTGGCGGCCGCCGCGCCCTGGCTGCGCCGCACGATGCACCCCGTCCACTGAGGTCACCGCGATGAGCCCGCACATCCGTACGTCCTTCCCGCACGAGACGACCCACGAGGACGCCTGGATCCCCCTCACGGACGGCACACTGCTGTACGCGCGCGTGTGGCGCCCTTTGACGAACGAGCCCGTACCGGCGCTCCTCGAATACCTCCCCTATCGCCTCTCCGACTGGACCGCGCCCCGCGACCACCAGCGCCACCCCTGGTACGCCGGCCACGGCTACGCCTCCGTCCGCGTCGACATCCGGGGCCACGGCAACAGCGAGGGCATCCCCGGCGACGAGTACTCGGCGACGGAACTCGCCGACGGCGTCGAGGTCGTCAACTGGCTCGCCGCGCAGCCCTGGTGCGACGGGAAAGTGGGCATGTTCGGCATCTCCTGGGGCGGCTTCAACTCCCTTCAGATCGCGGCCCTCGCGCCCGAACCGCTCAAGGCGGTCGTCACGGTCTGCTCAACGGACGACCGCTATGACAACGACGTGCACTACATGGGAGGTTCCGTCCTCGCGGTGGACATGCACGCATGGGCGGCGACCATGCTCGCTTTCGCCGCCCGCCCGCCGGACCCCCTGTACGTCGGCCCCGTCTGGCGGGAGATGTGGCTGAGGCGCCTCGAGACGATCGACCCCTTCATCCACACCTGGCTGGCCCACCAGACACGGGACGAGTACTGGCGCCACGGCAGCGTCTGCGAGGACTACGGCGCGATCCGGGCGGCCGTCCTCGCGGTGGGCGGCTGGCACGACCCGTACCGCGACACGGTGCTGCGCCTGGTCGAACACCTCCCGGCGGACCGGGTGCGCGGCCTGATCGGCCCCTGGTCGCACCAGTACCCGGACCGCGGCCTGCCGCCCGGCCCGGCGATCGGCTTCCTCCAGGAGACCCTGCGCTGGTGGGACCACTGGCTGAAGGGGGCCGACCCGGGGGCGATGGAGGAACCGCTGCTGCGCGCGTACATCAGCGACTCGCACCGCCCGGCGACGGTGTACGGGGTGCTGCCGGGGCGGTGGGTGGGGGAGGGGGCTTGGCCTTCGCCGGGGGTGAGGGTGGTGTCGTACGGGCTCGGGGACGGTGCTGTGTCACATGCCACTGATCCGAACGGTGGTGTGTCACACACCACCCCCGTCCCCGTCCGCTCCCCCCAGCACACCGGCACCGACGCCGGCCGCTTCTTCCCCTTCGGCAACGATGCCGATCTCCCGCCGGACCAGCGCGAGGAAGACGGGCGGTCGGTCTGCTTCGACTTCGCGGTGACCGAGGAGACGTGGGTGCTGGGCCGCCCGCGAGTGCGGTTGCGGGTGACCTCGGAGGTGCCACGCGGTCAGATCGCCGTACGGGTTTGCGACGTCGCACCCGACGGCGCCTCGACCCTGGTGACTCGGGGCGTGCTGAACCTCTCGGCGCGGCACGGCCGCGACAGGAACCTCCCCTGGCCGACCGGCGCCACCGAGGACGTCGACTTCGAACTGAACGGCATCGGACACGCCTTCCCGGCCGGCCATCGCATCCGGCTGGCCGTCTCCTCCGCGTACTGGCCGTGGATCTGGCCGCAGCCCGGTTCGCAGGCGGGCTTCGCCCTGGACCCGGCGGGCAGTGCGCTGGAACTTCCGGTACGCGCGCGTGCGTCGGACGAGCCGGCGATCACCTTCGAGGAGCCGGAGCAGGCCGGACCGCTCGGCGTGAACTCCCCCGTCACGCTGGACGAACCGCGCCCCGAACGGCTGGTCGTGCGGGACGTGGCCAAGGGCGAGTGGCGCCTGGAGGTCGACCCGCGCTACGGCGGCACGCGCGTGTACCCCGACGGCCTGGAGTTCACGGAGGACGCGTTGGAGACGTACACGATCCGGGAGGCCGATCCCCTGTCGGCCCGTACCCGCTCGGACTGGTCGATCCGGCTGCACCGGCCGGACCTGCCCTGGGAGACGACGATCCGTACGCGCTCCGAGGTCACCTGCGACGCGGAGGCGTTTTTCACCTCCAATGAGGTGATTTGCACGGAAGGCAACGAAGTGACCTTTCACCGGACCTGGGAGAAGCGGATTCCACGCACGGCCGGTTGAGGGCGAGTTGAGGTCATTGCCCGAATTGCCGCTCTTGTCTTCACCAGTGACTTGACTCACGCCGGAGCATGATCCGCACTTCGGGTGCATTTCGACCGGTACGCCTTTGCCCAAGCGTCAGTTGAAGCTTGGCAACAGCAAAGGATCAAGCACCCCATACGCCTCCGATCAAGGTCAATAGGGGTGATGTGTGAATCCGGCACTTGTTCCGGGCATGTGCTCTCGCATACGTTCCCGGCCTGTCGGGCGGACGCCGAATCCTGCCGCCGCCCGAACCACCAACCGAGAACGCACGGCAGGAGCGGGGGAACCAGGTAGGCCGCCGGACCGGATGTCTGTGGGCATTCGGGACGGCTCGGGGTGAAGTCGCACCGCCGTACGGCGGTGCGGCCGGGCATCTCCCGCCCGAACCCGACAGCTCACCTCGCAGGCGACGGAGAGGAACCTCGTCATGTCTGCTGCCGTTCAGCACCGCCGTACCCGAACGTCCCGCATCGTCCGCAAGCTCGCCGTCATCGGCACGAGCGCCGCCGTCCTCGCCCTCCCGGTCATCGGCGCGACCAGCGCCTCCGCGGCCACCACCAACGTGGTCACCGCCTCCTCGCTCGGCTATGCCAACAACCTGGACGGCTGGATCCGCGCCTCCCTCCACGTCATGGCGCAGCACGGGATTCCCGGCTCGTACAACGGCATCTACCGCAACGTGATCCGCGAGTCCTCGGGCAACCCGCTCGCCATCAACAACTGGGACTCGAACGCGCTCCGCGGCACGCCGTCGAAGGGCCTGCTGCAGGTCATCGACCCGACGTTCGCCGCGTACCACGTGGCCGGCACCTCGTACGACCCGTACGACCCGGTTGCCAACATCACCGCCGCCTGCAACTACGCGGCCGCGCGCTACGGCTCGATCGACAACGTGTACGGCGCCTACTGAGCCGGCCAACGCTTCAGAAGAGTCTCTCGAGGACGACGGCGATGCCGTCGTCCTCGTTCGACAGGGTGATCTCGTCGGCCACGGCCTTGAGTTCGGGGTGCGCGTTGGCCATCGCGACGCCGCGGGCGGCCCAGTCGAACATCGGGATGTCGTTGGGCATGTCGCCGAAGGCGATGGTCTCGTGCGGGCCCAGACCCAGGTGTCCGGCGGCCAGCGCGAGGCCCGTCGCCTTGGTGATGCCGCAGGGCTGGAGTTCGACGGTCCCGGGTCCCGACATCGTGACGGTGGCCAGCGAGCCGACGACCGAACGGGCCGTCGCCGCCAACTCGTCGTCGGACAGGTACGGATGGCGCAACAGCACCTTGCTGATGGGTTCGCACCACAGGTCGTCGCGCCGCTCGACCCGTACGGCGGGCAGCGTGGGGTGGGGCATCAGGTACCCGGGTTCGATGAGTGTGAGCCCGTCGACGCCGTCCTGGTCGACGGCCGCGTACACCTGGCCCACCTCGGCCTCGATCTTGCCGAGGGCGGTCTCGGCCAGCTCCCGGTCCAGGGTGACGGACCACAGCAGACGGTCCGCGCCGGCGTCGTACACCTGCGCGCCCTGTCCGCACACCGCGAGCCCCCCGCTGCCCAGGTCGTCGAGGAGCGTCCGCACTCTCGGGGCCGGCCGGCCGGTCACCACGAGGTGTCGGGCACCGGTGCCGGTCACGCGCGCGAGAGCGGCGAGGGACCGGTCGGACAGGGTGTCGTCGCCTCGAAGAAGAGTGCCGTCCAAGTCGGTGGCGATGAGGGCATATGCGGTGGGTGCGGCCATGATCAGAGAATACGGACCGGACACGCCCCCGACTCATCCCAAACCGGTCGACCGGCCTGTTCACCGCGGCCAGACCAACTCCCTTTCCGGCAGCGGCGCTTGGCAGGAACGCCCGCACCGAGCCCCGCCCCTGGTCGCGGCGGAGGAACACGGCGGTTCCCGGTCGGCGTCGGGTGCGAGGCCCGTCACTCGTACGGGGCGATCGGCCCGGGCGGCGAACCCGGGTGAGCGGCCGTGGGGACGTGACCTGCGGCCGCTCGTCGCCGACCGGGGTTCAGCCGTGCGCCGCCGCCAAGTGCCGAGCGAGCCTCGGGGACGCGAATTCCGTGCCGCAGACGAAGCGCATCACCGGGCCGTACGAGGCCGCGGCCGGCAGGCCGGTGAAGTACAGGCCGGGGACCGAGGAGACGTATCCGGCGCCCAGCTTGGGCGTGCCGCGGCTGACGGCGAGGTGGGTACGCAGTTCGGGGCCGAGGAAGTCCATCGCGGCGATGTCCACCCGGTATCCGGTGGCCGCGATGACGTGGTCCGCGGAGAGGTTCTCCGTAGCGCCGCCGAGGGTGCGCACGGTGAGCGTCGGGCTGCCGCCGTCGGCATCGGTCCGTACGATCCGCTCGACCTCGCTGACCTGCACCTTGCCCTCGAAGCGGTCGCGCAGCCACCAGGCGCCGAGCGGGCCGAGGACCCGGCGGACCAGGTAGTGGCGCACCTCGGCCGGAAGATAGCGGTAGGGGTGCGGGTAGTAGCTCAGCGCCCACAGGGACCAGGCGCGGCCGAAGGGCGACTCGGGACGGAGTTTGGGCTGCTCCCAGGGCGGCGCGCCGAAGGCGACCCTGCCGCGGCCGCGGGAGACCACCCGCACCCGGGCACCCGCCTCCGCCGCCAGCACGGCCGTCTCGAGCGCGGACTGGCCGGCGCCGACCACGATGAGGTCCTTGCCGGAGTACCGCGTGAGGTCGTGGTGCTGGGAGCTGTGGGAGACGGGGCCCGTGGGCGTGGGCCCGTCCGCCGCGGCGGCCAGTTCGGCGGGCAGGTGTGCGAGGCCGTGCAGCCCGGTCGCCACGACGACCGCCCGCGCGGTGAACAACTCGCCTGAGTCCAGCTTCAGTTCGAAGCCGCCGCCGCTGGCGCGGTCCACCGAGACGACCCGCATCTGCTCCAGCTCGGGCACGAGTTTCTGCTGGAACCACTCGCCGTACGCGATGAAGGTCTCGACCGGGATGATGTCCTCGTCGGTGACCAGCCGCCGGATGCCGGCGGCGTCGCAGTAGTCGGCGAGGGTGTGCCCCTGCTGCGGCGCGTCCAGGCTGGAGGCCACGGGCGTCGACTTCAGGAGCATCTTGGCGGGCATGTGGTCGCGCCAGCTGACCATGGGCTCGCCGAACACGCGGACCGGGATGCCGCGTGCGCGCAGATGGGCGGCGGTGGACAGGCCGAACGGCCCGGCGCCGATGATCGCAACCGGTTGAATCACGAAGTCCCTCCCCAGGACGGTCTTTTCGCCACTTCGTGTGGTTCGGTTCGGACGGCTGACCGGTCGGCTAGCCACCCGAACTGGTGGTATTGCCACGGCGGTTGGTCCGCCACAGCTGATACAGGTGCTTCGCGCCCGGCCGCACGAAGCGTGCGAGCATCGTGAGGAACGGCAGCGGGTCGTCACCCGCGAGCCAGGCCAGCTCCGTCCCGCTCGCGCGCGCCGGTGCGTGCGGCGTCGTGTAGCCGCTGCGGCGGTAGGCGAGCAGGGCGGGCAGGTCGATGTTCTCCACGATGTACCGGTGACCGGCTCGCTGTTCCCCCTCCGGGACGGTGCGGCCGGTCAGGTCCAGATGCATGGCGCGGACGACGTCCACCCCCGACTCGTTCTCGAAGAGCCGGAACTGGGCGCCCATACGGGGGTTGAAGTCGAGGAGCTTGTACCGTCCGTCGCGCCGGTCGAAGCGCAGGTCGAGGTCGATGACGCCGGTGAAGCCGATCTGCTTGATGAAACGCGCGGCGAGGTCCGCGAGTTCCGGGTTGTCGACGACGTACGCGTTCGCCGTCATTCCGGCATGCGGCGGCCAGGAGCGCACCTTCACGCCGGTGAACATGGCGAGCGGGGTCGAGTCCTGGTCGAAGTAGGCGTGCACGATCCAGTCCTCGGCGTCCTCCCTGGGCAGGTACTCCTGGAGGATCACGCCGGGATGCTCGCCCCAGTCGCGGGCGAGCCGCAGCAGGCCCTCGCGGGTGGCGATCCTGGTCGTGCCGTTCACCGCGGGCCGCCTGCGCCGCAGGAACGCCTCGCGGTTCTTGGCCACCACCGGGAAGCGGGCCTTCTCGGCGAAGGTCACGATGTCGTCGTACGACTGCGGGAACGCGGCCGTGGGGGTCGGGATGCCGTGCTCCACGCACAGTTCGTGCAGGCCCTGTTTGCTGGCCAGGCGGCGCGGCAGATCCGCTTCCACGCGAGGGAAGAGGAAGCGGCCGGCGAGTTCGCCCTGGTGCTCGGCGATCAGGACGGCGGCCTCCTCGTCGGTGGGGACGAGCACGGTGGGGCGGCCGATGCGGCGCCCGACCCGCAGCAGACCCTCCACCAGGTGGCCGGGGTCCTCGGTTCCGGTGGTCGGCCAGACGAAGGCCTTCTTGAGGTAGCGGGAGGAGGCGGCGGGCGTGTAACGGTCCTCGGTGATCGCGTACATCGGCACGCCGAGTCGGCCCAGGCTGCGGATCGCGCCCACACCGCCGTGGTGCAGCGGATAGTCGCCGAACTTGACGATCAGGCCCGGCACGTCACGGTCGGCCTCGAAGGGCACACTGCTCGTGCTCCTGGCCACGGGTCCCCCCACGCGTCCCCCCTACGGACCGGACCCACCCCGTCCGTGTCCCCCAAAGGACGCTAAGCCGGAATTGGGGCATCCGACAAGGCCAATTCGGACATTGCAAACTCTTTAGGCACTGCCCAAGACGGCGGGCGCACCCGTAACGTGTGCCATGACCAGCCGGAACGCACGAGAGCGAGGCAGCACCCGATGCCCCCCTTCGATGTCCCCGAGGGCGATCCCTTCGGTCCGCACAACCTTCCGTACGGCGTCTTCTCGCCCGCCGGTTCGACGCAGCGGAGCGTCGGCGTCCGGCTCGGCGACCACGTCCTGGACGCGGGCGCGGCGGCGCGGGCGCTGGGCTCGCCGTACGCCTCCCTGCTCGCGCGGCCCTCGCTCGACCCGCTGCTCGCGGCGGGCCGTACCGCCTGGTCGGAGGTGCGGCGCGGGCTGACGGCGTGGGTGACCGAGCCGGCTCATCAGGAGGCGATCGCGGGGTTCTTCCACCCCCTGCCCTCGGTGACGCTGCACCTGCCTTTCGAGGTCGCGGACTACGTCGACTTCTACGCGTCGGAGAACCACGCGCGCAATGTCGGGCAGATCTTCCGGCCCGACGCGGCGGACTCGCTGACGCCGAACTGGAAGCACCTCCCGATCGGCTATCACGGGCGGTCGGGGACGGTGGTGGTCTCGGGAACCGATGTCGTGCGGCCTTCGGGCCAGCGGAAGGCTCCGGGGGACGCGGAGCCTGTCTTCGGGCCCTCGGCCCGCCTCGACATCGAGGCCGAGGTGGGTTTCGTGGTGGGTGTGCCGTCCAGGATGGGAACGTCCGTGGGGCTCGGGGAGTTCCCGGAGCACGTGTTCGGGCTCTGCCTGCTCAACGACTGGTCGGCGCGCGACATCCAGGCCTGGGAGTACGTCCCGCTCGGCCCCTTCCTCGGCAAGTCCTTCGCCACGTCGGTGTCGGCCTGGATCACCCCGCTGGAAGCGCTGGAGCACGCGCGCGTGGCGCCGCCGCCCCGCACGCACGCGTTGTTGCCGTATCTGGACGACTCCGGCCCGGACGCCGAGCCCGGCGGTTACGACCTGCGGATCTCCGTCGCCGTCAACGGCCATGTCGTCTCCGAGCCGCCCTTCTCCACCATGTACTGGACGGCCGCGCAGCAGCTGGCCCACATGACCGTGAACGGGGCCTCGCTGCGGACGGGCGACCTCTACGGGTCGGGCACGGTGAGCGGTGCGGAGCCCTCGCAGCGCGGGTCGCTGCTGGAACTGACCTGGAACGGACGCGACCCGCTGGAACTCCCGGAGGGCAAGCGGACGTTCCTGGAGGACGGGGACGTGGTGACGCTGTCGGCGTGGGCGCCGGGCCCGGACGGGGTGCGGCTGGGGCTGGGGGAGGTCACGGGACGGATCGTGGCGGCACGAGAGGACTGACCGGTCAAGGCCGGTGAGCCGATCATGGTCGGGTGAAGGGGCGGATCCCCCTGCGGGGACGGGGAGTTGGCGTGTGACGGCGGCTGTACGGGACGTAGTGGGTCGGTCTTGTCTCCTGACTCCTGGCGGCTTCGCCGTCATACTGGCGGCGGGCGACTTGCGCGCCGAGCCGGTTGCCCCGCCCTCGCCCCTTTCCCTCGACCAGGATCCGGAGCCCGTGGCATGACGTACTGCCTGCTCCTGCTGAGCGTCGTGGCCCTGACGGCCGCCGTGCCGGTCCCGCGTGCCCTGGTGCGGGCCGCCTGGCCCGAGCGGGAGCCGGTCGTCGCGCTGTGGGTGTGGCAGTGCCTGGTCGCCACCGTCCTGCTGTGCTGTCTGACGGCCCTGGTGCTGGGCACGGCGGCCGTCTTCCACACCGTCCGCGACCACGTCTTCGCGCCGGCGCCCCCGGCGGTGACGGCGGCGTACGACCTGTCCGTCGCGCCGGTCTGGGCGGCGGCCCTGACCCTGCTGCTGGCCTGCGGTGCCGCCTGGACGACCGCGATGCTCGCCCGCGAGCTGGTCGAGGCGCGGCGGCGGCGCGGGGTGACGCGGGCACATCTGCGTGAGCGGGCGCCCGACCTGCCGGCGGGGTTGGAGGCGGCGACGCGGGGACCGCTGCTGGTGCTGGAGGACGAGTACCCGGACGCCTGGTGGATGCCGGGTCACCCGGCCCAGCTGGTCGTCACGACGGGCGCGCTGCACCGGCTCACCGACCCGCAGCTGGACGCCGTCCTCACCCATGAGCGGGACCACGCGCGCGCCCACCACGACTGGCTGCTGCACCTGTCGACGGCGCTGGCGACGGGCTTCCCGCGGGTGCCGCTGTTCGCCCACTTCTGCGACCAGACGCACCGGCTGGTGGAGCTGGCGGCGGACGACACGGCATCGCGGCGCTGCGGTCACCTGACGACCGCGCTGGCGCTGATCGAGCTGAACCAGCACCGCGGGGTGCTGTCCTGCGCCTCCAGTCACCGCCTGCTCGGCGAGCGGGTGGACCGGCTGCTGGAGCCGCCGCCGAGGCTCGGCCGCCGGCACCGGGCGCTGACGACGACGGTGGCCGCGCTGGTGCCGTTGCTGCCCTTGCTGATCACGTTCGCTCCGGGGTTGACCGCGTTGTCGTGATCCTCCGGGACTGCCGCGCGATGTGGCAGATCTTGCCGGCAGAGCAACCGTTTCTGCTGTTCAGTGCCTTGCCTGACGGCTCGGCAGGTGGCGCAACACCGCCGCAACACTTCGTTCCCTACCGGCTCGGTATGGTTCGAGACATGCCACCGACCGACCGCATCCGCGACCACGCCGGACAGGGCGCGACCACCGTCGCGGCCCACCGGGCGCGGCGCCGGGCGCGCGCCGATCAGGCCAGGCAGCTCGCCGACCTGCTGCGCCACCAGCTGCTGGCCGGCGGCTTCCCGGACGGCACGCTGCCGCACGAGACGACCCTCGCGGCGGACTACCGCGCCACCCGCAACACCGTCCGCCAGGCCCTGGACCTGCTCAGGGCCGAAGGCCTTGTCGAGCGACTGCCGGGTGTCGGCACCGTCGTCGTCGCCCAGAAGTACCCGCACGGACTGGACCGCCTGATGGGCCTCGCGGAAACCCTGCACGAGCACGGCCGGGTCACCAACGAGGTCCGCACGATGGGCCCCGCGCCCGCGCCCGCCCCGGTCGCCGAACGCCTGCACATCCCCGCCGGCGCCGACGTCCTCTACATCGAACGCCTGCGCAGGCTCAACGGCATCCCCCTGTCCCTCGACCTGACCTACATCCCGCTCGACATCGGCACCGCACTGCTCGGCGCCGACCTGGAGAACACCGACGTCTTCCGCCTCCTGGAGGCCATCACCGGCCGACGGCTCGGTCACGCCGAGATCACCCTGGAGGCGGTCAACGCGGACGCCCACTCCGCCGCCGTGCTCGAGGCCCCGCGCGGCGCGGCCGTGCTGATGCTGGAGCGGCTCACCCACCTCGCCGACGGCCGCCCGGTCGACCTGGAGTTCATCCGCTTCCGCGGCGACCGCATCACGATGAGCGGCCTCCTGCACCGCTCCGTCTGACCTCTTCCCGACCCCTTGCTGACCCGTTTCCAGGAGACAGCCATGCCCTTGGCGCCCCAGCGGGCCGACGTGCCCGTGACCATCGACGAGTCGAAGTGCATCGACGGCTGCACCCTCTGCGTGGACATGTGCCCGCTGGACTCCCTCGCCATCGACGACAGCACCGGCAAGGCGTACATGCATGTCGACGAGTGCTGGTACTGCGGCCCGTGCGCGGCCCGCTGTCCCACCGGAGCCGTGACGGTCAACATGCCCTATCTGCTCCGGTGAGAGGCCCGACTCCCGTGAAACGCACCGTACTTCCCCTCTCCGCAGCGCTTCTCCTGCTTCCCCTGAGCGCCTGCGGCGGCAGCGCCGAGGCCGGTGACGGCAAGAACATCACCATCACCGTCGGCTACCAGTCCAAGACCATCAACACGGTCACCGCGGGCACCCTCCTGCGCTCCCTCGGCTACTTCGAGCGGGACCTCAACGCCCTGCACGACGGCCACACCTACAAGGTCGACTGGCAGGACTACGCCACCGGCGCCCCCATCACCGCACAGATGACCGCCGGGAAGATCGACATCGGCTCGATGGGCGACTTCCCGCTGCTCATCAACGCGGCCCGGGGCAGGCAGCTCGGCAAACCGACCCATCTCGTCTCGGTCACCGGCTACAACCTCCGCGGCGGCCTCAACACGATCGTCACCTCCCCCGACTCCAAGCTGGCCACCCTCGCCGGCCTCAAGGGCAAGAAGGTCTCCACCAGCATCGGCTCCGCGGCCGACGGCACCCTCGTACGGGCCCTGCAGCGCGCCGGCATCGACCCCGACAAGGGCATCGAGAAGCTCAACCAGCAGCCCGCCGTGGGTGCCTCGGCCCTGTCGGCCGGCAGCGCGGACGCGCTCTCCCAGTTCGTCGCCTGGCCCGGCCTGCTCGCCTTCCAGGGCAGGGCGAAGGCCCTGTACGACGGTGCCGAGCTGAACCTCCCCACCTTCCACGGCGTCACCGCCCGCGAGGACTTCGCCAAGCAGCGGCCCACCGTCCTGGAGGCCTTCCTCAAGGCCCAGGCGGAGGCCACCGACTACCTCCATGCCCACCCGGTCGCCGCCGCCGAGTCGGTCGCCAAGGCCACCGGCCTGCCCGCCGAGGTCGTCTACCTCTACAACGGCGCCCACGGCATCTCGACCTTCGACCCGGCGATCAAGCCCCAGCTCGTGTCCGCGCTGAAGCAGGACGTCTCGGTCCTGAAGTCGGCCAAGCTGACCGGGGACATCGACGTGGACTCCTTCGTCGACGACCAGTACGTCAAGAAGGCCCTCCGCGCGGACTACGCCAAGCAACTCTCCTCCCCGCCTCCGGCGGCGGCGAGCGAGGTGTGGCCGAAGGGCACCGAGAAGACACTGAGCTTCACCTCCCCCGCCGAACTGCTGAGCTATGTGAAACGGCACCAGAACGGCGTCCGCGCCGTGTACGTCCCCGACGCCACCACCGGCACCCTCTGGTTCGCCGACAAGGCGGTCTGGGTGGCCGACGGCAAGCAGCTCCTGCCCTTCGTGGCACCGGCCACCGCGAAGGCCTATGTCGACGGGCACGGCGGCGCGCGGACCGTCACGTACGCGGACGCGCTGGGGCGGGCGTCGTGAGCCGGCGGCCGTCGGCCAGGTACGCGCTGCGGGTGGGGTCGCTGGCGGTGGCGCTCGGCATCTGGCAGCTGCTGACCAGTCTGAAGGTCGATCTGTGGCTGCGTTTCTCCCAGTTCCCCACGGTCGCCGACGTGGCCCACGCCTTCGGCGACCGGCTGTCCGGGGCGGACTACTGGACGGACCTCACCGACAGCCTCACCCGTATCCTCACCGGCTTCCTCCTCGCCGCCGTCCTGGGCGTGGCGACGGGCGTGCTCGTGGCGCGCTCCCGGCTCGCCGAGGACCTGCTCGGCCCGCTGCTGGAGGTCGTCCGCCCGATCCCGGCGATCGCCCTGGTCCCGGTCGCGATCCTCCTGTTCCCCTCCAACGAACAGGGCATCGTCTTCATCACCTGCACGGCCGCCTTCTTCCCGGTCCTGGTCTCGACCCGGCACGCGGTCCGCGCGCTGACGCCCGTCTGGGAGGAGGCGGTGCTCACGATGGGCGGCGGCCGCCGGCGGGTCCTCGCATCGGTCGTCCTGCCGGGCGCGCTGCCCGGCATCTTCGGCGGTCTGTCGGTGGGCATCGGCGTCTCGTGGATCTGTGTGATCTCGGCCGAGATGATCTCCGGCCAGTACGGCGTCGGCTACCGCACCTGGCAGGACTACACCGTCGTCAACTACGCGGGCGTCTTCGTCGGCATGGTCACGATCGGCGTGCTGGGCTGGCTCACCTCCACGGCGGTGGAGCTGCTGGGCCGCCGTCTGACGCGCTGGCTGCCGCGGACCTCCTACGTCCCCGGCGTCCGCCCCGGAGCAGCGGCCCCGGTGTCCCCCGCGGCCACGAAGAGCGACACCGCCCCGTCGACCGAGGAGGCACGCGATGAGCACCTCGTCTGACACGGACGTGACCACCCCTCCCCTGACCGAGGCCCAGGCGCCGACCGCGGTACGGGGCACCCGCCTCGCCCTCCGGCGCGCCGCCCTCGGCCGCCCGGACGCCGCGGTCCTGGCGGGCGTCGACCTGGACGTCGCCGCCGGCGAGATCCTCACCGTCGTCGGCGCCTCCGGCTGCGGCAAGTCGACGCTGCTGCGCACCCTGGCGGGGCTGCTGCCGCTGCTCGCCGGGGAGATCACCCAGGACGGCGGCCCGCTGACCGGTCCCGCCTCCGACCGCGCCCTGGTCTTCCAGGAGGACGCCCTGCTGCCCTGGCGCACCCTGCGGGCCAACGTCGAACTCCCCCTCGCGATCAAGGGGTTGGCCCGCGCCGAACGCCGGGCCCAGGCCGACTCCTGGCTCGAGCGGGTCGGACTCGCCGCGCACGCTCGGCAGTTGCCGCACCGTGTCTCCGGCGGCCAGCGCCAGCGCGCCCAGCTGGCCCGCGCCCTCGCGGGAGCACCCCGGGCCGTCCTCATGGACGAACCGTTCGGCGCGCTTGACGCCCAGACCCGCGCCGGCATGCAGGACCTGCTGGTGGAGGTGCTCGGCGACACGGGCGCGACCGTCGTCTTCGTCACCCACGACGTGGACGAGGCGCTCTTCCTCGGCGACCGCGTGGCCCTGCTCGGCAACGGCCGGCTGACCGCCGTACGCGAGGTGCCGCGCACGCGCGACCGAGGGGCGCACGACGACCCCGCGCGCGTGGCGCTGCGGCGCGACGTCCTCTCCTCGCTCGGCACGTGACCCGGACCGGCACCCGGTCCGCGACTCGGATGGTGAAAGGCACTCTGGTGGACACCCCCCTCAAGATTCCGGCCCTCGACGAGGCCGAGGAGATCTCCTGCGACGTCCTCGTCGTCGGCGGCGGCACCGCCGGCACCATGGCCGCGCTGACCGCCGCCGAGCACGGCGCGAGCGTCCTGTTGCTGGAGAAGGCCCACGTCCGCCACTCCGGGGCGCTCGCCATGGGCATGGACGGTGTCAACAACGCGGTCATCCCCGGCCGCGCCGAGCCCGACGACTACGTCGCCGAGATCACCCGCGCCAACGACGGCATCGTCGACCAGTCCACCGTCCGCCAGACCGCCACCCGCGGCTTCGGCATGGTGCAGCGGCTCGAGTCGTACGGCGTGAAGTTCGAGAAGGACGAGCACGGCGAGTACGCGGTCCGCCAGGTGCACCGCTCGGGCTCCTACGTGCTGCCGATGCCGGAGGGCAAGGACGTCAAGAAGGTCCTGTACCGGCAGCTGCGGCGGCGCGAGATGCGGGAGCGGATCCGCATCGAGAACCGCGTGATGCCGGTGCGGGTGCTCACCGCCGACGGGCGGGCCGTGGGGGCGGTCGGCTTCAACACGCGCACCGGCGCGTTCGTGGTGGTGCGCGCGGGCGCGGTGATCCTCGCGACCGGCGCCTGCGGCCGGCTGGGCCTGCCCGCCTCCGGCTACCTGTACGGCACGTACGAGAACCCGACCAACGCGGGCGACGGCTACGCCATGGCGTACCACGCGGGCGCCGAGCTCACCGGCATCGAGTGCTTCCAGATCAACCCGCTGATCAAGGACTACAACGGCCCGGCCTGCGCCTACGTCGCCAACCCCTTCGGCGGCTACCAGGTCAACCGGCACGGCGAACGCTTCGTCGACTCCGACTACTGGTCCGGCCAGATGATGGCCGAGTTCGCGGCGGAGGTCGCGTCCGACCGGGGGCCGGTGTACCTGAAGCTGAGTCATCTCCCCGAGGAGTCGATCTCGGCGCTGGAGTCGATCCTGCACTCCACGGAACGGCCCACGCGCGGAACCTTCCACTCGGGCCGGGGCCACGACTACCGCACTCACGACGTCGAGATGCACATCTCCGAGATCGGCCTGTGCGGCGGCCATTCGGCCTCGGGGGTACGCGTGGACGACCACGCCCGTACGACCGTGCCCCGGCTGTACGCCGCCGGTGACCTGGCCTGCGTGCCGCACAACTACATGATCGGCGCCTTCGTCTTCGGGGACCTGGCGGGGGCGGACGCCTCCCAGTACCGGGCCTACGAGGGCGAGTTGCCGCAGGACCAGCTGCGCGAGGCGCACGAACTGATCTACCGCCCGCTGCGCAACCCGGACGGGCCGCCGCAGACCCAGGTCGAGTACAAGCTGCGCCGCTTCGTGAACGACTACGTGGCACCGCCGAAGTCCGGTGCCCGGCTCTCCCTCGCCCTGGAGGCCTTCGAGCGGATGCGCGCCGACATCGCGGCGATGGGGGCCCGTACCCCGCACGAGCTGATGCGGTGCGCCGAGGTCACCTTCATCCGCGACTGCGCGGAGATGGCGGCGCGCGCGTCGCTGGCCCGCACGGAGTCCCGCTGGGGCCTCTACCACGACCGACTGGACCATCCCCATCGCGACGACACCTCCTGGTTCCACCATCTCGACCTGCACAAGTCCCCCTCTGGTGCGATGGAGTTCACGGCCCGTCCCGTGGCTCCCTATCTCGTGCCCGTCGACGAGTTCACGCCGGTGGGCGGCCCCTCCCGGCACCTCGGCGAGGTCCACCCCGAGGAGGTCGCCACGGCCGGGTCACGGGACCTGGCACCGGTGGCGGCCGGTACACAAGACGCGACACCGGATGTCGGCCCGAAGCCGGACGGCGCCTCGGGGAACGACCGGCACGACGTCTCCGACGTCTCCGAGTCCGCGCTCTCGAACCCCGAGCGTGCTTCGGCCCGCCTCCTCGAACTCGTCGCCCTCGCCGAGGAGGAACCCGAACTCGGCGCTCTGCGGCCCTACTTGGCCGACCCGGCACCCGCCGTCCGCCGTGAGGCCGTCGCCGTGCTCACCGAGACGGTGCCGCCGGGCACGGGCCCCGCCCTCGCCGAGGCCCTGCGCGACAGTGCCGCAGAGGTGCGGGCCGCGGCCGCCGCCTCACTGCGCGAACTCGTCGAGACACTGCCCGCGGAGGCCACTCTCCGGGACGGTCTCGCCGCCGCGCTGACCGTGTCCGACCCGGTCGTCCGCGCCGCCTCCCTGGACGTGCTGCGCGCCCTGCGCCTCGGTGACGCGGCGCTGTTCGCCGAGGCGCTGACGGACTCCGAGATCCCGGTGCGCATCGAGGCGGTGCGAGCCCTGGTCTCGGTCGACGCCGCTACGGAACTGGCCCGTGCGGCCACCGCCGACCCGTCCCGCGAGGTCCGCGTGACCATCGCCAAGGGGCTGGCGACGGTGTGGGCCGACAGCGGGGCGGGGACCGACGCTTCCGGGAACGCCGAACCCCCGACCGCCGGGGCCACCGTCCTCGCCGCCCTGGCCGACCTCACCGAGGACCCGGACGCCCTGGTCCAAGCAGCCGCCTACGGTGCGCTCGATACGACCGGCTGCCCGGCACCGCTCGCCGCGCGCGCCGTAGCCGCCCTGTCCGCCCCGGCGTGGCAGGTCCGGTCGGGCGCCGCCAGCGCGCTGTCCGCCGCCGAGCCCGAGGTGGCCGTTCCCGCGCTCGCGAAGGCCCTCGCCGACCCGAACGCCGACGTCCGCAAGGCCGCCGTCCTGGCCCTGACCCGGCACAATGCCACCGCCGACGCCCGCGCGGCCCTCGCCACGTCCACGACGGACACCGACGCGGACGTCAGGGCGTACGCGGCGCGGGCGCTGTGACCGCCGCCGGAAGGACGGCGCAGGTCTCACCGTAGGGCGGGCCGCCCTTGCGCTTGCGCCGTCCGTCGCCCAACACCGGACGCCCTATATCCAGTCGTCCGGCTCCGGCTCCCCGACCGGCTCGGGCCAGTCCTGATCCGTTGCCTGCCTGTCGTCCGCCGGCGCGGCCGCGCCGGGGGCCTCCCCCAGGGAGGCGAGTACCTCGAGCACGCCCTCCCCGTACGTCGCCAGCTTCTTCTCGCCGACACCGCTGATGCCGCCCAGTTGCCCCACCGAGGTCGGCCAGGCCGTGGCGATCTCCCGCAGCGTCGCGTCGTGGAAGATGACGTACGCCGGGACGCCCTGTTCCCGGGCCTGCTCGGCGCGCCAGGCGCGCAGTGCCTCGAACGCCGGCTGCAGCGCCTCGGGCAACTCGACCGCGGCCTCCTTCGCTCTGCGCTCGCCCTTGCCGGCCGACGAGGACGCGGACCGCGCGGTCACCGGCTTCTTCGGCTCCTTGCGCAGCGGTACCTCCCGGTCCCCGCGCAGCACCGAGCCGCTGGTCTCGGTCAGCACCAGCGTGCCGTACTCCCCCTCCACCGCGAGCAGCCCCTGCGCCAGCAACTGCCTTACCACGCCCCGCCATTCGCCCTCGGTGAGCTCCTCGCCGATGCCGAACACGGACAGCCGGTCGTGGTCGAACTGGATGACCTTGCCGGTGCGCTTGCCCAGCAGGATGTCGACGATCTGCACCGCACCGAACTTCTGTCCGCGCTCCCGCTGGAGCCGCACCACCGTCGACAGCACCTTCTGTGCGGCGACCGTGCCGTCCCAGGTCTCCGGCGGGGTCAGGCAGGTGTCGCAGTTGCCGCAGCCCGCCGGGTCCGGGTCCTGGCCGAAGTAGGCGAGGAGTTGCCCGCGGCGGCACTTGGCGCTCTCGCACAGCGCCAGCATCGCGTCCAGGTGGGCGGCGGCCCGGCGCTGGAACGCCTCGTCGCCCTCGCCGGACTGGATCAGTTTGCGCTGCTGTATGACGTCGTTGAGGCCGTACGCCATCCAGGCCGTGGACGGCAGGCCGTCCCGGCCCGCGCGGCCCGTCTCCTGGTAGTAGCCCTCGACGGACTTCGGCAGGTCGAGGTGGGCGACGAAACGGACGTCGGGTTTGTCGATGCCCATGCCGAAGGCGATGGTCGCCACGACGACCAGGCCTTCCTCCCGCAGGAACCGGGACTGGTGCGCCGCGCGGGTGCCCGCGTCCAAGCCCGCGTGGTACGGGACCGCCTCGATGCCGTTGCGCGAGAGGAACTCCGCCGTCGCCTCCACGGACTTGCGGGAGAGGCAGTACACGATGCCCGCGTCGCCCGCGTGCTCCTCGCGCAGGAAGCCCAGCAGCTGCTTCTTGGGGTCGGCCTTGGGCACGATGCGGTACTGGATGTTGGGCCGGTCGAAGCTCGCCACGAAGTGCCGGGCCGCCGGCATGTTCAGCCGGTGGGTGATCTCCTCGTGGGTCGCGCGGGTGGCCGTCGCCGTGAGCGCGATCCGCGGGACGTCCGGCCAGCGGTCGCCGAGCAGGGACAGGGAGAGGTAGTCGGGGCGGAAGTCGTGCCCCCACTGGGACACGCAGTGCGCCTCGTCGATCGCGAAGACGGAGATCTTGCCGCGGGAGAGGAGGTCCAGGGTGGTGTCCAGACGCAGCCGCTCCGGTGCCAGGTAGAGCAGGTCCAGCTCCCCGGCCAGGAACTCGGCCTCCACCACCCTGCGCTCGTCGAAGTCCTGCGTGGAGTTCATGAACCCGGCGCGCACGCCGAGCGCCCGCAGCGCGTCCACCTGGTCCTGCATCAGCGCGATGAGCGGGGAGACCACGATTCCCGTACCGGGTCTGACCAGGGCCGGGATCTGGTAGCACAGCGACTTGCCGCCGCCGGTCGGCATGAGGACCACGGCGTCGCCGCCGGCCACCACATGCTCGATGACCGCCTCCTGCTCGCCGCGGAAGGCCTCGTATCCGAAGACCCGGTGCAGCGTGGCCAGCGCCTCGCTCTCGGCCGTCCCTGCCACCTCGGTCGCCCTTGGCATCGCGATGATCCCGCCCGTCCCGCCCATAGTCCTGTCCCCCGTACGTCGTCCCTCGACCACTGCCTCCACGATAGGTGCCGGCACCGACAGCGTCGGGGTTGTCCACAGGTTGTGCGGCACGGCACGCATGCTGCTCGGGCGGGACGGGGGTGGCCGCCTGTCCCCCGACCACAGGGAGCACCACGAGGTCCCCTCGACCTCTCAAGGCCGCCATCACCGTGGCGATGGCCGCTGCCTTCTCACCGGCCGCCGTTCCCGCGCAGGCCGACACCGACGCCTTCGTCTGGACCGATCTCGCCAAGACCTACACCTGACCGCGCGCCTGCGCGAAGGCCCCGGCTCCCACGAGGGAAACCGGGGCCGGTCGCCTACCCGTCCGGGTCAGCGCACGAACACTCCCGCCTGGCTCGCCAGGTCCAGGAAGTACTGCGGCGCGATGCCGAGCACCAGCGTGACGACGACACCGAGCCCGATCGCGGTCATCGTCAGCGGCGACGGCACGGCGACCGTGGGACCCTCGGGCCTGGGCTCGCTGAAGAACATCAGCACGATCACGCGGATGTAGAAGAAGGCCGCGACCGCGGACGAGATCACACCGATCACGACCAGCGGGGCCGCCCCGCCCTCCGCCGCCGCCTTGAACACGGCGAACTTCCCGGCGAAGCCGGAGGTCAGCGGGATACCGGCGAAGGCCAGCAGGAAGACCGCGAACACGGCCGCCACCAGGGGTGAACGGCGCCCGAGGCCCGCCCACTTGGACAGGTGGGTCGCCTCGCCGCCCGCGTCGCGCACCAGCGTCACCACGGCGAAGGCGCCGATGGTCACGAAGGAGTACGCGCCCAGGTAGAAGAGGACGGACGACACGCCGTCCTTCGTGGTCGCGATGACACCCGCGAGGATGAATCCCGCGTGGGCGATCGACGAGTACGCCAGCAGCCGCTTGATGTCGGTCTGGGTGATCGCGACGATCGCACCGCCCAGCATGGTGACGATCGCGACCGCCCACATGACCGGCCGCCAGTCCCAGCGCATGCCGGGCAGGACGACGTACAGCAGCCTCAGCAGCGCGCCGAACGCCGCCACCTTGGTCGCCGCCGCCATGAAGCCGGTCACCGGGGTCGGCGCGCCCTGGTAGACGTCCGGGGTCCACATGTGGAACGGGACGGCACCCACCTTGAACAGCAACCCCATGATGATCATCGCGCCGCCGACGAGCAGCAGCGCGTCGTTGCCCATGGTGCCGGCGAGGGCCGGATCGACGTTGGTGACCGTGCCGTCGACGACCTGCGCGATCGTCGCGTACGACACCGAGCCCGCGTAGCCGTACAGGAGGGCGATGCCGAACAGGGTGAACGCGGAGGCGAAGGCGCCGAGCAGGAAGTACTTGACCGCGGCCTCCTGCGACATGAGCCGCTTGCGGCGGGCCAGCGCGCACAGCAGGTAGAGCGGCAGGGAGAAGACCTCCAGGGCCACGAAAAGCGTCAGCAGGTCGTTGGCCGACGGGAAGACGAGCATGCCCGAGACCGCGAACAGCAGCAGCGGGAACACCTCGGTGGTGGTGAACCCGGCCTTCACGGCCGCCTTCTCGCTGTCGCTGCCCGGCACGGACGCGGCCTGCGCGGCGAACGAGTCGACGCGGTTGCCGTGCGCCGCCGGATCCAGGCGCCGCTCGGCGAAGGTGAACAGGCCGACGAGGCCGGACAGCAGGATCGTGCCCTGCAGGAACAGGGACGGCCCGTCGACCGCGATCGCGCCCATCGCCGCGATGTGCGCCTTGGTGGTGCCGTATCCGTCGGCCGCGAGCGCCACGACCGCCGCGAAGGCGGCGACGAGCGCGACGGCGGACACGAACACCTGGGCGTAGTACCGGGACCTGCGCGGCACGAACGCCTCGACCAGTACCCCGACGATCGCCGCGCCCACGACGATCAGGGTGGGCGACAACTGTGCGTACTCGATCTTCGGCGCGTTGATCTTCGCGATCGGTTCGGCCGCCGTGGCCGCCGTTGTCCACAGGCTGTGGACGGCTGCTGCGCTCACTTGGCCACCGCCTCCACCTCAGGCTTGGGGTCCTTCTTGTGTACGTCGGACAGGGTCGACTTCACGGCCGGGTTGACGATGTCCGTCACCGGCTTCGGGTAGACGCCCAGGAAGATCAACAGAACGATCAACGGCGCGACCACCACCAGCTCACGGGCCCTGAGGTCCGGCATCGCGGAGACCTCCGGCTTCACCGGGCCCGTCATCGTCCGCTGGTAGAGGACGAGAGCGTAGAGCGCGGCGAGGACGATGCCGAAGGTGCCGATGATGCCGATCGCCGGGTAGCGCGTGAACGTGCCGACCAGGACGAGGAACTCACTCACGAAGGGCGCGAGTCCCGGCAGGGAGAGCGTTGCCAGCGTGCCGATCAGGAACGTGCCGGCGAGCACCGGGGCGACCTTCTGCACGCCGCCGTAGTCGGAGATGAGCCGCGAGCCCCGCCGGGAGATGAGGAACCCGGCGAGCAGCATCCACGCGGCCGTCGAGATCCCGTGGTTGACCATGTAGAGCGTCGCGCCGGACTGGCCCTGGCTGGTCATCGCGAAGATGCCCATGATGATGAAGCCGAAGTGCGAGATCGACGCATAGGCCACCAGGCGTTTGATGTCCCGCTGGCCGACCGCGAGCAGCGCGCCGTAGACGATGCTGATGAGCGCCAGTACGAGGATCACTGGCGTCGCCCACTTGCTCGCCTCCGGGAAGAGCTGAAGGCAGAAGCGGAGCATCGCGAAGGTGCCGACCTTGTCGACGACCGCTGTGATCAGGACGGCGACCGGGGCGGTGGACTCCTGCATGGCGTTGGGCAGCCAGGTGTGCAGCGGCCACAGCGGCGCCTTCACCGCGAAGGCGAAGAAGAAGCCGAGGAACAGCCAGCGCTCGGTGCTGGTCGCCATGTGCAGCGAGCCGTTGGCACGCGCCTGCGCGATCTCCTGGAGGCTGAAGTTCCCGGCCACCACGTACAGCCCGATCACCGCGGCCAGCATGATCAGACCGCCGACCAGGTTGTAGAGCAGGAACTTCACGGCCGCGTACGACCGTTGCGTGGACGCCGCCTCCTCGCCGTGCTGGTGCGCCCGGTCCCCGAAGCCGCCGATGAGGAAGTACATCGGGATGAGCATGGCTTCGAAGAAGATGTAGAAGAGGAAGACGTCGGTGGCCTCGAAGGAGATGATCACCATCGCCTCGACTGCCAGGATCAGGGCGAAGAAGCCCTGGGTCGGCCGCCATCGCCTGCTTCCGGTCTCCAGCGGGTCGGCGTCGTGCCAGCCCGCGAGGATGATGAACGGGATCAGCAGGGCGGTCAGCGCGATCAGCGCCACCGCGATGCCGTCCACGCCCAACTCGTAGCGCACGCCGAAGTCCTTGATCCAGGCGTGGGACTCGGTGAGCTGGTAGCGGACGCCGCCCGGGTCGAAGCGGACCAGGACGACGATCGCCAGGGCGAGGGTGGCGAGCGAGACGACCAGCGCGAGCCACTTGGCGGCGGTGCGCCGCGCGGCCGGTACGGCGGCCGTGGCGATCGCCCCGATCGCCGGGAGCACCGCCGTCGCTGTCAGCAGAGGAAAGGACATCGGTATCAGACCGCCCTCATCAGCAGGGTCGCGGCGATGAGGACCGCCGCACCGCCGAACATCGAGACCGCGTACGACCGCGCGAAGCCGTTCTGCAGCCTGCGCATCCGTCCGGACAGGCCGCCGAACGAGGCCGCCGTGCCGTTGACGACACCGTCGACCAGGGTGTGGTCGACGTACACCAGGGAGCGGGTGAGGTGCTCGCCGCCGCGGACCAGGACGACGTGGTTGAAGTCGTCCTGCAGCAGGTCGCGCCGGGCGGCCCGGGTGAGCAGCGACCCGCGCGGGGCGACGGACGGGACCGGGCGCCGGCCGTACATGGCGTACGCGATGCCGACACCGATGACCAGGCAGACCATGGTCCCGGCGGTGACCGCCGACGCGCTCAGCGGCGAGTTGCCCTCGCTGTGGCCGGTGATCGGCTCCAGCCAGTGCAGGAAGCGGTCGCCGATGCTGAAGAAGCCACCGCCGAACACGGAGCCGACGGCCAGCACGATCATGGGGATCGTCATGACCTTCGGGGACTCGTGCGGGTGCGGCTCCGCGTGCTCGCCGTGGTGCTCGGCGGCGGGCTCCGCGCTCGGCGCCTCCGGGGAGCGAGTGGGCTGGTTCTTCCAGCGCTCCTCCCCGAAGAACGTCATCAGCATCACCCGGGTCATGTAGAACGCGGTGATGGCCGCACCCAGCAGCGCGCAGGTGCCGAGGATCCAGCCCTCGGTGCCGCCCTTCGCGAAGGCCGCCTCGATGATCTTGTCCTTGGAGAAGAAGCCGGACAGTCCCGGGAAGCCGATGATCGCGAGGTAGCCGAGGCCGAAGGTGACGAAGGTGACCGGCATGTACTTCCGCAGGCCGCCGTACTTGCGCATGTCGACCTCGTCGTTCATGCCGTGCATGACCGAACCGGCGCCAAGGAAGAGCCCGGCCTTGAAGAAGCCGTGCGTCACCAGGTGCATGATCGCGAAGACGTAGCCGATGGGGCCTAGGCCCGCCGCCAGCACCATGTAGCCGATCTGCGACATGGTCGAGCCGGCCAGCGCCTTCTTGATGTCGTCCTTCGCGCAACCGACGATCGCACCGAACAGGAGCGTGACGGCACCGACCACGGTGACCGCCAGCTGCGCGTCCGGCGCGGCGTTGAAGATCGCTCCGGAGCGAACGATCAGGTAGACGCCCGCGGTCACCATCGTCGCGGCGTGGATGAGGGCCGAGACCGGGGTCGGGCCCTCCATCGCGTCCCCGAGCCAGGACTGCAGCGGCACCTGGGCGGACTTGCCGCAGGCGGCGAGCAGGAGCATCAGGGCGATGGCCGTCAGCTTGCCCTCGGAGGTGCCGGAGACGTGTCCGAGGACCGGACCGAAGGCGAAGGTGCCGAACGTCGTGAACATGAGCATGATCGCGATGGACAGGCCCATGTCGCCGACGCGGTTGACCAGGAAGGCCTTCTTCGCCGCCGTCGCCGCGCTGGGCTTGTGCTGCCAGAAGCCGATGAGGAGGTACGAGGCGAGACCGACGCCCTCCCAGCCGACGTACAGCAGCAGGTAGTTGTCGGCGAGGACGAGCAGCAGCATCGCCGCGAGGAACAGGTTCAGATAGCCGAAGAAGCGGCGGCGGCGCTCGTCGTGCTCCATGTACCCGACCGAGTACAGGTGGATGAGCGAGCCGACGCCGGTGATCAGCAGGACGAAGGTCATCGACAGCTGGTCGAGGCGGAAGGTGACGTCCGCCTGGAAGCCCGCGACCGGGACCCAGCTGAACAGGTGCTGTGTCAGGGTGCGGTGTTCGGCGCCCTTGCCGAGCAGGTCGGCGAAGAGGATCACACCGAACACGAAGGACGCGGTCGACATCAGGACGCCGATCCAGTGGCCGACGGCATCGAGCCGCCGACCACCGCACAGCAGTACGGCCGCTCCGAGCAGTGGCGCCGCCACCAGCAGCGCAATCAGGTTCTCCACGATTCTTCCGACCCCTCAGAGCTTCATCAGGCTGGCGTCGTCGACCGAGGCCGAGTGGCGGGAACGGAACAGGGACACGATGATCGCGAGCCCGACAACGACCTCCGCGGCGGCGACGACCATCGTGAAGAACGCGATGACCTGGCCGTCGAGGTTGCCGTGCAACCGGGAGAAGGTGACGAACGCGAGGTTGCAGGCGTTCAGCATCAGCTCGACGCACATGAACACCACGATCGCGTTCCGCCGGATCAGCACACCGGTGGCACCGATCGTGAACAACAGGGCCGAGAGATACAGGTAGTTGACCGGGTTCACTTCGACGCCTCCTCCCGCTTGAAGGTGGCCGGTTCGATCTCGGTGCGCTCCAGGCGTTCCTCCGCGCGCTGCTCCAGCGCCTTGAGGTCGCTCAGCGCCTCGGCGGACACGTCACGGATCTGGCCGCGGTCGCGCAGCGTCTTGCTGACCGTGAGCTCCGACGGGGTGCCGTCGGGCAGCAGGCCCGCGATGTCGACCGCGTTGTGCCGGGCGTACACACCGGGGGCGGGCAGCGGCGGCACGTGCTTGCCCTCGCGGACGCGCTGCTCGGACAGCTCGCGCTGGGTCTTGGCGCGCTCGGTGCGCTCGCGGTGGGTGAGCACCATGGCGCCGACGGCGGCCGTGATGAGCAGGGCACCCGTGATTTCGAAGGCGAACACGTACTTGGTGAAGATGAGGGCCGCGAGGCCCTGCACGTTGCCGTTCGCGTTCGCCTGGGCGAGGCCGTCGAAGTCCTTGAGGGAGGCGTTGCCGATCCCGCCGATCAGCAGGATGCCGAAGCCGAGGCCACAGAGAAGAGCCAGCCAGCGCTGGCCCTTGATGGTCTCCTTCAGGGAGTCCGCGGCCGTCACGCCGACGAGCATCACCACGAACAGGAACAGCATCATGATCGCGCCCGTGTAGACGACGATCTGCACGATCCCCAGGAAGTAGGCACCGTTGGCGAGGTAGAAGACCGCCAGAACGATCATGGTGCCGGCCAGGGAGAGCGCGCTGTGCACGGCTTTCTTCATGAAGACGGTGGACAGGGCGCCGATCACGGCGACGGTGCCGAGGACCCAGAACTGGAAGGCCTCTCCGGTGGAGGTGGAGTAGGCGGCGAGTTGCGCGCTCATCGGCCGATCACCTTCTCCGACGCCGGCTCTTCCTCGCCGAAGGTCGAGGCGGCCTCCTGCGGGACCTCGCCCTTGGAAAGGGCCACCTGGCGCACGGTGCCGGGCGCGGCCTCCGTCACGAGGCCCCGGTAGTAGTCCTGTTCGTCCGTCCCCGGGTAGATCGCGTGCGGGGTGTCGACCATGCCCTCTTCGAGGCCGGCGAGCAGCTGTTCCTTGGTGTAGATGAGGTTGGCGCGGCTGGAGTCGGCCAGTTCGAACTCGTTGGTCATCGTGAGCGCGCGCGTGGGGCACGCCTCGATGCACAGGCCGCACAGGATGCAGCGGGCGTAGTTGATCTGGTAGACGCGGCCGTACCGCTCGCCCGGCGAGTAGCGCTCCTCGTCCGTGTTGTCGGCGCCCTCCACGTAGATGGCGTCGGCGGGGCAGGCCCAGGCGCACAGCTCGCAGCCGACGCACTTCTCCAGGCCGTCCGGATGGCGGTTGAGCTGGTGCCGTCCGTGGAACCGCGGGGCGGTGGTCTTCTGCTGCTCCGGGTACTGCTCGGTCAGCCGCTTCTTGAACATGGCCTTGAAGGTCACGCCGAAGCCGGCGACGGGGTTCATGAAGCCGGGCTTCAACTGCTCGGTCTCCTTCGGCTCCTCAGCCATCGGACGCCTCCTTTCCATCCGAAGATCCGTCACTGGCAGTATCCGGCCCACCACTGACAATCAGCTCCCGCTGGCGGCGCGGGCTGCGCCTGGGCACCGGGGGAAGCTCCTGTCCCGGCAGCGGCGGAACGGGGAACCCGCCCGCCATCGGGTCGAATCCGGCGGGCTGCGCGGCGGCCTGCTCGCCCTCCTTCGCCTTCTCGCGGAAGATGTCGGCGACGAAGGACAGGAGCAGCAGGGCGAGGACGCCGCCGCCGATGTAGAGGGCGATGTTGGCGAAGCCGTAGTTCTCGTTCCTCAGCGCCCGCACCGTCGCGACCAGCATCAGCCAGACCACGGAGACGGGGATGAGAACCTTCCAGCCGAGCTTCATCAGCTGGTCGTAGCGGACGCGGGGGAGCGTGCCGCGCAGCCAGATGAAGAAGAACAGCAGCAGCTGCACCTTGATCACGAACCAGAGGAGCGGCCACCAGCCGTGGTTGGCGCCCTCCCAGAAGGTGCTGATCGGCCAGGGGGCGCGCCAGCCGCCGAGGAAGAGGGTCGTCGACACGGCCGAGACGGTCACCATGTTGACGTACTCGGCGAGCATGAACATCGCGAACTTGATCGACGAGTACTCGGTGTTGAAGCCGCCGACCAGGTCGCCCTCGGACTCCGGCATGTCGAAGGGGGCGCGGTTGGTCTCGCCCACCATCGTGACGATGTAGAGGATGAACGAGACCGGCAGCAGCAGGATGTACCAGCGGTCGTGCTGCTGCGCGACGATCGTCGACGTCGACATCGACCCCGAGTAGAGGAACACCGAGGCGAAGGCGGCGCCCATCGCGATCTCGTAGGAGATCATCTGGGCGCAGGAGCGCAGGCCGCCGAGGAGCGGGTAGGTGGATCCGGAACTCCAGCCCGCCAGCACGATGCCGTAGATGCCGACGGAGGCGACCGCGAGGATGTAGAGCATCGCGATCGGCAGGTCGGTGAGCTGCATCGTGGTGCGGTGGCCGAAGATCGAGATCTCGTTGCCGGCCGGGCCGAAGGGGATCACCGCGATCGCCATGAAGGCCGGGATGGCCGCGACGATCGGCGCGAGGACGTACACCACCTTGTCGGCGCGCTTGACGATGACGTCTTCCTTGAGCATCAGCTTGATGCCGTCGGCGAGCGACTGGAGCATGCCCCAGGGACCGTGCCGGTTGGGGCCGATGCGCAGCTGCATCCAGGCGACGACCTTGCGCTCCCATACGATGGAGAACAGCACGGTCACCATCAGGAAGGCGAAGCAGAACACCGCCTTGACGACGACCAGCCACCAGGGGTCGCGGCCGAACATCGAGAGGTCTTCAGCGGCGAGGTACGGGCTCATGCCTCCACCTCCTTCGGGGCCTCGCCGACGGACGTCGCCGGGCCGATGCGGACGAGGGCGCCGGGCAGCGCCCCGGTGTCGGAGGCGACGCCGCCGCCCACGGAGTTCAGCGGGAGCCAGACCACGCGGTCGGGCATCTCGGTGACCTTCAGGGGCAGTTCGGTCGTCCCGGCGGGACCGGTCACGGCGAGGACGTCGCCGTCCTTGACGCCGGCCTCGGCGGCCGTCGCGGCCGACACGCGCGCGTGGGCCGCGTGCCGGGTGCCGGCGAGCGCCTCGTCGCCCTCCTGGAGGACGCCGTGGTCGAGCAGGAGACGGTGCCCGGCGAGGACGGCCTCCCCGACCGCCGGCCGCGGCAGCACGCCCGCGCTCTCCAGGGAGCCGGTGGCGCGCGGACCGTCCCAGGGGCCGAGCCGGTCGATCTCCGCGCGGATGGTGCGCAGATCCGGCAGACCCAGATGGACGTCCATGGCGTCGGCCAGCATCTGCAGCACGCGCGAGTCGGTCGGCGCGAGGCGGCGGGTCATCTGGTCGGGCTTGAGCGCGGCCTCGAAGAAGCGCACACGGCCTTCCCAGTTGAGGAAGGTGCCGGGCTTCTCGGCGACCGCGGCGACCGGCAGGACGACGCTGGCGTGCTCGCTGACCTCACTGGGCCGCAGCTCCAGCGAGACCACGAAGCCGGCCTCGTGCAGTGCTTGACGCGCGCGTGCCGGGTCGGGCAGGTCGGCGATCTCGACGCCCGCGACCAGCAGGGCCTGTAGTTCGCCGTGGGCGGCGGCCTCGACGATCTGGCTGGTGTCGCGGCCGTAGCGGTGCGGGAGTTGGGTCAGGCCCCAGGCCGCGGCGACCTCCTCACGCGCGCGTGGGTCGGTCGCCGGGCGTCCGCCCGGAAGCAGCGAAGGCAGCGCGCCCGCCTCGACGGCACCGCGCTCACCGGCCCGGCGCGGGATCCACGCCAGCTGTGCGCCGGTCGCGATGGCCGCCCGGACGGCGGCGGTGAGGCCGCCGGACACCGCGGCCAGCCGCTCCCCCACGACGATCACGGCCCCGTCGGTCCGCAGCGCCTCCGCGGCCTGCGCTCCGTCGTCCTCCAGGCCGACCCCGCTCGCGAGCGCGTCGAGCCACTCGGTCTCGGTCCCCGGAGCCGCGGGGAGCAGGGTGCCGCCCGCCTTCTCGAGGCCACGTGTGGTGTGCGTGGCCAGCGAGAACACCCTCTGACCGTGCTTGCGCCAGGCCTTGCGCAGCCTCAGGAAGACGCCGGGCGCCTCCTCCTCGGCCTCGATCCCGACCAGCAGGACGGCCGGCGCCTTCTCCAGGGAGGTGTACGTGACGCCCGTGCCGTCGAGGTCGCGGCCGCGTCCGGCGATCCGCGCCGCCAGGAAGTCGGCTTCCTCGCTGCTGTGCACGCGCGCGCGGAAGTCGATGTCGTTCGTGTCGAGCGCCACGCGTGCGAACTTGCTGTACGCGTAGGCGTCCTCGACGGTGAGGCGGCCGCCGGTCAGGACACCGGTGCGGCCGCGCGAGGCCAGCAGGCCCTGCGCAGCGATCTGCAACGCCTCCGGCCAGGAGGCCGGTTCGAGGTCGCCCTCGGCGTTGCGCACGAGCGGCGTCTCGAGCCGGTCGCGCTGCTGCGCGTACCGGAACGCGAAGCGCCCCTTGTCGCAGATCCACTCCTCGTTGACCTCGGGGTCGTTGGCCGCCAGGCGCCGCATGACCCTGCCGCGCCGGTGATCGGTGCGGGTCGCGCAGCCGCCGGAGCAGTGCTCGCAGACCGACGGTGAGGAGACCAGGTCGAAGGGGCGGGAGCGGAATCGGTACGCCGCCGAGGTCAGCGCGCCGACCGGGCAGATCTGGATGGTGTTGCCGGAGAAGTACGACTCGAAGGGGTCGCCCTCGCCGGTGCCGACCTGCTGGAGCGCGCCCCGCTCGATCAGTTCGATCATCGGGTCGCCCGCGACCTGGTTGGAGAAGCGGGTGCAGCGGGCGCACAGCACGCACCGCTCACGGTCGAGCAGCACCTGCGTGGAGATCGCGACGGGCTTCTCGTACGTCCGCTTCTTCCCCTCGAAGCGGGACTCGGCCTGACCGTGCGACATGGCCTGGTTCTGCAGCGGGCACTCGCCGCCCTTGTCGCAGACCGGGCAGTCCAGCGGGTGGTTGATGAGCAGCAGCTCCATCACACCGTGCTGCGCCTTCTCGGCGACCGGTGAGGTGAGGTGGGTCTTCACCACCATGCCGTCCGTGCACGTGATGGTGCAGGACGCCATCGGCTTGCGCTGGCCCTCGACCTCGACGATGCACTGGCGGCAGGCGCCGGCCGGGTCGAGGAGGGGGTGGTCGCAGAAGCGGGGGATCTCGATGCCGAGCTGCTCGGCCGCCCGGATGACCAGGGTGCCCTTGGGCACGCTGATCTCGGCGCCGTCGATGGTCAGCGTCACGAGGTCTTCCGGCGGGACCGCCGCCTCTCCCCCTCCCGCGGGAGCGTTGGTGGTCACGGTCATGCGTTCACCTCCGGGCGGTCGGCCCAGGCCGTCGACTTCGCCGGGTCGAAGGGGCAGCCCCGGCCGGTGATGTGCTCCTCGTATTCCTCGCGGAAGTACTGGAGCGAGGAGAAGATCGGCGAGGCGGCGCCGTCGCCGAGGGCGCAGAAGGACTTGCCGTTGATGTTGTCGGCGATGTCGTTCAGCTTGTCCAGGTCGGACATGACGCCCTTGCCTGCCTCGATGTCGCGCAGCAACTGCACGAGCCAGTACGTTCCTTCACGGCAGGGTGTGCACTTGCCGCAGGACTCGTGGGCGTAGAACTCGGTCCAGCGGGTGACGGCGCGCACGACGCAGGTCGTCTCGTCGAAGCACTGCAGGGCCTTGGTGCCGAGCATGGATCCGGCGGCGCCCACGCCCTCGTAGTCGAGGGGCACGTCGAGGTGCTCGTCGGTGAACATCGGCGTCGAGGAGCCGCCGGGCGTCCAGAACTTCAGGCGGTGGCCCGGCCGCATGCCGCCGCTCATCTCGAGGAGCTGGCGGAGCGTGATGCCGAGCGGGGCCTCGTACTGGCCGGGGCTCGCGACGTGGCCGCTGAGCGAGTAGAGCGTGAAGCCCGGGGACTTCTCGCTGCCCATCGACCTGAACCATTCTTTCCCGTTTTTCAGGATGGCGGGAACCGACGCGATCGACTCGACGTTGTTCACAACAGTCGGGCAGGCATAGAGGCCCGCCACCGCAGGAAAGGGGGGACGGAGCCGCGGTTGACCCCGACGGCCTTCGAGCGAGTCGAGCAGTGCGGTCTCCTCACCGCAGATGTACGCGCCGGCGCCGGCGTGCACGGTGAGGTCGAGGTTCAGCCCGCTGCCCAGGATGTTCTCGCCGAGGTAGCCCGCCGCGTAAGCCTCGCGCGCGGCCTCGTGCAACCGCCGCAACACGGGGACGACCTCACCACGCAGATAGATGAAGGCATGCGACGACCTGATGGCGTAACACGCGATGACGATGCCCTCGATGAGGCTGTGCGGGTTCGCGAAGAGGAGCGGGATGTCCTTGCAGGTGCCGGGCTCCGATTCGTCGGCGTTGACAACTAGATAATGTGGCTTTCCATCACCCTGGGGAATGAACTGCCATTTCATTCCCGTCGGGAATCCCGCGCCGCCGCGGCCGCGCAGACCGGAGTCCTTGACGTACGCGATCAGGTCGTCCGGCGACATGGCGAGCGCCTTGCGGAGCCCCTCGTAGCCCTCGTGCCTCTGGTAGACGTCCAGCGTCCAGGACCTGTCCTCGTCCCAGAAGGCCGACAGCACGGGTGCGAGCAGCTTCTCCGGGCTGGTGCCCTTGAGTTCGGGTGCCAAGGTCATCACTCCCCCTCCTCGGCGGCGGGCCCGGCCGGGTGGGCCGGGTCGGAGGCCGACGTGTCCTGTGGCGCGTCGTGCGAGCTCAGGTGCTCGGTCGGCGACGGCTCGTGCACTGCCCTGTCCTCGTCGTGCGGCCCGCCGTCCCGCGGATGGACCACGCGCGCGGGTGCGGTCTCTCCCTTGGCCAGGCGGAGGCCCACCAGCGACGCCGGTCCCGCACTGCCGCTTGCCTCGACGGCCCCTGGCCGCTCGTCGGGGAAGCCGGCCAGGATCCGCGCGGTCTCCTTGAAGGTGCACAGCCGCGCCCCGCGCGTGGGCTCGACGTCCCGTCCCGCGCGCAGGTCGTCGACGAGGCGCTTGGCGCTGGCCGGGGTCTGGTTGTCGAAGAACTCCCAGTTGACCATCACCACCGGCGCGAAGTCGCAGGCCGCGTTGCACTCGATGTGCTCCAGGGTGACCTTGCCGTCCTCGGTGGTCTCGCCGTTGCCGACGCCGAGGTGCTCCTGGAGCTCCTCGAAGATCGCGTCGCCGCCCATCACCGCGCACAGCGTGTTGGTGCAGACGCCCACCTGGTAGTCACCGCTCGGCCTGCGCCGGTACATCGTGTAGAAGGTCGCGACGGCGGTGACCTCGGCCGTGGTCAGGTCCAGCACGTCCGCGCAGAACTGCATCCCGGTGCGCGTGACGTGGCCCTCCTCCGCCTGCACGAGGTGCAGCAACGGCAGCAGGGCCGAGCGGGAGTCCGGGTAGCGGGCGACGATCTCGCGCGCGTCCGTCTCCAGCCGGGCCCGGACGTCGTCCGGGTAGGCGGGCGCGGGCAGTTCGGGCATGCCCAGGCTGACGCCCCGCTCCGAAGAACTGGTGGTCACCGGTCGACGCCTCCCATCACGGGGTCGATGGACGCGACGGCGACGATGACGTCGGCGACCTGGCCGCCTTCGCACATCGCCGCCATGGCCTGCAGGTTGGTGAAGGACGGGTCGCGGAAGTGGACCCGGAAGGGGCGGGTGCCGCCGTCGGACACGGCGTGCACCCCGAGTTCGCCCTTGGGTGACTCGACGGCCGCGTACGCCTGTCCCGGCGGGACGCGGAAGCCCTCGGTGACCAGCTTGAAGTGGTGGATCAGGGCCTCCATGGAGGTGCCCATGATCTTCTTGATGTGGTCGAGGGAGTTGCCGAGGCCGTCCGGTCCCAGGGCGAGCTGGGCGGGCCAGGCGATCTTCTTGTCGGCGACCATGACGGGGCCGGGCTGCAGCCGGTCCAGGCACTGCTCGACGATCCTGAGCGACTGGCGCATCTCCTCCAGGCGGATCAGGAAGCGGCCGTAGGAGTCGCAGGTGTCGGTGGTCGGTACGTCGAAGTCGAAGGTCTCGTAGCCGCAGTACGGCTGTGCCTTGCGCAGGTCGTGCGGCAGACCGGTGGAGCGCAGGATCGGGCCGGTGGCGCCGAGGGCCATGCAGCCGGCCAGGTCGAGGTAGCCGACGTCCTGCATACGGGCCTTGAAGACGGGGTTCCCGGTGGCGAGCTTGTCGTACTCGGGGAGGTTCTTCTTCATCTTCTTCACGAACTCGCGGATGTGGTCCACCGCGCCGGGCGGCAGGTCCTGCGCGAGTCCGCCGGGGCGGATGTACGCGTGGTTCATCCTGAGGCCCGTGATGAGCTCATAGATGTCGAGAATCATTTCACGATCACGGAATCCGTAGATCATGATCGTGGTGGCGCCGAGTTCCATGCCGCCGGTTGCGATGCACACCAGGTGGGAGGAGAGCCGGTTCAGCTCCATCAGGAGCACCCGGATGAGCTGGGCGCGCTCGGTGATCTGGTCCTCGACGCCGAGGAGCTTCTCGACGGCGAGACAGTAGGCGGTCTCGTTGAAGAAGGACGTGAGGTAGTCCATGCGCGTCACGAACGTGGTGCCCTGTGTCCACGTGCGGAACTCGAGATTCTTCTCGATGCCGGTGTGGAGGTAGCCGATGCCGCAGCGGGCCTCGGTGACCGTCTCGCCCTCGATCTCCAGGATCAGGCGCAGCACTCCGTGGGTGGAGGGGTGCTGGGGCCCCATGTTGACGACGATGCGCTCGTCGTCGGCGCGGGCCGCGGACTGGACGACCTCGTCCCAGTCGCCACCGGTGACCGTGTAGACGGTGCCCTCGGTGGTCTCGCGCGCCGAGGCGGCGGATGCGTGCGAAGTGCTCACGAGTACGACCTCCGCTGGTCCGGAGCCGGGATCTGGGCGCCCTTGTACTCGACGGGGATGCCGCCGAGGGGGTAGTCCTTGCGCTGCGGATGGCCCTGCCAGTCGTCCGGCATCATGATCCGGGTCAGGGCCGGGTGACCGTCGAAGACGATCCCGAAGAAGTCGTAGGTCTCGCGCTCGTGCCAGTCGTTGGTCGGGTACACGGAGACCAGGGACGGGATGTGCGGGTCGGCGTCCGGGGCGCTGACCTCGAGGCGGACCAGCCGGTTGTGGGTGATCGAGCGCAGGTGGTAGACGGCGTGCAGTTCGCGGCCCTTGTCGTGCGGGTAGTGGACGCCGCTGACCCCGGTGCACAGCTCGAAGCGCAGGGCGGGGTCGTCACGCAGGGTGCGGGCGACGCGCGGCAGGTGCTCGCGCTCGATGTGGAAGGTGAGTTCGCCGCGGTCGACGACCGTCTTCTCGATGGCGTTGTCGGGCAGCAGTCCCTGTTCCTCCAGCGCTCCCTCCAGCTCGTCGGCGACCTCGTCGAACCAGCCGCCGTAGGGGCGGGCCGCCGGTCCCGGGAGGCGGACCGAGCGGACCAGGCCGCCGTAGCCGGAGGTGTCGCCGCCGTTGTTGGCGCCGAACATGCCGCGCTGGACGCGGATCTCCTCGCCACCCTCGCCGCGCTGGCCGGGGAGGTTGGAGGCGCCGAGGTCCTTCTCGGGGTTCACCCCGTTCGCGGAACCGTTCGCGCCGGTGCCGTTCGCGTCGCTCACCGCAGCAGCCCCTTCATCTCGATCGTGGGCAGGGCCTTGAGCGCCGCCTCCTCCGCCTCGCGGGCCGCCTCCTCGGCGTTCACGCCGAGCTTGGAGGTCTGGATCTTGTGGTGCAGCTTGAGGATGGCGTCCATCAGCATCTCGGGCCGTGGCGGGCAGCCGGGGAGGTAGATGTCGACCGGGACGATGTGGTCGACGCCCTGGACGATCGCGTAGTTGTTGAACATGCCGCCCGAGGAGGCGCAGACCCCCATGGAGATCACCCACTTGGGGTTCGGCATCTGGTCGTAGACCTGCCTGAGGACCGGCGCCATCTTCTGGCTGACCCGGCCGGCCACGATCATCAGGTCCGCCTGGCGGGGCGAACCGCGGAAGACCTCCATGCCGAAGCGCGCCAGGTCGTAGCGGCCGGCGCCGGTGGTCATCATCTCGATGGCGCAGCAGGCCAGGCCGAAGGTGGCCGGGAAGACGGACGCCTTGCGCACCCAGCCCGCGGCCTGTTCGACGGTGGTCAGCAGGAAACCGCTCGGCAGCTTTTCTTCGAGTCCCATGTCGTTAAAGGCCCCTCAGTCCCATTCCAGGCCGCCGCGCCGCCATACGTACGCGTACGCGACGAAGACGGTGAGCACGAAGAGCAGCATCTCCACGAGCCCGAAGATCCCCAGGGCGTCGAAGGTGACGGCCCAGGGGTAGAGGAAGACGATCTCGATGTCGAAGACGATGAAGAGCATCGCCGTCAGGTAGTACTTGATGGGGAAGCGCCCGCCGCCGGCCGGCGTGGGGGTGGGCTCGATCCCGCACTCGTAGGCCTCGAGCTTGGCCCGGTTGTACCGCTTCGGACCGATCAGCGTGGCCATGACCACGGAGAAGATCGCAAAGCCTGCCCCGAGGGCTCCCAGTACGAGGATGGGCGCATACGCGTTCACCGCTCCTCGCTCCTCTCAGTCGGCACTGACTGCTGGCGATGGCATCGGACTCACACCCGCCTCCTACGCCCCTCTAACCTCCGCTCGTCCCAACGAAGATCGAGAACATGTGAAGCAGGTCACAAGCCCAACTGCTCCGCATCTTATGCCCGCCGCTCTGTGATCTGCGACACGGGGTATTGCACAGACTTTGTGATCTCCACCACCTGACGAAGGATCATGGAGTCCGATATGCGGTGATCTTCGCACGAGAGGCGTCCGACCGATCACCAGAGGTGACATTTCCGCTAGTCGGCACGGCTCGAGAGGGGCGTCTCTATATCAAGAGAGTTCTCTTGCATGCAAATTGGCGCCGGACGAGATGTCCTGATAAAGGAGCGCATTCACACCTCAGAGGGAGGTGCGCGGCACGATGTGGACACGTGCATGCGTTCACGAGCGAGTCCTGGTCGCGATCCGGGCGCAACCCCACCGTGATCTTCGCGCGGGACGCGGCCGATCTCGTAATCGTTGCGTGACCTCCACCACACACATGAGAGGTCCCCGAGAAGAGGGCTTGGCCAACGGTCCCAACCGATGGTAGGTGCAGGGCAATTCGGACGTATAGACGAAAGGCCGTGATCAAGGGCCTGATAGGCGGCGTCCGCAATGTCCGTTACGGCGTCAATAAAGAACTCCGCGTCGGGGATTTGGGGCTCCGATTGAGCAACTGTGGCGCACCACACGTTTCTTGAAGGTATGGAGGAGCCCCTGATACCGGTTGTTCTCATGTCCCACACCGCTCACATACGCAGCCACCGGAAAGCCCGCCGCAACGCGACGACGAGTCTCGCGGTGCGTGCCGGAGTTGCCGGTGGCGTCCTCAGCATGGCGGCGGCGGGCGCGTCGGCCTCGGCGAGCGCGGCCGAGACGACGCAGACCCTGCAACTGCCCACCCTGACGGCCGACCTGGCCGCTCAGGTCGCCCAGTCCGCGGACGCCACCCAGCAGGCGGCCGCGAACTACCAGCTGCAGGCCGAGCGTGACGCGGCCGCCGCGAGCGCCGCCAAGCAGGCCAAGGCGGACCTCGCCGAGGCCCAGAAGAAGGCGGAGGCCAAGAAGCAGGCGGAGGCCGCCCGCAAGGCCGCCGCCGCGCAGGCGACGTCCCGCAGCGCCGAGCGGACCACGCTGGCCGCCACGACGACCAGCGCCGCCTCCACGAGCTCCTCGACGGCCACCGGTTCGGCCGCCGCGGTCGTCGCCTTCGTGAAGGCCCAGATCGGGGACGCCTACGTCTCCGGCGGCACCGGCCCCAACTCCTGGGACTGCTCCGGTCTCGTGCAGGCCGCCTTCAAGCAGGTCGGCGTCAGCCTGCCGCGCGTCTCGCAGGACCAGTCGGCGTCCGGCACCCAGGTCTCGCTGAGCAACCTGCAGCCGGGCGACATCCTGTACTGGGGCAGCTCGGGCAGCGCCTACCACGTGGCGGTGTACGTCGGCGACGGCATGTTCGTCGGCGCGCAGAACCCGTCGACCGGTGTGGTCGAGAAGCCGCTGTCGTACGACCCGCCGACCGGAGCGGTGCGGGTGCTCTGACTCCCGGCACAGCGTGGAGGGCCGCAGCCGCTCGGGGGCAGCGGCCCTCCGTCATGTCCCTGTGCCGCCCAGGAGAGCCTTCGTGGCGCCCACGCGTCCCCGCGTGGGCCGGAGTTCTGCTGCGGGTGCTGTGTGTCTTCTGTTGTCATGGGTCCCCCGGGGTCGGGGAGGGGTTCCGGGAAACCGGAAGCCCGAGTTCCCGCCGCCCCGGGATCCATGCAACGACCACCACAAGGGAGACACAGCGATGCCCAGCGTTTTCGTGCAAGGCCGCCCGGTCGACGCCTGTCCGCCCCTCGCGCCCGGGGCCCGGCGGGGCAAGGTCCGGCGCATCACCGAGACCGGTGAAGAGGTGCTGCACAAGCCGTGCCGGGACGTCACCGAGTTCGGGCCGGATCTCGCGGCCCTGATCGACGACATGTTCCTGACCATGTACATCGCCGACGGGGCCGGACTCGCGGCGAACCAGGTAGGCGTCGATCTGCGGGTGTTCGTGTACGACTGCCCGGACGACGACGGGGTGCGCCACGTCGGGCACGTCGTCAACCCGGTGCTCGATCCCCTCGACCCCGCCGGGCGCCGGCTGCTCGACGACAGCGAGGGGTGCCTGTCGGTGCCGGGCGCCGTCATGGACGTACCGCGACCGGACCGGGCCGTGGTGCGGGGGCTGGACAAGGACGGTGAGCCGCTCGTCGTCGAGGGGACGGGGTACTTCGCGCGCTGCCTGGCCCACGAGACGGACCATGTGAACGGGCACGTGTATCTGGACCGGCTGACCAAGCGGGAGCGGCGGGACGCGCTGCGGCAGGTGGCGGACCGGCGTGACGAGGTGTTCGCCCGCCGGGCCGCCAACGTGGAAGCCCTGAAGGGCTGACTCACGCCTTCGGCGCCACCTTGCTCAGCCCGTTGATGATGCGGTCCATCGCGTCGCCGCCCGTGGGGTCGGTGAGGTTGGCGAGCATCTTCAGGGTGAACTTCATGAGCACGGGGTGGGTCAGGCCGCGCTGGGCCGCGATCTTCATGACCTTCGGGTTGCCGATGAGCTTCACGAAGGCGCGGCCCAGCGTGTAGTAGCCGCCGTAGGTGTCCTTGAGGACGCGCGGGTAACGCTGCAGGGCGAGTTCGCGGCTCGCGGGCGTCGGGCGGGCGTGGGCCTGGACGATGACGTCGGCGGCGATCTGGCCGGACTCCATGGCGTAGGCGATGCCCTCGCCGTTGAAGGGGTTCACCAGACCGCCGGCGTCGCCGACCAGCAACAGCCCGCGCGTGTAGTGGGGCTGGCGGTTGAAGGCCATGGGCAGGGCGGCGCCGCGGATCGGGCCGGTCATGTTGTCCGGGGTGTAGCCCCAGTCCTCGGGCATGGAGGCGCACCATGCCTTCAGGACCTCGCGCCAGTCGAGTTCCTTGAAGGAGTCGGAGGTGTTCAGGACACCGAGGCCGACGTTGGAGGTGCCGTCGCCCATGCCGAAGATCCAGCCGTAGCCGGGCAGCAGCCTCTCCTGGGCGCCGCGGCGGTCCCAGAGTTCCAGCCAGGACTCCAGGTAGTCGTCGTCGTGGCGGGGCGAGGTGAAGTACGTCCGGACGGCGACGCCCATCGGGCGGTCCTCGCGGCGGTGCAGGCCCATCGCGAGGGAGAGCCGGGTCGAGTTGCCGTCGGCGGCCACCACGAGCGGGGCGTGGAAGGTGACCTCGCGCTTGTCCTCGCCGAGCTTGGCGTGGACGCCGGTGATGCGGCCGGTGCGGTCGTCGACGATCGGGGCGCCGACGTTGCAGCGCTCGAAGAGGCGGGCGCCCGCCTTCTGGGCCTGGCGGGCGAGTTGCTCGTCGAAGTCGTCACGCTTGCGGACGAGGCCGTAGTCCGGGAAGGAGGCGAGATCCGGCCAGTCGAGCTGGAGGCGGACGCCGCCGCCGATGATGCGCAGGCCCTTGTTGCGCAGCCAGCCCGCCTCCTCGGAGACGTCGATGCCCATCGCGACGAGTTGTTTGACGGCGCGCGGGGTGAGGCCGTCGCCGCACACCTTCTCGCGCGGGAACTCGGTCTTCTCCAGCAGGAGCACGTCGAGTCCGGCCTTGGCGAGGTGGTAGGCGGTGGTGGAGCCGGCCGGCCCCGCGCCGACCACGATGACGTCTGCGGTGTTCTCGGAGAGGGGCTCGGGGACTCGCTCGGAGTGGGGCTCGGTCTCGACGGTCACGGCGGGATCTCCCCAAGTTCGAAATCTGCGTGCCGACCGGCACTGGACACGGGCAGTCTATTCAGCAGAATTGATCACCCGGCTGAAGGGCTGCCCCCAGTGAACCGAGCTCTCCCCGTAGTGCGGCTGCGTGTCCCCACCGACGAGGACGCGATCGCCTGGCACCGGGTCTTCGACGACCCGGACGTCATGGAGTTCCACGGCGGCCGGCCGGCGGAACTGTCGGTCTACGAGGAGCTCACCGCCCGCCAGCGCCGGCACGACGCCGAACTCGGCTTCTGCCTGTGGACCATGGTCGACGAGTCCGGGCGGGTGATCGGTTTCACCGGCGCCCAGCCGTGGCCGCAGGAGTGGGGCCCCCGGGGCGAGATCGAGATCGGCTGGCGGCTCGGGCGGGAGTTCTGGGGCAAGGGGTACGCGACCGCGGCCGCGCAGATGACGCTGGAGCGGCTCAGGGCGGCCGGGGTGCCGAGCGTGGTGGCGATGGTCAGACCCGGAAACGAACGGTCCATCGCGGTCACCAAGCGTCTCGGCATGGAACTGGCGGAGAGGTTTCCGCACCCGCGGCTTTCCGAGGACGCCCTCTGCTTCCGGCTCGACCTGACGAACGATTACCGAAAGTAACCGACCGCTACAGAAAGACACCCGACACTTCCGGACGGCATGGTCGCGCGGTTACCCTTCCAGTACCGCTGGGGGTGACATCTGTGCACATACCGCCCAAGACACCCGAAGTACGAGTTCCGAGGCTGGTCGGCCTGATGGCCATGGACGCGCGCGAGGCGGCGAAGTCGCGCGGCCTGTTCATCAACGCCCCCGACCGGCCCGACTTCCACCTCACCGCCGTCGAGTACGTCGCCCGCCAGTACCCCGCACCGGGCGCCGAGGTGCCCCGGGAGTCGATGGTGTACGTGTGGTTCGACTTCGGCGAGGGTGAGGGCGGCGGAGGCGTGCGCGAGCCGCGCATCCCGAGGCCGCCCAGCGGTGGACTGCAGCGGGAGCTGGACGAGCCGGGCGACCCGTACGCAGTCGTCGGCTCCGCCTGAGCGTCAGCTCTGCTTGAAGCCGCGGTGCAGGGCCACGACGCCGCCCGTGAGGTTGCGCCAGGCCACATTCGACCAGCCCGCCTTCTTCAGGTGCCCGGCCAGCGCCGCCTGGTCGGGCCAGGCGCGGATGGACTCGGCGAGGTAGACGTAGGCGTCGGGGCTGGAGGAGACCGCGCGGGCGACCGGCGGCAGGGCGCGCATCAGGTACTCGGTGTAGACCGTGCGGAAGGGCGCCCAGGTCGGGTGGGAGAACTCGCAGATGACCACCCGGCCGCCGGGCCTGGTCACCCGGTACATCTCGCGCAGGGCCGCGTCGAAGTCCTGCACGTTGCGCAGCCCGAAGGAGATGGTCACCGCGTCGAAGGTGTCGTCCTTGAACGGCAGCTTCGTCGCGTCGCCGGCGGTCAGCGGCAGCCAGGGGTGCTTCTTCTTGCCGACCTGGAGCATGCCGAGCGAGAAGTCGCAGGGCACGACGTACGCGCCGGTGCGGGCGAACGGCAGCGACGAGGTGGCCGTACCGGCGGCCAGGTCCAGGACCTTCTGCGCCGGCCGGGCGTCGACCGCCCTGGCCACCTCCCTGCGCCACGCGCGGTCCTGGCCGAGCGACAGCACGTCGTTGGTCAGGTCGTACCGTTCCGCCACGTCGTCGAACATCGAGGCGACTTCGTGCGGCTGCTTGTTCAGGGAAGCGCGGGTCACGCGGCCATTCTTGCAGCCCGCCCGCACGCACGAGGCGTCGGCTCCACCGCGCCCGCGGAGCGCTCAGCGGCGCCGGTGCACCAGACGCCCGGCGCACACCGTCGCGACGCAGGCCCCGGTCTCGTCGAAGACGGCCAGGTCGGCGCGGCCGGCCCGGCTGATCGCGGTGGGCCCGGTGTACGGGAGGACGAGCACGTCGTTGCGCCAGGCGGCCGCGCGGAGTTCGGGCGAGTCGACGTACGCCTCCAGGACCGCCACTGCGCCCAGCTTGAGCACGGCGTGGACGCGTTCACGCGGGCTCGGGGCGTTGGGCAGCGGCCCTTCGTGGACGCGGGCGGGGCCCAGTGCCCCGGGCCAGTGGCGCACCCGGGCGCCCGGGAACCGCTCGCGCAGCTCCGCGAACGTGCCCACGGCACCGACACGGTCCTGCCCGACCACGACGGCGCCGTCCTTCACCGGCTCCCCGTCCCAGCTGACGTAGACCTCGTCGGCCGCGTGAATCGTCTCCACCTCAGCCTCGGACCAGGTCAGTTGGAGGCGAGCAGCTTCAGCTCGGGGTGGGCCGTGCCGCCCGCGATGGCCGTGGACGAGATGTGGGACATCACGCGCTCGTCGACCGGGTCGTTCGCCGGGTCGTCGTGGACGACGATGTGCTCGTAGGTCGTGGTCCGCTGGGCGGGGACCCGGCCAGCCTTCCTGATCAGGTCGATGATCTCCAGGCGGTTGGAGCGGTGCTTGGCGCCGGCGGACGAGACGACGTTCTCCTCCAGCATGATCGAGCCGAGGTCGTCGGCGCCGTAGTGGAGCGACAGCTGCCCGACCTCCTTGCCCGTGGTCAGCCAGGAGCCCTGGATGTGCTGGACGTTGTCCAGGAAGAGGCGGGCGATGGCGATCATCCGCAGGTACTCGAAGAGCGTGGCCTGCGTGCGGCCCTTCAGGTGGTTGTTCTCGGGCTGGTAGGTGTACGGGATGAACGCCCGGAACCCGCCCGTGCGGTCCTGCACGTCACGGATCATCCGCAGGTGCTCGATGCGCTCGGCGTTCGTCTCGCCGGTGCCCATGAGCATGGTGGACGTCGACTCCACGCCCAGCCGGTGCGCGGTCTCCATGATCTCCAGCCATCGCTCGCCGCTCTCCTTGAGGGGCGCGATGGCCTTGCGGGGGCGTTCGGGCAGCAGCTCCGCGCCCGCGCCCGCGAAGGAGTCGAGCCCGGCCGCGTGGATGCGGGTGATGGCCTCCTCGACCGACACCCCGCTGATCCGGGCCATGTGCTCGACCTCGCTCGCCCCCAGGCTGTGGATGACGAGCTGCGGGAACTCCTTCTTGATGGCGGCGAAGTGCTTCTCGTAGTACTCGACGCCGTAGTCCGGGTGGTGGCCGCCCTGGAACATGATCTGCGTGCCGCCCAGTTCGACGGTCTCCGCGCAGCGGCGCAGGATGTCGTCCAGGTCGCGGGTCCAGCCCTTGTCCTTGTCCTTGGGGGCCGCGTAGAAGGCGCAGAACTTGCACGCCGTGACACACACGTTCGTGTAGTTGATGTTCCGCTCGATGATGTACGTGGCGATGTGCTCGGTGCCCGCGTACTTGCGGCGGCGTACGGCGTCGGCGGCGGCACCGAGCGCGTGCAGGGGGGCGTCGCGGTAGAGGTCGAGCGCCTCCTCGGGCGTGATCCGTCCGCCGGCCGCGGCACGGTCGAGCACGGACTGCAGATCGGCCTTCTCGGTCACCGGGGCGTCCCTTTCGTCAAGGGTTGTGGACAGACCCGACCAGCCTACGCCAGCGGTTTCGCTCCGCCGACGTCAGGCCGCGTACGCGCCGACGAGCAGCCCGAGGAACGCGCCGGCGATGAGGAACGGCCCGAACGCGATCGCCGTCTTCCGCCCCGCCTTCCGTACGACGACGAGCGCACCGCCGTACAACGCCCCGAGCAGGAACGCTGCGAAGGTACCGACCATCACCGTCGGCCACCCGTACCAGCCGAGCACGGCCCCCAGCCCCAGCGCCAGTTTGACGTCCCCGAAGCCCATGCCGCCCGGGTTGATGAGGAACAGCAGGAAGAAGGCGCCGCCGAGCGCGAGGGCGCCGTACAGCGCGGTCGGCCAGTCCCCCGCGTGCTCCGGTACGAGGGCGACGAGCCCGAGGAGGACGAGCGCGGCGCCCGCGAGGGGCAGCGTCAGCGGGTCCGGCAGGCGCTGCACGCGGAAGTCGACGACCGCCAGCAGCACACCGACGGGCGCGAGCAGCAGCCAGACGCCGAGTTCCGCCCGGGTGCCGGTTGCGGCGGCGAGGGCGGCGCAGACGAGGGCGGTGGCGACGGCGAGGGACGCGGCGCCGGGACCGTACGTCTGCGTAGAAGCGTCTGACGCGCACTCCCTGCACACCGCCCGTCCGATCCACCCGCCGAGGGGGTGTCCGCCGGGGCACAGCTCCCGCCACGCCTCCCCCGACGGCACCGAGAAGCGGTACGCGGCGCGCGGCAGCAACGATCCCGCCGCCGCGCCCCACAGGGCGGCGACGGCGATCAGCAGTCCCGTGCTCAGGCCGGCGTTCATCCCACCGCGGCGACGCCGTTGCGCCAGGACGGGAGCAGTTCGTCGAGGAGGGCCTCGGTGCGCGACGGCAGCCCGCGGGCGCCGCTGCGGTTGACGAGGTCCGCGGCGAGGGCCGTCAGGCGGTCGGTGTCGCCGGTGGCGTGGGTGGCGCGGAGCAGTTCGTTCCAGAGGCGTTCGTCGCCGGGGGCGGAGTTGAGGGCGGCGCCGAGGGCCTCGATGGCCTTCTCCGCGCGGTCCTTCTCCAGGTGGAAGGCGGACAGCGCGAGCCCGATGTCGGCGACCAGCAGCGGGAGTTGGGCGTCGATGATCTCGTGGGTGAGCCAGCGGTAGCGCCCCTCGGGCCGGTCGGCGAGCAGCGGCCCGCGGACCAGGACCAGCGCGTCCGTCAGCAGCCGGCCGCGCACCGCGCGACTGTCGACTCCCTTGCCCTGGGTGGCCTCGTGGTACAGCGAGCGCAGCACGTCCAGGTCGGACACGACGGACTTGGCGAGCACGAGCCGCCCGGCCGCGTCGGCGGTGAGCCGGGGGCTGCCGTCCGGATCGGCACCGAGCCAGACCCGCAGCCGCTCCAGCAGCGCGTCCCGTACGTCCTCGGTGACCCCTCGCGGCCACAGCGCGGACGCGAGCACGCGCGGGTGGACGCCCTCCCGGTGCAGCAGCAGCAGCGCGAGCGCCTCGTGCAGCAGCGCGCTGCGCTCCCCGTCCGGGGTCTCCAGACCGATGATCTCGTACGGCCCGACGAGCCGCGCGTACACCGCGGGCCGCCCCTGTTCGCTGATGTCGACCAGGAACGGCGGTGTGGGCGTGGGCCCTTGCGGATCGCGCTCGGGGTCGGCCTCCACGAACAGTTCGACGACGGCCCGTTGCTGTGCGAGCGGCAGCAACTGGGCGTCGAGTTCGAGACCGAGCAGCGGGGCGAGCAGTTTGCCCGCGCCGGTGACCTCCATCTCCCAGGCGGCGCCCGGCAGATCACCGCTCTCGGTGCCCACCAGGTACCCGATCCCCAACCGGCTGGCGTCGGCGGCGAGTTCGGCGAGCCTGACGGCGTCCTCGGCGGAGGGCTGGGCGGCGAGCAGCACGAGGTGCGGAGCCCAACGGGTGTGCTGGGCGGGCCCGGTACGCCCGGTGAGCACGGAGTCCTGACCGGCGGCCCCCAAGGCACCGCGCCGCTGCCGGGTCTCCGCCTCCATGGTCTCGAGGAGGGCGTCGATGCCGTCGAGGTGGCGGAGCCGGTTGGGGGCGAGCGGCGTCAGGTCCTCACCGAACCCGACGAGCGTGATCGTCATGCGGTCGGACCAGCCGTTGGTGGCCAACTCGGCGGCCACGGAGGCGAAGACGGCGGCCCGGTCGGCCTCCCGGCCGCTCAGCGAGACGATGCCGGGCACGGCCTCCAGGTTGAGCAGCAGCCGCGAGTCGTCCATGGTCCCCAGGCTGACGAGCCCGGGGTAGGGCGCGGCCGTGTCGGCGTCCGGGTAGCGCTCGGCATCGCTGCGCGCGAGCATCCAGAACGTCTGGTCCTGCCCGAGCTGCCAGGGAGCCGGCGGCTTCCCGGCGGGCTGCGCGAGCTGCAGGTGCAGATCGCCGTTGGTGAGCCACGCCGCGTACACGGTGGGCAACGGCCGTGACTCCCCCGTGAGTTGCGCCGCGAGCCCCCGCAGGGAGCGGTCGAGCAGTCGTACGGCTTCGGGGTCGGCGCCGACGAGGAGCGCGTCCTGCGCGGCTGCGGCGTCCCCGGTCGGCGTGGGCGGCTCCATGCCGCGCCGCCCCCCGACGGACCCGAGGGCCGACTGCCACAACGCCTGCCGACGCCGCCGACCGAGGGCACCGAGCAGCCCGGCGGCGAGAAGGGGGGCGCTGAGAAGGGCTTCGGGAAGCCCGAAGGAGTGGGAACTGGAGCCGGAGTTGGCGCCGGACTCGGGGGACGCTACCTGCTGCTGGTGCACGTGTTGAGCGGCGGGCCGCTGCTGGGGCACGGAGACCTGCTGACCGCCGCTACCCCCTTGTTCCTGGGCGTGCTCACCGGACTTGGCGTAGTCGTGGATCTGGTGCTGCACCTCGGGCGAGACCTGGGCGTTCGCGTCGGGCATCTCCACGAGTTCGCCGCCGCGTGCGTCGCCCGGCATCTCCATGATCCACCCGGGCCGGATCAGACTGGCCTCGGAGAGCCGGGAGCCGTCGGGCTGCACCCGGTCCTTGTTGAGCTCGTAGATCTCCTTGTACCGGCGCCCGTCACCGAGGTGCCGCTGGGCGATCTCCCACAGGGAGTCGTGGTGGCGACCCTCGGGCGGCTGGATCCGGTAGTACTTCGTCTCGCCGTGCTGCCCCGCCTGGTGACCGACCTCGGCCTGCGCGTGGGAGGCCTGTTCGGCGAGGGCGGCGGCGGTGTGCGCGGCCTGCTCCTGCTGCTGGGCGAAGATGCCGGGGGTCGCCTGGGCGGCGGCCACGGTGGGCTTCTGGTTCCCGTCCAGGCTGTGCCCGAGGTTCGACAGCCCGGGCGTGAGGCTGGCCGCGGTGGCGCCGACGAGCAGCAGCGCGGCGACGAGCTGCCGGGCGAGGAGCTGACTGGGGCCGGCGCCGGGAACCCGCCCGGGCACCCCCACACCGCTGAGCGCGGCCTTCACCTCGACGAGCACGCACGCCGTGAACTGCGCCCAGGCCAACCAGACGATGACGGTGAGGATGTGGATGAACGTCCAGACCGTGATCTGCTGCTGCAGCCAGTCGAGGCTGGGCGCTCCCTTCGGCAACGGCCACCCGATGGTGACGGCGAGCGCGCCGGGCACCCCGACGACCAGCACGAGCAGCGCGACGAACGCGAAGAACGCCTTCACGAAGTCCCCGAAGCCACGACGCCGAATGCGGACGGGCTGCGGGGTCCGGTTCCTGGGAGCCGACGAGTTGCCTGCCGGGCTGCCCGTCGAGCTGGCCGAGCTGGAGGTGCGGCGTCGTGGCATGGCGGGTGTCCTGGGGTCGTGTGGGCTGGTGAAAGCACTGCGGGTGCGTGGGTGTACTGAGCCTACAGAGATCTTATGGACTCGTATTTGCGCGGGCGGGGGTCGGATACGGGACTGAGACCTGGCCCTGGCCTGTCCCTCGGGGGTACGTCTGCCATTCGCGCCCGCGACACCCTCACTCCTCACATTCCCCACACAATCCCCCACGGCCGCTCAAGGCCCCCTTACCCACCCCTGATAGCTTCGTTCCCCGTTGCACACAGCCGACTCCGGGGGAGAACACCGTGGCCCGCCACGCACTGACGTCCACTGCCGCCGCGTTCACCATCGCGTCGACGCTCTTGCTCACGGCGTGCGGCGGGGGTGACAAGTCGTCGGGGACCATCAAGGGGGCGGACACGGGGTCGGGGAGCCCTTCGGCTTCTGCCTCGGCTTCAGCTTCTTCCAACGTTGACCGACCGGACGTGAGTCTTCCGAAGGACCTCAAGCTGGTCTTCGACTTTGCCAAACCGTCAGACGCAGACAGTGCCGCGGCGTTGGATGACGCGGCCAACTACATCCGGGCGCTGAACCATGGCATCGCCAAGCAGAATCCCCAGGATCCGGCCTACCAGTTCTACTCGGCCAGCGACGCGGCCCGGTACGCGAACTCGCAGATCCAGACGTACGTGAAGGGCGGCTGGACGATCACCGGCACGGACCGCTACTACCGTGCCGAGACCAGCGCCGCGGGCGGAACCCAGAACGTGAAGCTCGTCCGCGTCACATTCTGTGAGAACCAGGCGAAGGCCTACGGCAAGGAAGTGAAGACCGGGAAGATCCTCTACACCAAGCCAAGCCTGAGTAGTTTCTTGAAGTTCAACATCCTCATGGCATCCACGAAGGCGTCGCCGGTTTGGCAAGCGCAGTCGATCACCGTGGCCGAGAAGGCGAAGGAGTGCCAGGAGTGATTTACCCCCAGCGAGCGAAATGGGGCGTAGCCCTTGCTGCGGGGATCCTGCTGTGGACCGCAGGCAATGCCTACGCCGACAAGCCCACCTCTGGTGCTCACGGCGGAACCAACGGAAACAACATCTACGCCTCCGCCACCTACTCCACCATCAAGGTCCGCCAGATCAGCGGCCCCACCGGCGGCAAGCGCGGCTCCGTCTCCTCCGTGGACGTCAACTGGAAGCCGCCGGCCTGCTGGTACGAGCCGGTGTTCAGCGGGCAGGAATTGAAGGACTTCGTCGACAGCACGAACGGCAACGGAGACGTCGGCATCCACGAGTCCTGGTACGGCAAGGGCCTGTGGACCGACCACTACCAGGACGGCAAGCCGGAGCACAACTTCGACGACAGCAACAGCGTCGCGGACGGCTACAAGAACTACAACATCGGCAAGAACGGCTACTTCTGGCGCAGCGTCGCACCGGACGCGACCGACCCCGCCTCCTGGGACTGCGGCCGCATCATGTTCTGGCAGGACGCCAACGTCGTTCCCAACGTCCCGCACGCCCCCACGCCGGAGATGCTCGCCGACTACGCCTACAACCAGATCAAGGTCCCCGCCACCGAGATCGAGGTGAAGCCCACCGCCAAGTCCACGGTGAACCTGCCGACCTGGGTCTGGCTCGACAAGGGCAAGTTCCAGGACGTCAAGGTCCGCGCGGAACTCCCCCGCACCAACCTCTGGGCCGAGACGACCGCCAAGCCGGTCGCCCTCCACCTGGATCCCGGCACGTCCGACGCGACGACGTTCCCCGCCTCCGGCGACTGCACCATCAACAACGACGGCTCGATCGGCACCCCGTACAAGCCGGGCGACGCCAACACCACCCCGCCGTGCGGCATCACGTACCTCAAGGCGACGAACGGAACGCCGTACCAGCTCAAGGCCAGCATCACATGGCAGATCACCTGGGAGGGAACCGGCGGCGCCAAGGGCAACCTGCCCAACGGCACCTTCGACACGACCCAGAACATGAACGTCCAGGAGATCCAGGCGGTCAACCGCTGACGTTCGCCTCAACATCGCCGGGGACACACCGGGTTCAGACCACGTTCTCGGCGAACAGGTCGGCCAGGCTTGTCGCACGCAGGGTCCGGATCGCCCAGGCCCTGAGCAGTGCCGGATCGGAACAGGCGTCCACCCGAACACGGACCTCGGAAGTCACCGGGAGCGGTCCGGCCTCCCCCAGAGCCAGGACAAGCTCTCTGAGCCTTTCCGACGACCAGCCAGCCTCGGCAGTCATGTCGACATTGGCCCGAAGGAAGACGGGGTTCCGGAACAGAAGCAAGAGCGGGCACGACTCGTCGTCGCATTCCGTGTGCCCCTCGCCCCCCGGGAATGGCTCAGTCACCCAGCCTCTCCTTCATACGAGGTGATCAACGAGCTACGCCGCAACGAGATCACACCACACGTACTTGCCTCGATTGCCGTTTCTGGTCAGCTGCTGCCATCCCCCCAGGTCGGAGCACGCCCGCACCAGTGCGAGTCCCCGCCCCTCCTCCGCGTCGACGAGCTGCTCCAACCGCCCAGGCGGCTCCGGCGGTTCGGGACTCGCGTCCCAGGCCCCGATCCGCAGCACACCGGCCGACCAGCGCACCCGTAGCGCCGCCGGTCCCTTGGTGTGCCGTACGGCGTTGGTGACCAGCTCCGTCGCGAGCAGTTCGGCGGTGTCGGCCAGGCGGATCAGGCCGTGCAGGGTGAGGATCAGCCGGAGGGTGCGACGGCAGACGGTGACGGCTCGGGGGTCGTTCGGGATGTAGAGGGAGTACTCCCACGGGTCGTTTTCGGGCATGGCTGAACTCCAGTCGAGGAGGGGGAGTTGGCAGGTCGCGCGGCGGTCGCGGGCGGTGGCAGTGCCGCAGCCGTCATGGCAGGACGGAGTGGTGCGCTTCCGGGATCCCGGCGTCTCGCAGCGTGTGCGTCGCGTCACTGACGGTAGGTCATAAGATTGCGACCCGGCAAGCCACTCACGTAGCCTCACACCCGAACGAGGCGCCATGGCAGGCGGTTTACGACCCAGGGAGCAGCGGATGGCCACGCGGCGACACCCCACGGCACGGCAGATGCGTCTGGGCGCCGAACTGCGCAAACTTCGCGAGGCCGCAGGGCTGAAAGGCGCCGAGGCGGCGGCGCTGCTCGGGGTGAACTCAACTCAGATGAGCCAGATCGAGTCCGGTGTCGCCGGTGTCAGCGAGGAGCGTGTTCGCCGGCTGGCAGCCAACTACGCCTGCACGAATGCCGAACTGATCGACGCCTTGGTCGCCATGGCCACCGACCGCACCCGGGGCTGGTGGGAGGAGTACAAGGGTGTCTTGCCCGCCGCCCACCTCGACCTGGCTGAGTTGGATCACCACGCCAGGTTCCGTCACGACGTGGCGGTCAACCACCTGCCCGGGCTCTTCCAGACCGAGGCTTACGCGCACGCCCTCTTCTCCTACATGAACCCTGAGTTCCCCGAGAGCGAGGTGGAGCACCGAGTGAGCCATCGGATGAAGCGGAAAGTCATCATCGATGGTCCCGACCCCATCCCGTACGAGACCCTTATCCATGAGGCGGCTCTGCGCATCAGAGTGGCAGGCCGAGCCGCCTTCCGAACGCAGCTGGCCCGCGTCCTCGAAATGTCCGAGGCGGACCACGTGACCGTGCGCGTCATCCCCTTCGCCCTCGACGACTTCGCCGGCGCCGGGAGCGCCATGGTGCACCTGGGAGGGGCCGTCCGGCCCTTGGACACCGTGGTCCGCGACGCCCCACACGGCACGGCCTTCATCGACTCCGAAGCCCAACTGGAGCACTTTCGAAAGCTCTTCCGTAGGGTGAGGGAAGCGTCACTGACCCCCGTCAGGTCGCGTGACCTCATCCACCAGTTGACCAAGGAACTGTGAGGAAGCAGCCATGAGCACCCCGGTTCAGTGGCGAAAGTCGTCCTACTCCGGCGGCGGGGAGGGCAACGACTGCGTAGAGATAGCGAACCTCTCCAACGACATCGCGATACGCGACTCGAAGGATCCGGCCCAAGGCACCCTCTCCCTCCCGGCCCATGTCTTCTCCGCGTTCATCGACTCGCTCGCCACAGATCAGACGCCGCTCTACCACCCGGCGGCGCCGTACTCTCCGTCCATCTCGTAGATCTGCCCCTGAAGCTGTTCACCGGCCCATTCCAGCCCACCCCGAGATCGATCGCACTCCCCGACATCACCGAGGACGACGCCGGCCTGCCGGACCTGCTCGGCTCGATGGGGCGCTCTGCGGTCTGCGCGGCTCGGCGTCGCCCCGGCGGTCAAGCACTGACGACGTTCTGGGACTCAGCACGGTGGTGTCTGTTCGGCAGAGCTGTCTTGGCCGTGAGCCCTCGCGACTGCCAGGCGTTGTCACGGAGTTTGAACAGGGCCCAGTAGCGGGTGGGGCAGAGCAGCACGATGTTCATGAACACTGCCGCCGGGGTTCCGGCAAGCCACGAGTGCCATCGCTGGCGCGTGGTCATGTCCGGTCGCATGAGTACGTACAGCCCGGACTGGCCGTAGCGGACCACGAGGTACACCGTGAGGTACACCAAGGCCGGCCCGGGGTTGTGGTACCGGCCGCCCAGGGTCATCACGGTCATCACGATGGTCCAAGTCAGCATCACGGGGGTGATGACGAGCTGGAGCAGGCCGAACGTCGGCGAGATGAGCTGCTTCACGGACAGCCGTGAGTAGACGAAGGGAAGCATCCACCACCAGGACCTGGCCCAGCGCAGGCGCTGACGGTAGGTCTTCTTCAGTGTGGTCGGCATGTCGGTGACCACGCCCGCTTCGTTGACGGCCACGACCTCGCCGCGCATCAGGGCTCTCAGCGCGAGCCAGCGGTCGTCGCCCGTGCCGCACTCCACCTCGTAGGCGTCCAGGTGGTCGTAGAGCAGTTCGGCCCGGTAGAGGGCCAGTGCGCCCGAGGTGGTCTCCAGGGCTCCGAGCATGGAGCGCGAGGAGCGCATCATCACGCATGAGGTGCCGATGTCGATGTCGGCGGCCCGCGCGACCCAGGTCTCCTGGAAGTTGCGGATGTAGATCATGCCGGTGGTGGCCTGGATCTTCGGGTTGCTCATGGCCCGCAGTTGCTGTTCCAGGGCATCCGGGAAGGGCTCGCCGTCCGAGTCGATGGTGAGGACGAAGTCGAAGTGCTTGCCCTGTGCCTGAAGGTGACGCAGCACCGTGACCTGGGCCCCGCGTTTGCCCTTGTTCTCCTGCCGGTGCCAAAAGACCCGGGGGTGGTCGAAGGGCTGCACGGGGTGCTGCTGGGAGCCGTCGTCGATCACGTGGATCTCATCGACGGGATGCGTCTGGGCCAGTAACGAGCGCACCGTACGGTGCAGGTTCTCCGTGGGCTCTTCGAAGGCCGGGATGATGGCCACTGTCCGGCCGGGAGCCACCGGCAGGTGGGTGAAGGTCCGGCCTTTGAGGAAGGAGACCAGGCAGAGCACGATCACGGTCATGCCCAGCCACCAGTAGAACGTCAGGATCGGGCTCTTGGACTGAAGGTGGACCACCACGGTGGCAGCGGCCAGGGCCGCCACCACCACGGCAGTCACCACAGTGAATCTCGCCCGTGATGAAGTGCTCAAGCGGTCACCCGCTTGCCGCGGGTCGCCAGCCGGAAGACCGTCACGCCGCTGAGGACGAGAAGCATGGCCCCCAGCACGATCCATCCGAGATCCGTGCCGCCGGTGGCGGCCAGAGCGGCTCCCCCGGTGGCTGTACCTATTGCGGCACCAACGCCATTGTGTCCGTACATGTTCCCTCTTTCTGAGTGCGCCGTGAGGCGTCACCAACGTGTCGACGGCTGCCCGATGGCTTCCGTGAGTGCCAGGACATTCAGCGCGGGGCGGTTCTCATGTGTCGCGCCGGCAAGTCAGCCCGCCTGGCCTTCGGGGGTGTTCCGTGTTTCAGAGCCGCTCAATGTGTGGGGCGGCCGCCATGACGCCACGGGTGTCGAGTACGTAGGCGGCCTCGGCGGCGAGTTGGGTGAGGTCGAACTCACCGTGCGGGGTGAGCAGAACGACTGCGTCGAAGTCGGCCACGCTCGTACCGCCGTGCGTGGCGGCAAAGGGAATGTCCTTGCAGCCGCCGTCGGGCAGGTAGGGATCGACGACGGTGACGTCGGCTCCCATGGCCCGGAGCCGGTCGATGACCTGGACAGCGGGCGACTGGCGGGCGTCGGAGGTGCCCGGTTTGTAAGCGGCGCCAAGGGCGAGGATGCGGGCCCCGTGCACGCTGCGGCAAAAGCGACGGCTGAGGGCGTCCTGTAGGCGGCGCACCACGTAGTCCGGCTGGCTTTCGTTGATGTCCTGAGCCAGCTCGATGAGCCGGAAGGTCTGTCCGTGTCGGGCTTTGACGTGGTGGCTGAGGTAGACGGGGTCGATGGGCAAGCAGTGCCCACCGACGCCCGGCCCGGGCAGGAACTTGGTGAACCCGAAAGGCTTGGTCGCCGCCAGCTCCAGGGTGTGCCAGACGTCTACGCCCAGGGTGTGCGCCATCCGGGAAAGCTCGTTGACCAGCGCGATGTTGACGTGCCGATAGGTGTTCTCGAACACCTTGGCAAGCTCGGCCTCTTCCAGCCCGGAGGCCGGCACGGTGACATCGGTGACCGAGTCGTAGAAGTCCTTGACACGCCGCAGACAGGCATCGGTGAGCCCGGCGACGATCTTGGGTGTGTTCTCCAGTCGCCAGTCCGCGTTGCCGGGATCGATGCGCTCGGGGCTGAACCCGACGTGGAAGTCCTCCCCGGCGACGAGGCCCGAGCCCTCTTCCAGCAGGGGTATGAGCACCTCGCGGGTGGTGCCCGGATGCGTCGTCGACTCAAGCACCACGGTGGCTCCTGGCTCCAGCCAGTCCGCCAGTACCCGTCCGGCCTCACGTACGCAGGTGAGATCTGGCGCGCGCTCGGTCAGTGGCGTCGGCACAGTGATGACAGCGACATCGAATCCCTTCAGATCCTGCGGATCCGAGCTGGGCGTGTAGTGGCCTGAGTGCAGCACCTGTTGCAGCCGGTCCGAGTCGATGTCCTCTATGTAGGACGAACCGGCAGCAAGGCTCTCGCAGCGTCTCTGGTCTGGTTCGTAGCCGGTCACGACGTGTCCGGCCTCGGCGGCCCTCAGGGCCAGGGGCAGGCCAACATAGCCCTGCCCAAGCACGCAAATGTGCATGGTGGATTTCCTCACCTTGAGCCGGCCCGCGAGCATGCGCGGACCGGAAAACGGCGCCCCTGAAGTGCGGCTGACTGTTCCTGAAGCAGGCAGCCGCGGCGTCGGGTACTGCAGTGGATGGCGGTGCGGGAGCGGCGGCGCTGAACCCCCGTCGGGTTACGACAACCGCTGCTGTCGAGTCACTGGCGGCTCAACCGCCGGCTCGACGTCTCTCGTGAGTCTGTCCCTGACCCACTTAGAGATCTTCACAAATCCCCCCTCTTTGTGGACCTAAAACGTTCAACGGTTATCCGCGGTAACGGAAGCCTCTTTACTGATTCGAAACCTATGAGGTGCCTCTAGGGCCCTCTCAGCGCCCGACTGACCGTCAAAACAGCTGCATGATGCCTAAGTTCAGCTCACGAGGGCAGTCTTGACCGCAAGACGGTGACTTCTTGGCCGATGCAATCCACCCTCGGCCCGGCCAAGCCGACACGCCGTTAGATTCACGAACTGATCTTCACAACTTCCCCCTGTTCGTGCTTGGTCAAGGCTAAGGATGCACCCGCCAAGCGGAAGGCTTGTTCCCACATCGCGACCTGGTAGTCGAAGCACTCTGCGGTGACGCGCTCCGTTGTGTGCGCCCCCTGTACCACCGCTCCGGCGAAGATCCCGCCTCTCCGACGCCCTGCCCGTCGGGGACATCAATGCTGCAGTCCTGCAGTCCAGCAAAGGGGAAATAAACTACTTTGGCAGCGTTGGGAGTTGCGGTGATCTCAGAGAGGCACTCCATGGGCGCAAGCCTGTTCAGCCGTCGATCAGCGCTTCGTCTGGCCGGGGCATCGGCTCTTGTCGCTGCTGGGCAGACACTTGTGAGCTGCGCCCCTGCTGCGCCTCCCAAAAAAAGAGCGCCGGGCGAGCCCACTACGCCACGGACTGACATCCCCTCAGGGCGCCGTCTCCATCCTCCCCGAGCGACCTGGTCCGAGCAGTTCCAATCCGGGCACGGCTGGACGGTCGGCGGCGCGGGCACCGCGTCCGCCGACCCCAATGACACCTCGGTGTTCGCCCGGGGCAGTCAGTCGGTGCGCGCTGTCACCAACGGCACCGGAAGGCAGTCGTACGTACGCAGGACCGGCATGACCGCGATGAACTTGACCGGCAGGATGATTCGCCTGCTCTTCCGCGTCGACAACACCAACAGCCTCTCCAGGCTGGCCTTCTACCTGGGAACCGGCTCGTTCGCGAATTCCTACGTCTGGCAGTTCCACACGCACTCTGCGACGGCCACCAACTACGTCCAGTCCGGGGAATGGGTGACCGTCCACTTGCAGTGGGCCGACGTGACTGCCGCAGCAGGCAGGTACTCGCTGTCGTCGGCGGGCGTGCCCTCCACCAAAACCGGCTTCACCGACTTCTCGTTCGCCCTGTACGACGACGCCGGTGGTCCGGTGACTTACTGGCTGCAGGCGGTGGAACTGGTGCCTGACACCTCGTCCGTCTTTCCCAAAGGCGTCGTCTCCATCACGTTCGACGACTCGCACAGCTCGATCCACAACCTGGCGCGGCCGGCGATGGACAGGTACGGCTTCCCCGGGACGAGCTACAACATCGCGGACGCCATCGATAGCGGCAGTTCCCTGACGATCAACCAGATGCGGTCGCTGCAGGACCACTCGGGCTGGGAGATGGCCGGGCACGCGTACGCGACGAGCGCTCATACCGCGAGCTACGCGAAGCTGACGGCCCAGCAGGCGGACAACGACTTCCGCCGTCTGCGGGAATGGCTGGCAACCCACGGCTTCACCAGCGAGCACTTCGCTTACCCGCACGGTGCGTTCGGGAAGACGACCGACGGAGTCGCGGTGGACCAGATCGCGGGCCGGCACTTCACCACGGCCCGGTCGATCATTTCCGAAACCACCGAGTCCTTCGCCCCGGCGATGCCATTCCGCCTCAAAGCGCTGACCGGCATCAACGACGCCAGCGGGATCAAAGGCACGGCACTGTCGAAGCTGACGGCTCCGGGTGGCCGACTCGACCGCTGCGCCAACAGTGCAGACTGGCTGATCCTCTGCCTGCACCGGGTCGTCGAGGGGGCGCCCACCAGCAGTACGGAGATCAGCCAGGCGGGCCTGATGACGCTGCTGAAGGCGATCTCCGACCGGGGGATCCCCGTCGCGACCGTCGCCAAGGCGATGGACCACTACACGTAAGTCCCCCCCCCCCGCTCACGCCGGGGAGGAGCAGGGCGCCGCGTACTCCGCCTTGGAGGGCCACGCACTGTCGCTTGGTGATCGGCGTGCTGTTTGGTCAAAGCTGCGGAGACTGCTGCACAGCCAGAGCTGAGGACAACTCTTGAGGATCAAACATGAGAGGAAATTGGATGTGCGCGACAGGAGACGTGCGAGAGGCATGGGGCCGTGTGACCTCATGGCTTGAACGCAACGCCCCTGACACGCTCGCAGCGCTCGGCGGCCCGGGGGCCCATGGGGCCATCAGTGAAGCCGAACTTCGGTCTGAATCTGCCGGAGGACATGCGGCAGTGGCTGTTGGCGAACGACATCGACGCCGGCAGGCAGCCAGACGATCAGTCCCGTCTGGTCGCGCTGGGGTGCGAATTAGACATCCCCGGCGGCCATCTCCTCCTCGGGCTGACAGATATTCAGCGCGTCTACCTGAGCCGCATGGGCCTGGAGGAGAGCGCGCCGTCCGCAGACCCCGGCCATCCGTTCTGGCGTCGTGAGTGGGTGCCCATTGCCGCCGAGAGCGACGGTCTCTATGGGACGTATCTCGACACGCTCAGCGGAACCATCGGAACCTGGAACGAGGCAAACGGTCCTGTGGAGGGCGCGTACGCCTCCTTGTTCGCCTTCTTCCAAGAGACAGCGGACCGGCTGGAAGGGGTGTCCACGGGGGACTGGAGAGGCCCCGGCCGGTCTGCCAGAGCCCGTAGGCCCGATCTCCGTCCGAAAGACGAGCCGATACCTCTGTGGGCACACGCCAACAGGTATCTCGTAAATGATCGTGGACGCATTCCTGCGTCGATCCGCGAGGCTTACCAGGCATCACAGAGGTGAGCAGCAGCTCCAGCTGTGCCCGCCAACGACCATTGGTCGGCCACACCCGCACCGCGTCATGGCTCTTCGCCCAGCAGAAGGATCTCCAAGAACTCCTGCGGGGCGTCCCTACAGACGTCATGACCGCTGTCCAGGGTGTGGACGCGCCAGGTCGGGTCGTTGGCCAACCGGTCGCGGACGGCGGTGAAGGGCGTGCCGTCCCATCCGGACAGATACACGTAGTCCCGGGCCTTGACGTCGCGCAGGCCGGCCGCGTCCAGCCGGATCCGCTGGAGGAAGGACGCCAGCGGATGTGCGGTCACGCGCGGGTCGCTGCCGGACGGCGGCCGGACCGTGTAACCGTCCGCCGCCGCGCCGTCCAAGAACAGGCTGCGGTAGACATCGCTGGTCAGGTCCCAACAGGACTGGCCGTCCTCGGGTACGTAGGCGTCGGCGTAGACCAGGCGGCGCACCACCCCGGAAGGGGCGCGGTCGGCGGCACCGGTGATCACCATGCCGCCATAGCTGTGCCCGACGAGAACGGCGTCATTGACCTCCTCGGTGGCGAGTACGGCGAGCACGTCGTCGATGTGGGTGTCGAGATTGACGTTGGCAGAGTTCAGGTGGGCGCGGTCGCCGACACCGGTGGGGGTGACGGTCAGCGCCCGGTGTCCGGCGGTGCACAGTCGGTCGGCCAGGCCGGAGAAGTACCAGCCGCCGCGCCAGCCGCCGGGAACCAGAACGAAGGTCGTCATGCAGGCATGAACGACGCCCACATGTCGCTGATTCCCTTACGGGGATGGGTGCTTCGGGCGAGTTCTGCTCGTCCTGACGGACCTCGACGCCACCGGGGACTGGATCGTCCAGGAGCTTACGCACGGCATCGTTCAATATCGATCCATTTTGGTGGGCCGGCGTGAGCAGTCCCTGGCACCGTGGGGCTCATGGGTGAACTGGTTGAGCGTGTCGACGAGCAGGACCGGGTGCTGGGAGTGGTCGACCGAGCGGAAGCGATTCGGCAGGGCTGGCTGCATCGCATCGCCACGATCGTGTGCCGCGACGAAGGAGGGCGGTTCCTGGTTCATCGCCGTCCGGATGATTCGTCCCGTTTTCCGGGTCAGTACAACTGGATGCTCGGCGGGGCCGCTGACGTCGGCGAATCGTACGAGCAGGCGGCAGCCAGGGAATTGGCGGAGGAACTGGATGTTCAGGCAGCCCCGCGCTTCGTGCTCAAGTTTCTGTGCGCGGGGGCAATCAGTCCCTACTGGCTCGGACTGCACGAGGTCGTCATCACCGGGCCCGTCCGGCCGAGTGCCGAGGAAGTCGCCTGGCACGACTGGCTCACCGAGCCGGAGCTCGAATCCCTCGTACGGCATCAGGGGTTCGTCCCGGACGCCCGCGAGGCGTTCGATCGATACCGTGACCTCAATTGGGCCGTGGTTCAGAAGCCCCACGGATCAGGATGAGGCTTCGCAGCCGGATCCCGTGACCAGATCAGACGCCGCTCGATCTGGTCCCCGGTGAGGTCGATCAGCCGGTCGGCCGCCCAGCCGTTCCACTGTACGGCGCTGGCGAATTGCGGCAACCGAAAGGCCGGGAGGTCCACAGGAAGTGCTTCGGGGCGGAACACCGCCTTTTTGACCTCACCATTCATCCTCTTCGGCTTGGACGACCTCCGCAGATCCAGACAGTCGACCACCTGCTCGACCAGGAGCAGGAAGTACTCGTCGTCTTTTCCGTCGGCAATGTCGACGGGCACCAGGCTTCCGGCCGCCGGCAGTCGGTCACCAAGTTGATCGATGACACGTCGACCGAGGATGGGAGCGCCCCGGTATCCCGACGGAAATTCGGACTTCGGCCAGTGGCGGTCCCCACCCCATTCAGCACTCAGCCGGACAGGTCGGTCCGATTCCGCACCGCTACGCTGCCAGCGCTTGATCCTGGACAGCCCAGCATCGTCAAGACGCAGTGGCCTGTAGTCGCTCAGGCTCGGAAGAAGGCGGTAGACCGACAGACTCTCGTCGGACTCATCAACCATGCGTCACCATCCATGTCTTTCGTCGCGCGGGTATCCATCAAGGTGCAGTCCATACTGCGTTCGCTGAGGGCTGTCCGTTCGCCAGTTCTCTCTCTACCTGTTGCCCGACGGAGCGCAGTTCCCGGCGCAGTGCACCACGGATGGCACGCGCTCCGTAACCGGCACCCTCCATATCGGTCGTCACTTCCTGGAGGTGCTTGTTCAAACGCTCGAGGAAGTTCTTGCGATGCGTGAAGTTGTGCGGTCGAGGATGCCCCAGCGGAACCCCGTTGGCCGCATCGTTGATGTCGACGCCGTACTTCTCCAGCAGCGCCCTCGCCTGTGCCGCGCCGTTGCGTTTCATGCCGGACGGCACGAGGTGGGCGGCGGCCTCGCCGGCGCTCTTGGCGCGGCCCTCCCGGGCCAGGTTCTTGGCCAGCAGGTCGGCGTTCTCGGCGCAGGTCAGCAGGCCCAGGTAGTCGAGCCACGACAGGGGGTTCGGTACGTATGCGCGGGGGTTCGGGCCCGCGTCCAGGCCGAGCGGGTCGGCGCTGAGGTAGGCCGCGGTGACCGGGTCGTAGTACCGGAAGAAGTTGTAGTGGAGCTGCGTCTCGGGATCGAAGGACTGGCCGGGGAAGCGCAGTGGGGTGGTCGTGTCGTACGCCCCGTCCAGTGCCGGCAGGCCCCACAGCGTGGCGTCGGAGCGCCAGGCGATGGCACCGTCCCCCGAGACGAGTTCGGTCGGCGTGCCCACGAGGTCGGTGACGATGGCGAAGAACCGTTCGTCGACGACGTCCTGGGGTGCGTCGGCGATCATGGTGCGCTGCGTCTGGGTCAAAGGTCGCGATCCGTCGCGTTCCCAGGTCAGGGTGGACACCTCGGCGGAGTCGGCGCGCACCGTGGTCTGTTCCACCAGATGCGGGCCGTCCCAGGTGAAACGGGTCTCCTCCAGCACGCTCTGCCCGTCGGTGCTCAGGCGCTGCTTGGCGACTCGGCGGCCCACCGGGTCGTACCGGTAGCGCCAGACCGTGCCGTCGGGGGTGACGGCCGAGGTGAGGCGGTCGTCGGCGTCCCAGGTGTAGCGCCAGATATCGGGCTTGCGGGACAGGCGGGTGCGGCGGCGCAGCACCACGCGGCCGGCGGCGTCGTACTCGTAGTGGACGTCTCCCGCGCGCAGGACGCGGTTTCCCTGGTGGACGCGCTCGCCGCGTCCCTCCTGGGTGGAGTAACGGTCCGGCCAGGTGGCTCGCGTCTGGTTTCCCTGCTCGTCGTAGGCGTACGACTCCGTCCAGCCGTCCGCACGCACGGACAGGACGCGTCCCGCCGGGTCGAGGTCGAACGTGCGGCGCCCAGTCGTCCGGTCGTCGAGCGCGGTCATGTGGCCGTCCGGCCGGTAGGTGAAGGTGCGGTGCGTCAGGGGGTGCGGGCCGGTGGGGGTCGTGAGCTGCTGTGAGGTCAGGCGGTCTCCGGCGTCCCAGGCGAAGGTGAGCGCGAGGCCGCTGTCGGTCCACCTTGTCGTCTCGCGGCCGAGGTGGTCGTAGGCGAAGGCGAAGGTCCGGTCGGCGGTGCTCAGCGCCGTGCGGTGTCCGGCCGTGTCGAAGGCGTAGGTGGTGATGGCGCCGCTCGGGGTGGTCCGGCGGACCGGGCGGCCCAGGAGGTCGTAGTCCGTGGCGAGAGCCCTGCCGTCGACGGCCTCGGCGGTGATGCGGCCGCCGCGGTCGTAGTCGTACGTGAGGGTGGCGTCCGGGCCCACGGCCCGCACGAGCCGGCCGGCGCGGTCGTGGGAGTAGGTGGTCGTCCTGCCGTCCAGTGTCGCCCGGACCTGGTTGCCCACCTCGTCGTAGGCGAACTCGGCCGTCTGGCCGACGGCGTTCGTGCGGCTGAGCAACTGGCCTGCGGGGTCGTAGGCGTAGGACAGGGTGCGGCCGTCGAAGTCGGTCTCAGACACCAGGTTGCCCACCGCGTCGTAGCGGTAGTCCCAGGTCAGCCCGCGCGGGCCGGTCACCCGGGTCAGCCGCAGCTCCGTGTCGTGGGTGAAAGTGTGGCGTACGCCGTCCGGTGTCGTGCGTGAGGTGAGCAGGTCGAAGGCCCCGTAGGTGAAGGTGGAGGTGCGGCCCTGTGCGTCGGTGTGGGTCAGCTGGTTGCCCTCGCCGTCGTACGTCCAGCTCTCCACGCTGCCGTCGGTGCCCGTCCGCGAGGTCAGCAGGCCCTCGGGTGACCAGGTCCGCAGGGTCCGGCCTCCCAGCGGGTCCACGACGGCGGTGCATCGGCCGAACGGGTCGTAGGCGTAGGTGGAGGTCGCTCCAAGGGGGTCCGTCGCCGAAGTCGGCTGCCCGGCGGGGTTGTTGGTGAAGCGGTGGGCGGCTCCCGTGGCGTCGGTCAGCGTGGTCAGCGCGCCCGTCGGGTCGCGGGTGAAGTGGGTGGTCGCCCCGTCGGCGGTCGTCAGGGACGTGCAATTGCCGCGTTCGTCCCACTCCTGCCGCAGGACGCCACCGTCGTACTCGGTGATCTCCACGGGTCTGCCGTGGTCGTCGTAGCGGGTCGTGGAGCGGGAGCCGTCGGGCAGCTCGACGGCGGTGAGACGGCCCCCGGCGTCCCACTCCATGGTCAGTGAACGGCCCAGCTGGTCGGTGCGGCGCAACAGACGGTCCCGGTGGTCCCACTCCTGTGTGACCGAGTGGCCGAAGGCGTCCGTCTCCTCGACGAGTTGGTAGGCCTCGTTGAACCGGTAGTGCGTGGCGTGGCCCAGCGAGTCGACCGCGACGGTGCGGCGGGCCTCGTCGTCGTAGGCGAAGGTGTAGGAGAGGAAGCCGTCCATGCCGTGGCCGGCCACGCAGCGGCCCGCGTCGTCGTACGTGAAGGCGTACCAGACGCGGTTGCGGTCCTCCCAGCACGTCAGACGCCGGTCGTCGTCGTAGGTGAATCTCAGGGGCAGGCCAGAGGAGTTGTGGACGGCCGACAGGTTGCCGTGGTGGTCGTAGCCGTAGCGGACAAGGGTCGGCCGGTCCGGGTGGCTGTGCAGCGCCAGTTCGGATATTCGGCCGTCCTCGCAGGTCACGCCGATGCGGTAGCCGCCGTGGTGGGTGATGTCCGCTGGAGTGCCGTCCGGCCGGTAGGTCACGGTCGCGGTGTTGCCGTTCCGGTCGCTGATCGTCGACAGCGCAAGCTCGGTCGGCGAGCGGTCGGGCAGCGGCCGGAAACGCAAGGTGCGGCCCGTCTCCGGTTGGTGCACCGCGAGTTGGCCTGCGGCGGTCTCGTCCCAGCTCAGTGGCCAGGCAGGGCCCTCCACCGGCAGTACGGGGACGTCCTGGTCCGGGACCGGGTAGTGCAGGACCATGCCGTCGTCGACGGCGAACCGCACGCCCGCGTCCTCCAGCGACAGACGCTGATCGAGTGTGCACGTCCAGGACGGCCCCAGGAAGCGGCCACTGCGGACGCTCGTGCGGTGGTGGCGCTCCAGCACGAGCGGAAGAACGCCGTCGAGCGTCACGTCGGTCGCCGACATGACCAGTTCGCCGGTGGCCAGGTCGACCGGGTCGCCGCGGGTGATGAGCTTCTTCATCTGTCGGCCCAGGACGCGGGCGGCCGGGCCGAAGCCCCGGACTCCGAGGGACATGCCCTTCAGCCCGGTCTTGCCGAGGGCCCGCATCCCCTTCGCCAGCTTCCCCAGCGAAGTGATCCCCTTGCCTCCCGGTATGCAGTCCAGTGCCGCGAAGCCCACGTCCCACAGGGACGCCTGGCCCTTGGAGTACTTGTAGAGGGTGTCGGCGAGGACCACGAGGGCCGCCACCAGCACGATCGCGCCCAGGATCGGGCCGCCGATGATCATCGCGACGATGCCGACGACCGTCACGACCACCTTGCAGACGGTGACGATCGTGTCCCAGTTGTCCTCGAACCAGTCGCCGACGTCCTGCCACCACGCGCGGTTGTGGATGCCCGCGTCCGAGGCCTCGTCGATCTTCTGCTTGGCCTCGCGGGCCGCGTCCTCGCGCATCCTGCGGGCGTCCTCGGCCATCTTCTTGGCGGCGGAGAGGGCGTCCTGGGCGCCGGTGACGTCGGACTGGGCCTTGGTGTGGGCGGACTTGGCGGCCTGGGCGTCGCGGGTGGCGGCGCGGACCTTGGACTCGTCGGGCTTGTCGGCGGCCGACTTGCTGCCGGTGGGGTCGTCCTTGTACTTGTCGGCCTCCTTCGTGGCCCGGGTCACCCACGAATCGGCCGATGCCAGACGGGACTTGGCGGAGGTCAGGTCGTGCTGCGCCTCCCGGCCCTTCGCCAGCGCCCGGTCGGCGAGGGCCTGCGCCCGCTCCAGCTTCGGCCAGTACGCCGCGAGCGCGTCGCCGCACATCTCGTACGACTTCTTCAGCTTCTTGAGGTTCTTCGGGACGCCGGAGAACTCCTGCTTGAAGACGTCCGCCGACTTGCCGGCCCACTGCAGGGTCGCGTCGTCGTCCGCCATCCCCTTGACGACCTTCAGCGCCTCGGAGACGTCGTCCGCGAACTCGTGCAACGTCCTGGCGAGGGTCCGTACGCGGTCCGGGTCGCCCGGCGTCGGGTCCCTGTCCAGGTCCAGGACGTACCAGTCCCGCGGCCGCTGCCCCGCCATCCCGCAACCCCCGTCACGCGCACGTCAACACCAACATCCGTATGCACACGCGAACTTAGCGTGCACTTACGTTCGAGGTGAAGGAGATACCGGCGTGATGTCGATCAACCCGCGATGCGGCTCAACCGTGATGCGGCTCAACCCGTGAAGCGGAACGTCGACGTGATCGCGTCGAAGATGTCGAAGAACGAGTCGGCCAGGTCGAGGACCTGGCTGCTGCCCGCCACCAGGGCCACCTTGCCCTCCTGGCCCGGGACGGGGATGAAGGTCTGCATCAACACGGCCCGGACGGTGCGGTTCAGGCTGTCGTCCGGTACGGCGATGTCCTCGATGCCGTACGTGCGGGCCGCCGCCCCGACTCCCGGGACGTCGACCGTCGTCACCTTCCGCCAGGAGTCGCCCTCCTTCTTGGCCTCCTTGGGCGCGAGGCCGGCCGCGATCGCCGCCGGGTCCGTGGACAGGGGTGCGCCGTCGCGGGTACGGCCGCCGACCAGGGACACCGTCACCGAGCCCGTGATCGGCGTCTCGCCGCCGAAGCTCTCCGCCATGCAACCGCAGTACAGCGCTCCCGACTTCCAGGCGTCCGCCGCCGCCTTCTGGAGGAAGGTGACGTACGTGTCCCGGTGCGGCGCCAACTCCGGGTGGTGGCGCACCCGTTCGTTCACCATGCGGCGGATCGAGTCGTCGCGTGACTCGGGACGCACGTCGAACTCCCACCACGACTCGGGCACCTTGATCCGGAATCCTCCGCGCTCGACGGTCAGCGCCTCCAGGTAGCGGGCCATGACGGATCCGGTTCTCCCCGTTCACTCGGTGCCGTTCTCGCGGCGGACTGTCGATCGCTCGTGCCAACATCGTTCCGTTGTACGGTGCCGCCCAGACTACGAGATCACGGGGAGACGGGGGACGGACGCATGGGCAAGGGCAAGAGCGACCTCGCACTGCCGCTCAGTGAACTCGAGCAGTACGGGGGGCGGTTGCGATCCCTCAAGAGCCGCCTGAACCACACCAAGAAGCTCTTCGAGTCCTACCGGGACGACATCGGCGACGGCAGCGTCAACGACGCCCTCGGTGACTTCGAGTCCAACTGGGAGGACGGGCGCGAGGACATCGGCAAGCAGCTGGACGCCCTGGCCGACATGTCCGACACCGTCGTACGGGAGTTCAGGAAGCTCGACGGCGACCTGGCGAAGAAGGCCGAGGACGCGGTCAAGAAGGAGGGCGGCGCGGGCTGATCAGGCGGCGCCGAACAGGGTGGCCAGGTTCCGGTCCAGGTCCGGTTGCAGGGGCTCGCCGCCCGGCTCCGTGACCGCGTAGGAGCGCCGCAGGAAGTGGCGGAGGGACGCGGTCGGGAAGCGGATCGCCGCCACACCCTCGGGGGTGCGGAACTCCAGCAGCGTGGCGGTCGGGCCGTGCGGGCGGAGGTGGACCGCGCCGAGGCCGGCGGGGGCGTCCAGACCTTCCTCCAGCAGAGCGCGGGCGAAGGTCCAGGTGACCTCCTCCTCGTCGAGCGAGATCCAGGCCGGGAAGACGAAGTGGACGGCCAGGGCGTCGTCGGAGGTGTAGCGGAGGGTCACGGGGACCGCCAACTCCTCGTGGTTCGGCGTCAGCAGCTGGGCGCCGACGGGCTGTTCGAGGGCTATGTACACGAGCGGTCTCCGTGGGGTCGGGCGGCGGGGCGGCGGTTCCGGTCAGACGTTGCACTTCTTGGAGCACGCAAGGGGCAGTTGCGTTACGCCACTTCTCAAGATTCTGACGTGACCTGCGTCACTTTCTGGTGCTCTTGAAACTTTGATTGAAAGTTTTGCCATCTAGGCTTACAAACCTTCTGCCCCGTCCCGCCCCCTGCAGGCAGCAACTGGAGCGTTCCGCCATGCCCGACGGTTCCACGGCCGCGTACGCCCGCGTCTACGAGGAGCAGCAACCCCGCCTCGTCGCGTACGCCCGCTCGCTCACGCGCAACGCCCACGCCGCCGAGGACCTGGTGGCCGAGGCGCACTTCAGGGTCTGGCGGCGGCTTTCGCAGGGGCACGAGATCGAGAACGTGCCGGCGTACCTGATGACGACGGTCCGGCATCTCGCGGCCGCCGCCGGCACCGCCGCACGGGAGACCCCGCGGGATCCGCACGGCGACGAGCAGGCGCAGGTGCCCGCGCAGGGCGGCGACCCGGCCGAGCGGGTGTCCTCCGTCGACCTCGTCGTACGGGTGCTGGAGCAGCTGCCCGAGCGGTGGGTGAAGGCGCTGTGGCTCGCCGAGGCCGAGGGGCAGCCGTTGGCGGCGATCGGGCCCCAGCTCGGCACGAAGGAGGGGGCGACCGCCGTACTGCTGCACCGGGCGCGCGAAGGGATGCGGCAGGCGTTTCTGCGGGCCCAGACCGGGGCGCCGGACGATCCCGCGTGCCAGGTGCACTGGGCGCGGATGCCGGCATACGTGCGCGGGGCGGCCTCTGCACGGCAGTCGGAGCGGCTGCTCGGGCACGTGGACGGCTGCGACGACTGCCGGGCCCGGCTCGCGGCCCTGATGACCGCCAACGACCGCCTGCCCGCGCTGGTCGGGCCCGCGCTGCTGGTGCTGGCCATGGGCGGCACGGGGAAGTTCCTGCTCGCCCTGGCCACGACGGGCTCCGCCGGCGCGTCGGGAGTTCACGGCGGGGGCACCCTGCACGGCGTGCGTCACGCGCTGGCCGGTGCGTCGAAGCCGGTGGCGGCCGCGAGCGGGGTGGTCGTGGTGGGTGCGGCTGTGCTGCTCCTCGTGCTCGGCCCGGGTGGGTCCCCCACCGTGCCGTCGGGGCGGGTCCCGGTCGCGGACGGGCAGACGCCGACGGTCCGGACTCCGGTGGCGGACACGCCGGTGGGGCGGCCTGAGAGGACGGCGACCGACAAGTCCGTTGCCGGTACGGGGACTTCGGTACGGGCCGACCTTGCCGGAACTCCGAAGGGTACGGCCGTGTCGGCGCCGGGGGATGTCGGTGCGGGCATGCCCACGACCAGCGGCGAACCGTCGGCATCGAGTGAGCCCACCCCGACGACCACACCGACCGCGCCGCCGACGACGGCCGACCCCACGGGCAGCGAACCGACCCCTACGGCATCCCCGAGCACCCCACCCACCGGCGATGAGACCACTGCCCCGCCGGACGACGGAGACACGCCCACCGTCACTCCCCCGGTCACGCCCCCCGCCGAGACCGACCCCGCCCCCAGCGACGACTGCAGCGGCCCACCCGTTGATGACCGTCCGGGCGGAGAGGGGCACGGGCACCCCCGCCACTGAAGGCGGCGTCCGCCTCAGCCCACCTCGTTCTGTGCCACCGCCTGCCCGTGGACGACCACGTCGCCGCCGTAGAACATCCCGGTGAAGACCGGCGTGTACGTCAACTGGACCTCGACCTGGACCTGTTGGGCGTCCGCGGACACGCAGTGCGTCCCGGCGATGTCCGCGACGGACATGTCCATCTGGCGGGCGAAGGTCTTCACCCGGGCGTCGCAGTCCTGGTAGTTGATCGGCGCGGGGCCGGCCGTGTCGCCGTAGAGCGCCTCGCGGTCGATGTCCTGGGCGGCGAAACGGGCCGCCTGCTCCGCTATGTCGGCGGCGCGTTCGCGCTTGGAGATGGACAGGCCGCCGTCGATCACGAAGGCGGACAGGGCCAGGAAGACGATCGCGAAGATGATGACCGCGCCGGCGCCCGAGCCACGGTCGTCGAGGTGGGCACGGCGAGCGGACCACCACGTACGGACGCTGTTCCTCACGCCGTCCTCCGGAACGGGTCCAGGGGCGAGCTGAAGCTGGACTTGAGGGTCGTCGGGATGTCGAGGCCGAGCATCGCCAGGCCCCGGACCTGGCAGCTGACCTCGACCGAGAAGATGGTGTCGGGCGCGAAGCCCTGGCTCGTCTGGACGACCGACACCGGGCCCGAGCAGACGTCCGTGAGGTCCGCCTCGGCCGCCTTCTGCGCCTCCGCCATCGCCGTCCCGTGGTCCTTCTGGATCGAGCCCGCGCGGGCCGCGTCCCGGGCCGCCCCGTCCAACGCCCCACGCCCGTCGACGAGTTGACCGAAGGCCACCAGCACCAGGATGAACAGGATCATCACCGGGGCGAGGATCACCACCTCGATGGTGGACAGTCCCCTGTCGTCACCTCTGAGGCCCTCCAGGCTCTCCGGGCCCTCCATCAGTTCCCCCCGTTGTCCTGCACGAACCGCTCCACCGGTCCCTCCGACTGGGCGTGCACCGTCAGGTCCAGCCCCGGGAAGACCGTCGGGATCCGTGCCGTGATCTCCACGCCCACCGTGTTCGGCTCGGGCTGGAGCATCGTCACGTTCGGCGACAGCACCAGCTGCGGGCCGAGTTGCTGGATGTAGCTGTCCACGACACCCTGCGCCTCGCCGCGCCAGCCGCCCGGCTGGTCGTGCGCCGTCGCGCGGGCCTTGCGGGCGCCCGCCTGGGCCGCCGCCTGGGCCACGTGGTCGGCGAAGAAGTACAGCGCGAACTGCACCGTCGCGAAGATCATGAAGAAGAGGACCGGCGTGAGCAGCACGAACTCGATCGCGGTCATGCCGGAGTCGCCGCGGGTGGCCGCCGCCTCTCGTACGGCCCCCGCCCTGCGGCGCGCCCATCTGCCCACGTGTGCCCGCATCCTCTTCAACCCCGTTGTGAATACGGCCCGTTGTCAGCAGGTGCCGCTGGCCTTGGCGCCCTGGATGCAGTTGCCGACCTTCTTGGCGCCGTCGCTCAGGGCGGTGTTGATGATGGCGGCCACGACGCCGACGATGGCGACGACCACCGCGGAGATGATGACCCACTCGACCGCGGAGGCACCGCGGTCCAGTTCGCCGGAGCGGGCGCGCTGGACGCGGCCCTGCAGGAAGGTGACCAGGAAGTCCACGGCCGGGATGCCGGTGGTGAAGTTCCGTGCGTTCATCGGGAGTTGTCCTCTCAGAAGCGGTTCGCTGGCTGGATGGCGCCGGTGGTCCGGGCTCGCGTCATTGCACCTGGAACACCCGCATGGCCGCCGGGAAGATCAGGAACACCAGGAAGCCGGCACACAGCAGCAGCTGGGCCACGAGCATCGACTGGGACTTCTCGCCCGCGCTGCCCTCGATCTCGGAGAGTTCGCGGTGCCGCATGGTCTCGGCGCGGGAGGCGAGGGACTCGCGGACCTTGGCGCCGTCGTCGGCGACCAGGGCGAGGGAGGCGGAGAGGTCCTTGAGCTCCTCGACGCCGAGCTCCTCACCGAGCTGCCCCAGCGCCTGCCACTGGCTGACGCCGGTGATCCGGGCGTCGGCGAGGGCGTTGCGGATGCGCTGGGTCGCCCAGCCGTCGGAGACCTCGGCCGCCGCCATGAGCGCCTCGGGCAGACCCCGTCCACCCGCGAGGCTCATCGACACCAGGTCCAGGTACGCCCCGATCACGCGCCGCAGGTCGCGCCGCTTGTCGGCGGCGTCCCGCCGTACCTCCAGGTCGGGGAGCAGGAAGAACACCGCCGCGAACATCAGCGCCAGCCAGACCGGGATGATCGGGCTGCGGCCGAAGCCCAGCGTGTAGATCACCGCGAACAGGAACGGCCCGAAGAACAGGCCGGCCACCGCCAGCAGCACCTTCGTCGCGAGGAACTTCTCCCAGCTGCGGTCCAGCACCGCGAGGTCGGCCCGCAGCGAGCGCAGTTCCCAGCCCTGCTGCAGGTAGAACTCGGCGACCCGCTCGCCGACCTCGGCCCGCAGCGAGCCGACGCGGCCCTTGTCGGTGGCGGTCCGTGCGGACTCGTACGCCGTCCCCCGGGCCCGCATCGCGTCGATGCGGGCGACCTGGGAGACCGCGCTGCGCCGGGACGGCATGAGGGCGCGTACGAGGGCGTAGACGCCCAGGCCCAGGACCGCGCCGACGACGATCGGCATGGTGAGGTTCACCGTCGTACCCCCTCTTCGGACTGGGCGGGCATCCGCGGGCGCACGAACTGGACACCCGAGTCGTCCCGGACCAGGAAGCGTTCGGGTGTCTCGATGGTCGACAGCTTGCGCAGCCACCAGAACCCGAGCGCGAACAGGCCGCAGACGCAGGCGAGGACGAGCTGGCCGACCGCCGTGCCGTACGGCGCGACGAAGTCGCGGTTGAAGATGGACAGGCCGAGCACGAAGGCGATCGAGACGGCGACGACGATCTGCACCGAGCGGCGGGTGGAGGCCCGTTGGGCCATCACGCGCTGGCGCATGTCCACTTCCTCGCGCGCCGACTTGGCGAGCGCGCCCAGAACCTGCCGCAGACCGGGGCCGCGCAGGCGGGCGTTGAGGATGAGGGCGGCGACGATGATGTCGGCCGAGGCGTCGTTGATCTCGTCCGCGAGCTGCTGGAGCGCGTCGGGCAGCGGGGTGCGGGAGCGGAGCCGGTCGACGAGCGCGTCGAGGTGCGGACGCAGGACGGGGGCCGAGGCCCGCGCCGACGCCGGGATCGCCTGCTCCAGGCCGACCGCGCCGGCGATGGTGTCGCGCAGCGACTCCGTCCAGGAGGCGAGGGCCTCCACGCGTCGCATGGCGGCCCGTTCCTCGCCCGCGCCGCCGAAGAGGCGGTCCCAGAAGAAGACGAGGACGCCGGCCGCGATGCCGGCCACCGCCCAGCGGGTCAGCAGCAGGACGGCCAGTCCGACGATGGCCGCGAGCGAACCGCGCTGCCCGGCGAACCGGATCAGCTCGCTCGCCCGCTCGGCCGCCTTCTGCTTCTCGTGCGCGGGCTTCGCCGGCAGCCCGCGCAGCGCGACGACGAACAGCGCGAGTCCGCCGCCGACGGCGACACCGGACCCGATCGAGTACAGGACGGTGGCGGAGAAGAGGCCGCCCATGGAACCGAGCGAACCGAGTGCCAGCGAGTTCGTCATGTTCACCCCCACGTCCCGGTGGGCCGGTAGCCGTGCTGCATCAGGTCCTCCAGGCACGCGATGGGCGCGTGCGGCACGATCCGGCCGTCCGACGCCTCGGCGAACACCTCGCTGGACAGCACCCGGCCGTCCACGCCGTTGACCTCGCGGACCGAGGTGACCATGCGCTGGAGGCGGCCGCCCGTCTGGTAGTTGTTGCGCCGCTGGATGAACACGACGAAGTTCACCGCGCCCGCGATCAGCATCTGGCTGGCTTCGATGGGCAGCCGCTCGGACGCCTGGAGCGCGTAGGTGGAGATACGGTTGAAGACCTCGCTGGAGCTGTTCGCGTGGATCGTGGACAGCGAACCGTCGTTGCCCTGCGACATCGCGTTCAGCATGGTCACGATCTCGTCGCCGAGAACCTCACCGACGATGACGCGGGAGGGGTTCATACGCAGCGACCGGCGGACGAGTTCCGCCATGCTGATGGCGCCCTGTCCCTCGGAGTTGGGCAGCCGCTCCTCGAACGCCACGACGTTGGGGTGGAGTTCGGGGAAGGTGTCGAGCCCGAGCTCCAGCGCGCGCTCGACGGTGATGAGCCGCTCGTGCGGCGGGATCTCGTTCGCGAGGGCGCGCAGCAGCGTCGTCTTGCCGGCGTTCGTGGCACCGGCGATCATGATGTTCTTGCGGGCCCGGACCGCGCAGGCGAGGAAGTGCGCGACCTCGGGGGCCAGCGTCCCGTTGCCGACGAGGTCGGAGATGAAGACCTTGCCCATGCGGGCACGGCGGATGGAGAGGGCGGGGCGCCGCGTCACGTCCATGACGGCCGACAGACGCGAACCGTCCGGGAGCCGGAGGTCGAGCTGCGGGTTGGCGGAGTCGAACGGCCGGGAGGACAGACCCGAGTAGGCGCCGAGGATCTGGATCAGCTCGATGAGCTCCTCGTCGGTCTCGGCGACCGGATCGCCGACGACCTCACGGCCGTCGGCGTACCCGACGAAGACCTGGTCGGCGCCGTTGATGTCGATGTTCTCGACATCGGGGTTGTCGAGGAGCGGCTGGAGCCGGCCGACACCGAACAGCGCCGCGTGCACGGCGGCCGCGTACTGCTCCTCGGTCTCGGCGTCGAGGGGGGTGCGCCCGGCGTTGATCTCGGTGCGGGCGTACTCCTCCAGGATCTGGGCTATGACCGCGCGCGCGTACTGCCGTTCGTCCTCGGTGGACATCGGCGTGACGTTGTTCGCCTGGTCGAGCCGGCGCTGCTCGGCGATGCGGTCACCGGCGTCCTGCCGGAACCGCTTGACCAACTGGTGGTCGACAGCGGTCATGCGCCGGCCCCCGCATGGCCGCTGACCTGGCCATGGGACGGCATGGACCAGGCGGCGCCGTACTGCTGGTAGAGGTCCGCGGTGACCTTGCGGGCCGAGCGGATGAGCAGGGACTTGTCCAGGCGCCCGCGCTTGCGCCCGGCCAACTGGTCGGCGCCGGCCGGGTCGTCGGCGATGGTGCCGACCACGCGGGCGCCGGTCTGGGCGTGCACCAGCATGTCGTTGACCTGGCCCGCGATCTTGCCGGCGCTGTTGGTGTCGGCGATCAGGACCACGCCGATCAGCGGGTTGGCGAGGCTCGCGGCGCCACGCGGCCCGCCGTGCAACTTGTTGGCGAGCGCGAGGGCACGGTCACGGACCCGGGCGATCGCCTCGGGCTCAGTACGGCTGATGAGCAGCACGAGCGCGGCGTGCGGGAACAGGTCGACGGCCGGGGTGTCCCCACTGATGCGTCCGCAGTCGGCGATGACGTCGGCGGGCGCGTTCGGGGAGTCGGCGAGACTGGCGAAGGCGTGCCCGAGGGTGGGCCACAGCCCCGCAAGCCCGGCCGCCTGCTCGGCGATGCCGAGCCCGACGAGCACTTCGAGACCGCCGCTCAACGGCTGTACGTGGTCCCAGAGTTGGTCGGGTACGAGGCCCCGGCGCGCGGTCGCGGCTATCGACAGCATGCCGGTGTTGGGGTTGAGCGGCCCGCCGTGCGCGGCGGCACTGCGGTAGACCAGGTCGCCGCCCGCCGGGTCGGTCTCGGCGAGCAGCACCCGACGCGGCCAGACCGCGGCGAGGGCGACGGCGGCGGTGGTGACGCCGGGGGAACCCTTGTCGGCGGCGAGAGCGATGAGAGCCATGTCTCTTGTGCCGCCTTCTACTTGCTGGAGACGAGCACGAGAGCCACCTGGCCGTTGGAGGCGGCCTGGGCGAGGGCGGCGGCTTTGGAGCTGTCGACGGTCAGCGTGACCGGCAGGTTCGTGCTGCTGATGAGGTCGTCGCTCTTCTTTTCCTGGACATAGCTCACACGCGCCTGGTCCACGATGGGAGCGGTGCCGGCGGAAGCCGGGGAGGAACCACTAGTGTTCGAGCTGGAACTGGAACCGCTGTCGCTGCTGACACGGTAGGCAGCGACGATGTCTCCAGCCTGCAACCCTGTCGGGTACTGGCCCGCCTTGAGGGAAAGCCCGACGGTCGCCTTGCCTTGAGCAACACCGGCCTGGTCGCCGAACATCTCACCGACAGCGACGACCCCGGCAGGGATGGTGCTCACCGCCTTCAGCCTCTTCAGGCTGTCCAGTTGGGACCACGGAACGTAGTGGATGCTGCTGTCCTGGGCGACCATCACGGAGGTCACGTTGCTGTTGGTGACCGACCCGCCTGCAGGGATCTTCTGCGTCACCTTGACGACTTCAATCCTGTCCCCGGCCTGTAGCACGAGCATCGTTGCACCGAGTGCTCCGACCAGGATCAACAGCACCGCCAACGCGGCCAACGCCGGTTTGCGCTCGCGAGGCGGGGTGGGAAGCCGGTCACCGACCGACGGCTGAGCCGGAACCGCGGAACGTCCCGCGCCCGCCCCCGTACGCTCTTGGATCTTCACGCAACCGCTCCCCGTACACCCAAGAAAAACTCACTGGCAATTCCATCAAATCCGGACATCTCACTCAACAGGGGCTGATCCAGCTAGACTTGGGCACATTGCCCTGCCTTGGGCCGGTAGCCAGCACTGACGGGAGTGTCAAGCCATCGCACGGTATCAGTCACACATAAGGCCCTCAAGGTGAGCCAGGCCCCCCGAAGCTCAACGCCCACGCTGTTACGCATCTGCAACTAAGACATCCGTGCACCCTTCAGGCAACAGCCTTGAGATCACAGGAGCTGCTATGCGGAAGCGAATCCACCGCCTGACTGAACGAGTAGCCGCGGGGTACTCCGCACCTCCAAACCGCCAGGACCGATCCGGCTGACACCAGAAGGGCACCAAACCTCCACGGACCACCCACTACTAGAATGTCGCCCATGCAGTACCCCTAATCCCCTACCTCATCACGGAAATTCCCGTGATTTTTCTAACGGTGCGCATCTGAGAATCTTTGGCTGCAAGAAGTTTTCTGAAATACGGTCCGTTCTCCTGGATGTACGTAGTTTGCAGCCTAACTTCTTCTCGCGCCCATACCGCCACGAGATGGCTCTTACTCTTGCACTCGACGTCCGTTGTCGCGACTTCGATCTCCTTGCTACTCGGCCTTTTTTCACGCCCCCACGAAGAGGCCCCAACCGCCTCGAAAGGATCCTCGTACCTATACCCTGAAGCTTTCATACAGGCGCTCCATCTACCGATTGCCCTCTTCACCGGTTGCGTCTTCTGCGCAAGGGAAAGAGACTTTCGATTTAGGTCATTGAATAGTTTGTAGTCGACATCGTGAGCACCACCCAGGATGCGTTCACGTGCCACTGCGTAGCACCCTCCCTGCCCGTCGGCGCCGAAGGCGATCTCGTCTGCTTTAGGGGTGAGGTGATTCAAGCGGACTATTCTTGCTGTTGCCTCTGGCGGCGGTGGAGGCATATGGTAGCCAAAACGACGAACCACATCCAGTTCCATGACTCCGTAACGCCGCCGATCGGCAGAGACAAATTGCACTGGCGGCCTGATTGGCACCCATTCTTCCCCACCTTTCTTCATGCAGCGCTCCATCAATATGTCTTCCGCATAATAAACGGCATATTGTTGGTTGACCGACAGATTGGCCTCTTCAACAGGGTAACGAAGCCCCGCTACTTCCCTACTCACTGTCGGCAGTGCCGGATAAGTACCGTCCTGTTTCGATGCACCCGCACGGTTGCACGAAATCAAGAGAGCCACGAAAGCCCCGAACAGTATCGGGATGCGAGTTTTTGGCAACACGAAATCCTCCACAGCAAAATTGCCCTGACCGGCAATCCCAGTCAGGGCAATTCTCCGAGCCAGGCAGCACCTAATAACTTATGCAGCTTGCCTTGTCGTTAAAGTTGTTATTGTCGAAGGTCTTGTCTTCGCTCTTCGGCTTGGCTATGTACATTGCCCCCGTGCAGTTACTCTTGTCGTAGAGGAAGATGCTCTGGGCGTAGTTGTTCCGCATCGAACTGGCTTCGTTGTCGATGTACGTCAGACAGCCGAAATAGCCCCATTTTTGGTAAACCAAACTCCCACCCTGCAGAGTGTCCTGGGTGGCGCATCCTCCGAAATTCGAGTTTTCGTACAGAGTGAAGCCCGAAAGATAAGTATCTGCGGAAACACCTGAAGACAGTGGCGCGGCTTCCCCAGGAGTGGCCAGGACCACCGTGATCCCCAACGCTGCCAGACCTGCGATGACGCCGCTGAACTTTGACATCACTTTTCTCCTTTTTCTTTCGCATATTTCATAACCGGCGTATTCGTGGAGTCTGATAGGCCGAATCTAGCCTCTTCGGTCTATTAACTCGCATCATCCGAAAAATTCTGCTGTCGACATGACGTGTCAGCCCCATCGGGGATTTCCCCACTGGCCCTGCAGAACCGGGGAAAGCAATTCGCGTGCGATTTCCATTGACTCGCAGGACGCAAATTTACAACTTCTCCCGTATCGGAATTACTATCCAGAAGGCGCCAATTCCGAGTGAATACCGGAAACCTCGAGAATACTTCGCAGATGGGCGGTTTCTGCCTGTGTACCACTCCATCCAGTCGAGATCATAAGGTCAGCGATTACCTTCGCTTCACTTAGAGAAACACCAAACCAATGACGCACAACCTTGAGGAGTGCCACCTTCGGAGAGCCCTGCAGCACCCTAACAACCCACAAGCCAGTCTGGGCAACGATTGCGGACCGAAGCCAATCGGGTAGAGGCCCTTCACCATGCTCATAGAAAGAGTTCTTACAGTTCGGGCAGGAGCACTCAATTCCCCATCGCAAACTGCCACGCTCAAGTGCCTGCCCAGCAGTACACAGCATTGGGGAGCCGCACTCTTCACACGCAATCTGGAAGCTCACCTCGTCGTACGGGTCCATCAGTCATCCACCCCCTGCCACCCTCGAAGCTGCTCATATCGCTTAATTGTATAGTAGAACTTATCGGAAAGTCCGGACCCATCCCTAGGGTGATGCCGTTCGAAAATACCGCGCCCCCACCAGCGGTGATGAAGTTCCTCATGGATCAGCGTGTTGCGCAACTCCGGCCGACTCACGAAGGATGATGCGCCGACGTGAGTTCCCGCTTGGTACTTGGATATTCCATGGCCGCCAAAATCACTGTACTGCGGCGTATGGGTGAACTTGAGATCAGTGAAATCTTCCTTGATCAGGGCAGCTAGGGCTCGATTTCGTGACTGTGCTGTCTTTCCAGTCAGGCTACTCACATCACGCCAGCGACCGAGTCCTCCGCTCTTGGCTTCGACGATGGCAGCTTCAAATGTGGTCCCGCGCAGCCCCTGCCATACAGGTCCGACCAGGTTGCCGATTCCTCCGGTGATGGCTCCGACGAGGAGGTCGCCAGGGGTGGTGGGTTGGCACTGCGCGGTGTTGATGGCCAGGTGAGCCCTGCGCCGATGGCGGCGTCGGTGACGGTCGCCACGGCGAGGGCGCGGCCGCCCTGGAGGCCGAGGCCGGCGGCGAGGCTGGTGCCCGCCGGAGCCAGAAAGCCGCCGACGGCTCCGACGACGGCGCCCTCGGCGGTGGCGGCCGCGAAGTCGCCCCAATCGAAGTCGTCCTGGTGGGTGAAGGCGTAGACGCCCCCGCTGACGACGGCTCCGATGGCCGCGCCGATACACATCGGGCAGTTGCCGGACGGGTCGGAAAGGTTGGCCGGGTCGTTGTCGGCGTAGTTGTAGGCGGATTGGTTGGGGTTGTCCGCCGAGGCTGCGACCGGGTCCTGGGTGGTGAAGCGGCGTTGGGCCGTGTCGTAGGAACGGGCACGCAGCTGGAGACGGTCGGGGAGGTACTGGTCCTTGTACTGGCCTGTGAAACCGTAGGGGCTGGTCTGGCCGTTGGTGATGGTGGCGGTGCCGGTCGGGGTGCCCCAGGCGCTGTAGGTGTAGTGGTAGTTGTCGGCGCCGGCGGCGCTGTAGACGGCGCTGACGGAGTTCTGGCGGTCCTGGGTGAAGTAGTAGGTGCCGGCGGTGCGGTCCATGGAGCGGGCCGTGCCATCGGGGTCGTAGTGGTAGTCGGCCGCGAGAGCGCCGGAGGCGTTCGTGTCGGTGGCGATCTGGGGCAGGTCGTTGTTGAGGTCCCAGAGTGAGGTGCCCGCGAGCGCGTTGTTCTTCTTGGTGGTGACGCGGTTGCCGTCCGCATCGTTGGTGAACGCGAAGGTGTTGCTGCCGATGGTGGCGGACTTGACGCGACCTGCTGGGTCGTAGGTGTAGGTGCCGTCGTCGTCCTTGGTCTGGTTGCCGTCGGCGTCGTAGGTGTAGTTAGTGGTGGTCGTGCCGCTCGTCGTCGACAGGAGTTGATCGCCAGCGTCATACCCGTACGTGGTGGTGGAGCTGGAGCCGACCGCGGTCTTGAGGTTGCCCACCTTGTCGTAGGTGTAGATGGCGCCGGTCGTTCCGGTCAGGCATGACGTGGCCGAGGTGTCCGTGCAGGTGTGGGTCACACGGCCGGTGTCATCGTATGCGTAGCGGGTCGGGTAGCCACTGCCCGGCTTGTCGGCGACCAGCCGGTTGTTCTCGTCGTAGGTGTAGGTGCTGTTCTGCGTCGGAGTGGTCAGCGTCGACAGACGTCCGGCCGCGTCGTACGTACGGCTCTCGGCGCGGGCCGTGGTGGTGGGCAGGGTGACCGAGGTGAGGTTGCCCGCCACGTCGTAGCCGTAGGAGACGGCCTTGCCGTTGGCCGTCTGGGACTTGGTCCGGCCGACCTGATCGTATGTGTAGCTGGTGCTTCGGCCGTCGGGGTACGTGCGCGACTGAAGGGTGCCGTCGGTGTTCCAGGCGTAGGTGAACGGCTTAGTCTGGCCCGGTGCCGTGATCGAATGGATCTTGTCGTCGTCGTCGTAGGTCAGGGTGCGGGACCCGGTGGCGTCGGTGACGCCGGTCAGGCGGCTGGCGTCGTCGTAGCTGTAGGACTGGGTCGGCGTGCCGTCGGAATAGACGACCTTCGTGGTCAGGTTGCGGGCGTCGACCGTGGTGGTGACCGTCTGCGCTCGGGCGTTGGTGTACTTGGTGCGGTTGCCGTCGAGGTCGTACTCGTACGAGACCGTCTTGTTCAGCGGGTTCTTGACCGACGTCAGCTGGCCCTCGGCGTTGTGGCCGTAGGTGGTGGTGTGGGTGTTGGCGTCGGTGCTGGTGTCCAGGAAGCCGGCCGGGTTGTAGGTGAAGGACGTTGTGCCGGTGTCCGGGGCGGTGACCTTCTTCAGCCGGTTGAGCTCGTCGTACTCATAGGCGGTCTGCTTGCTGCGGGCGTCGGTGACCGTGCTGACGTTGCCGACGGCGTCATAGCCGGTGGACTGTTTGTGGCCCAGTGGGTCGGTGACGGAGGTGGGGTTGCCCGCCTCGTCGTAGCCGTACGTCCACGTGTACTTCGCCGGGTCGGCACCGCTGACGTTGCCGCGTGGGTCGACGGAGGTGGCGAGGTGCCCATCGTCGTCGTAGGTGTAGGTGGTGCGCTCGGGCACCGGGGAGACTTCGGCCGACAAGTGGCTGTCGTCGTCGTACTCGTAAGTGGTGACGTATCCGGCCCAGGTCTTGGACGAGGCGAGACGGTTGTCGTCGTCGTAGGACAGCGTCATGCCGTGACCGAGACCGTCGACGGTGCTGGTGATGGTGCCGTTGCGGTCGTAGGTGACCTTGCGCGTGTGGCCCAGCGGGTCGGTGACCGACAACGGGCGGTTGTCGGTGTCCCAGGTGAAGGCCGTGGTCTTGCCCAGCGGGTCGGTGACGGACTTACGGTTGCCGACCTTGTCGTAGCCGATCGCCCAGGTGAACGGCTTCGGGTCGGCGCCGGTGGCGTTACCACGCGCGGTGATCACCTGGGTCTGGTTGCCCGCCTTGTCGTACTGGTAGGTGACGATCGCACCCCGGCGGTTGGTCTCCTTGTTCAGCCGGCCCGCCGCGTCGTAACCGAGGTTGGTCTGCTGCTTCGCGGGATCCGTGACCGCGCTCAGACGGTTCGCGTCGTCGTAGCCGTAGGTCGTCGTGCGCTGAAGTGCGTCGGTGACCGTGTTCAGGTTGCCGACCTCGTCGTAGCCGTAAGAGGTCGTGTTGCCGCGCGCGTCGGTGACGGTTTTGACCCGGTCGGCGTTGTCGTACGTGTACGCCGTCGTGTACTTCGCCGGGTCTGCTCCAGTGACGTTGCCGCGCGGGTCGACAACGGTCTTCACCCGCTCCGAGGCATCATAGGTATAGGTGGTCTTGTAGCCCTTGGGCGTGGTGACCGACGCCAGATTGCCGTCCGCGTCATAGCCGTACCTGGTGGTCTTGCCCCGCGGGGTGGTGACCGTTTCCAGCAGCCCGGTGGTCGGGTTGTAGCCGTAGGAGGTCTTCTTGTTCAGCGGGTCCGTGACGGAGGTGAGCTGGTCGCCGGTATACCCGTACGTGTACTGGTTGTACTCACCGTCCGTGTACGAGGACACGTTGCCGTTGTCGTCGTACGACCAGCTCTCGTTGGACGCGGAGTTGGAACGGCGTTTCAGCCTGCCTGAACTGTCGTAGTCGTACTGGGTCTCGCGGATCTCCGCGTCGATGGCACTGGTGCGGTTGAAGAACTTGTCGTAGCGGTAGTAGCTCTTGTTGCTGAGCGGGTCGATCTGGGTGAACAGGACGTTCTTGTAGTAGACGTCCGTCCACACACCGCCGTCCGGCGCCGTGACGTCGACCTGATCGAACACACCGTTCTTGGAGTACGCGAACTTGGTCTCGTTGCTGAGGGCGTCCTTCTGGGACGTCACCCGGCCTTGCGTGTCGTAGACGTTGAACGTGACCCGTTTGCCGCGCGCGTTCGTGACTGTGTTGAGCCGACCAGATGCGTCGTAGCCGTAGTTCTCCGTCTGGCCGTCCAGGGCCGTCACACCGGTCAACTGGTCGCCGGTGTAGGCGTAGTCGACGAGCCTGCCGTCCGCCAGCGTCACCTTGTCCAGTCGGCCACCCGTGTAGGCGAGCGTCGCCGCGTGACCGGCCGCATCCGTTATCGTCGTGGGCTGGCTACCCGTGTAGGACAGGGTCAAGCCGCGCCCGGTACGGTCCTTCACCGTGGTCAGCTGACCGGAGGCATTGAAGGCGTACGTGGAATGGTTCGCGGTGGTCAACTTGTAGCCGGTTCCGTCCGCGGCCAGGATCGAACGAGCCTCCCCCGGTGTCGAGAACGTTCCGTCCGACGCCTTGGTGAAGGTGTGTCGCGAGCCTCCCTCCCCGATCAGGACGGCGTCACCGTTGGACGCGACCTGCAGCCTCGTCTCCCACGGCAACTGCCAGCCCTTGCCCAAGGCACCGGTGAGGGTGTTGTCCGATGAGTACACCCGCCCGACCGTCAGCGATATCCCCGGCGCAGGAACCTGGGCATCGGAAAACGCCTCCGTGAACGCGCCAGTAGCCGTGTTCACGGGGTCGGCGCGCATCACTGTCGTACCCGCCGCACCACTCGCGTCCCCGCACACGGCGCTGCACGCGGCACCGTCCGGCAACGCCGGAACGATGTAGAACATGTTGTACGAGCCGCACGACTCGGTGGCCCCGGGATCGTCCGTCACCGTCGTGCAGGCCCAGATAGTGAAAGACGGAACCTGCTGCGTGCACTCCGTCGTCGGCACCGTGAAGGACGCGTTGACCACCGGGAACGTCTTGTCGGTGTTGAGCGTCGGCGCCTGGACCGTCTGCCCGAAGTCGAAGTACTGGACGTCGGCGTTGTTCAGCCGACATCCGTAGTAGTCCACCTCCCAGCGCACCTTGACCGGATGCACCTCGGAGTCCGCGCCCCCGGACTGCCAGATCGCCGCCGACACCTGCAACGGCTCCCCCGGTACCGCAGCACCGATGTGATTACCCAGGGCCTGCAGCCAACCGCCCTGCTGAGCCGCCGCATTGCCGAACGGATCCGTCGACACCTGGTACAGGGCACCGCTTGAATACGACGACGCAGCAGCCGCAGCAGCACGATTCGTGAAGGAAGCCTGATTGACCGAGCTGTGCAAAGGGGCTGGCCTGTCAGGCGACTTGGGGCCATCGGCACCCAACTTCCGCCGATTCTCCTCCAACAGCTTGATCTGCGCAGCCGTGGCTGGCTTGCTCTTCGTCGGGGGCAGGGCGTGGGGCTTCGTTTGGCTTCGCCCGGTCCCTGGTCTGCTCGCGGCGCTGCTCAGGCGTTGCCGCCTTTTGGCGTGCTGTCGGCTGCGGTCCCCGATAGGCGTACCCGGCCGCGCTGATGCCAGAGTCGGCGGTCGCGCCCCTGGCCAGCCAGCCACCGCCGGCGACCACCGACAGCACCAACGCCACAATCAAAACGCGCGCACGCGCAGACACCGAACTCAGCAAAGCGTCCCCCTCCGCACCGCGAAAGAAGCACGCGGCGATCCCCACTCGGTGCGACCTGGTCAAGATCGCAAGAGGAAAAGTAAGGAGATCATCAAGAACTCATCAAGCCATGCCGCGAACCAGGAAGCTGCATCAGCAGCTTCCTGCCCCTACCGCAAACAGGGCACAGTTACGGTTACACCCTCAACTCCGCCCCATCACTGCTCCCGTGATCGTCGATCGCGTCGTACGTCGGGCGCAGCTATTAAAGAACCTCAAACGTCCCTCATATGACGGCGACCGTCCGCGCCAACGCGTCCGTCAGCGCGCACAGTTCGTCGGTCCGGGCCACCGCCCGCCACGAGGTGAGCAGCACCAGTCCCCAGCCCTCGTCCGGCACGATCCCGTACGCGCAGGTCTCCAGGACCGTCCCCGTGCCGTCGCGGTCGGTGTCCTGGATGTACGCGTGGCGGACGCGGACCGAGGGGCCGGCCGGGAGGTCGTGGAACTCGGCCTCGGGCGGCCGGTAGGAGTCCACCGTGACGGTGGTGAGGTAGCGGGCGAGCAGCTCGGCCGTCATCGTCGGGTACGTGTCGTCCGCGACCAGCGCCGACAGTTCGACGCGGGCCAACTCGCCCAGCTGGGGCTCCGGGACGTACGACAGCGCGGTGACCGGGCCACGGGTGCGGGCGTCGGCGGCGGCCTCGTGCAGTTCCTCGGCCAGCGCGGCCACGAGCCGCTCGTCGGGGTCGTCGCCCGCGCGCCGTCGGGCCTCCCGCGCGGCCCAGGAGGCGAGGTCGACCGGCTCCCGTACCGGCAGGGTGATGGCGTCCTCCGGCGCCTTCAGGTGCACGGTCGACGTGGTGAACGCGGGCATCAGGCCATCCATTGCAGGGTGCGGGCGATGGAGTCGAAGAGACCGACCAGGGCGTCGGCGAGCGGCTCCATGGGCGTGGAGAAGGAGAGCAACAGGCGCTGCTCGGCCTGCGGGACGGCGAGGTAGACGTCCAGGTGCGTGACGGTGAGCTTGTTGCCGTCGGGGTCGTCGGGCGCCGGGCGGCGGCGGTAGAGGTGGCGTACGGCGGGACCGGCGGGGAGGTCGGTCATGGTGACGTCCTCGCCGCGGGCGCCGAGGGAGAGCCCGATGTCGGACAGCTCACCGGCGGCCGTACCCGGCGGGGGCTTGAGCAGCGTGACGACGAGCCCCGCGGACACCGGTATCTGGCCGAGGAGTTGGTTGACGACGTACATCTCCACCGCGCCGTTGGCATGCGCCGCCTCCGCCTGCGCCCGCATCCGCTCGGCCAGCGCCGCCTTGAGCTGCGGGGTCGCCTTCGTGCGCCGCAGGCTGCGGTTGACGAGCTTGTCGATGCGGTGCGTCCAGCGGTCGGGGTCGAGGACGATGCGTTCCCAGCCTTCGGGGACGGCCAGGCGGTAGTCGGAGGGGGGTGGCGGTGGGGACGCGGGGTCGGTGGCGGTGGTCGCCGTGGCCATGGACGGACTCGTTTCGCTCGAATCGTGCGTGTGGTTCGGGTTGTTCCGCTCCCCGGTCATGCCGCCGCACCGATCACTCGGCCGCGTCTGGCGCTCCGCGCCTCCTTGACCCCGCCCAGGGTCGCGGCGGTCACCGGGACCAGGACCAGCACTACGGCAGCGCCCAGACAGAAGTAGTCCCAGAAGCCGAAGCCGAGGGCCGACCTGTCTCCGAGGAAGGGTCGGTAGTGCCCCTCCGGATCGATCACCGCTCGGGTCGTCGTGCCGACCATGGACTCCTGCGTGCACGACTTGTCGTTTCCGATGGTCTGCCGGACCGAGCCGTCGGGCAGTCTGACCCGGCAGTAGAGAGTGGACTCCCCGTGCGACTCCGAGCGCTCGGGCTTCGCGTACGTGACCCTGGCCTCCTGCCCGCGCAGGTGCAGGTACCACTGGTCCACCTGCCCGGAACCGACCCAGATCAGGGCGACGTACGAGACTCCGACGAGGACGTACGCGACGATCTCCGCGCGCGACGAGCACGCTCTGCGCCCGGCCCACGCCACGGCCGGTACGCATGCCACGCCCACGAACAGCGCGAATCCGCCGATCAGGTAGGTGGACGAGAGGCAGAGGGCCACACTCGCCACGGCGATGAGAAGCAGCCGCGTCCACCGCCACACGGGACCATCGCGGTCCGGCTCCCGCCTGTCGATGGAAGGGGTGAACTCGGAGATGATGTGCCGCACCCGTCGCATCCCGTTCGGCTCGGCGGCGATCCGGCGCAGCTCCGGCAGGCCGAGGCCGCTCTGCTCGAGCGTGCGCCGCGTGCTGCTCGGCAGCTGTGCGAACAAGTCGTCCGCGGTGTGCGGGTCGGTCACGCCACCGCCCTGAGCGCGCGTTCGCGGTCGCGTCGGCCCACGGCGACGGCGGTCACCGGGGTCAGGAGGAGAACCACCGCGGCACCCAGGCAGACGTATCCCTCGACGGTGCCGCCGATGTCCGACTTCGTGCCGAGGGAGGGGTCGTAGTGGCCCGACGGGTCGACGACAGCCGTGGTCTTCTGGCCCACTCGGTCGGCGCAGTTGCCCTTGTTGGAGATCACCTCGTGGACGGAACCGTCGTCCAGGCGGACCCTGCAGTACGTCTGGCGGGTGCCGTGGGTCCACTGGTGGGTCGGGGAGGCGAGGGTGACCGTCTGTTGCTCGCCGCGGAGTTGCAGGTACCAGGCATTGGCGAAGGACGTCCCGATCAGGACGATGACGAAGTAGGCCGCCACCGTGACGAAACGCGCGGCGGGGACTCCACGGGTGTCCGGGGTCTTGAAGGCCAGCCAGATCACCAGCACACCGAGCACCACACCCACGAACCCCGCCGTTTTGCCGATGAACAGGCCGAGGAGCAGGCAGACGACGATCGAGGCGACGGCCACCAGGACCAGCCGGGCCCATGGCCACACCAACGACCCCCTGCCGTCACTCATCCGCGCGGGCCGGGGGTCGGTGGAGAACTCGGAGAGGATGCGCCGCACCCGCTGCATGCCGTCCGGCCCGGCGGCGATACGCCGCAGCTCCGGAAGGCCCATGCCGACCTCTTCCAGCGCCCGCTGCCATTTCTCCGGCAGTTCCGCGAACAGTTCGTCGACGGACCGCTCATCCTTGCCAGCCACGTGATCCTTGCTCTCTCCGCTCCGGGGTACCGGGCGGCCGACTTCCGTCAGCCGCTGGTGCTCCAGTGCCAGTTGTAGAACGGTGTTCCGCCGGCGCCGATCACCGGAAGCTCCTTCGCTCCCTGGAACCAGTTCGGCCCGGTGAGGAAGGGCTCGCCAGAGTGCGTATGGGACAGGTTCGCCCAGCCGGCCAGGAGGGGTGCCGCCTGACTGCCGTAGTAGAGGGCCTTGGCCTGACCCGCCATGGTCTTGAACGAGGAGTCCGCGATCTCCGACATCTTCGGTGCCGACTCGGCGAAGGCCCTGGCCGCCGCGTGCACTTCCCGGGCGTCGCGGATGTCGTTGATGTATCCCTTGACGTTGAACGTCTCCTTGACCACCGAGCGCATCCGCGGCAGGAGCTTGGCGGGCCCTTCGGACAGCGCCTTGCCGATCTCGCCGGGCTTGACGCCGTTGAGCGTCTCGGCGAGGTCGCGGGCCATGGTCGGGTTCAGCCCGATCTCCCGGGCCAGTTGGAAGTCCTTTACGGCGGAGGAGGCGCGGGCCGCCATGGCCGCCTCCTTGGCCGTCGTCCCCAGGATCCGCCCCGCGCCGAAGGACAGCACACCGATCACGTCGATGGCGACGTCCAGCCAGGTGCCCTTGCCGTCCAGCGCCGAGATCGTGTCGCAGACCAGCGCGACGACCGAGGCGACGAGCGCCAGCGCGCCGAGCACCTCACCCAGGATGGGCACCCAGCTGAGGGCGAGGGCCAGCACGCCGAGGACGGCCGCGGCCACCCCCGCCCAGTGCCCGACCTCCGCGACCCAGTCCTTCCAGTGGTCCCACCAGTGGGACTTGGGATCCTTCAGCCCGTCGTTGGCGACGGCGTCCCGGATGGCCTTCGCCGCATACCCGGCCTGCGTGTCCCGGTACTCCAACGCCCGCCGCAGATCCCTCTTCGCGGCCTCCAACTCCGTGTCCGCGGCGTCCTTCTGCCGCTTCAGCTTCTGCTTGTCGGGGTGCTCGTCGGGCCCGGGATGCTGGTCGAGCTGCTGCTGGTACCGGCTGCCGTCCGCGTCCGCGGCCTGCGCCTTCTGGAGCGCCGTACGCACCAGATTCTGCGCGTGGTTGAGGGCGGTGGCCCAGTTCTCGCGGGCCTGGTCGGCGATGGGCTCGTAGGCGACGGCGGAGCCGAGGGCACCGGCGGCGGCCGCGTACCGCTGGTGCGTCTTCGTCAGCAGCCCGACGGTGTCGTGGGTCTTCTCCTGGAACGCCCGCCCGGCATCCGAGTCCCACCCGTTGCCGTCGACGAGGTTGCTCAGCTTGCCTGCCTGCTCCTCGATGAGCTTGGCGGTGTCGGCGATGCGCTTGCCGAGCAGGGCCACCTCGTACGGGTCCCCCGGCGTGAACGCCTTGTCGTCGTAGCGGGCCGTCTGCCAGTCGATTCCGGCGAAGTCGTCGCCGCTCACTTGGCCCCCGACTGGGCCTTCAGCAGCGCGTCGGCGAGGTGCTGGTCGACCCCGTCGTACGCCTTCGCCGCCGCGCCCGCCGTCTTGCCGAGGAACTCCAGCCCGTCGCAGAGCTGCTTGCGCTTCTTCTTCCAGTCGTCGGCGAAGTCGTCGAGGGCGGAGGTGACTTCACCGGACCCGATCTCGGCGCCGTAGGAGTCGACGAGGTCCTTGGCGTTCTCGAAGCTCGACTTCAGCTTCGCCACCGACCTGCTGATCTCCTTCAACTCCGCCGTGGACACCTTGACGTGATCCGCCACTCCGACCCCCGTACATGTACGTCATATCCGCATACTCGCCCTCAGACGTCCCCCAGGCAGGGGCCGGGCACGGTAACTGTCCTTCGATCACTTTTCGGCCAGCAACCAACGGACTGCAAAGGGAGCGTCGAGAACGGCTTTGCCGAAGCGAAGGGCAGCGGAGGGCGGCGAAGGCACGAGAGGCCCGCCGACTTGATCTTTGGATCGGACTTAGGCGGCGTTTGACCCGCCTTTTCCCCTTCGGCCCTAAGCTCGTTCGGGTTGCCATGGGCACGTCACCGCTGCCGGGGGTCACCCGCGGCCGGACGAGCGCAACGGGGGATGGGAAACGTTGGCGATCAACCTACCGCACTGGCTGGCCGAGGTGATCAACGTCCTCGGCTTCGACTGGCCCGAGATCGACGAGGACCAGCTCCGCGAGGCCGCCCGCCACCTGCGCAAGTACGCGCACGACGCCGAGAGCTCCCACGACCGCAGTCACAAGATCGTGACGGGCGACCTCCAGGAGGTCTACGCGGCCCAGTCCTACACCGCTCTCGCCCAGGCCTGGGCCGGCCAGTCCAGCAAGCACATGAAGGAACTCATCGAGGCCTGCCGCATGCTGGCCACGGCGCTGGACGACGCGGCCATCGGCGTCGAGGCCATGAAGGACAAGTGCATCGTCCAACTCGGGATCGCGGCGGGAGAGTTGGGGCTTGACGTCGCCGCCAGCGCCGTCACGCTCGGCCTGTCCGACCTGGCGGCCGCCGCCGAGGTCGAGGTCCAACAGCGCCTGATGAACGGCATCATGCAGAACTTCGAACGCGAGGTCGTCTCCCTCCTCGTCGGCAAGATCACCGGGCCGATCAAGGAGAAGATCGACCACTCCGTCGAGAAGCTGCTGTTCGCCGAGATCGCCCAGGAGGCGCTCGGCGCCCCGCCGGCGGCCCGGATGAAGCTCGACTACGACGCCATCCTCGGCCACGCGAACACGATCAAGGGCGAGTCGAAGGCGAACCTCGACGGCGGCCGCACCCTCCGGCACAACACCGGACACCTCACCTTCAAGACGGGATGACGCTGCAGGCGTGAGCGAGATAGTCAACAAGCTCGTCAAACCGGTGGTCGAGATCATCGATCACATCGGCGAACACATCCCCAAGGCGCTCGCCAAGGGCCACCACCGTGTCGCCGACCACCTCCACACCGTCGTGAAGGAGGCCCGCAAGACCGACGAGCGCCTCGCGCAGGAGGCCGGTCACCTCCCCAAGGGGCACGGATCGCACGCCGGTCACGGCCACCCGGGGACGGACGCGGCCGCGGCGGCCGCCGCCGGCAAGCCCCTCGACCGGTTCCGCTCCCTCTGGTCCCGCACCTTCGGCTCCCGTCACTGCAAGAACGACCCCGTGGACGTGGCCACCGGCGAGATGGTCCTGCCGGTCACCGACGTGTCCCTCCCCGGCGCCCTCCCCCTCACGCTGACCCGCACCCACCTGTCCAGCTACCGGCGCGGCGTCCTCTTCGGCCCCTCCTGGGCCTCGCTCCTCGACCAGCGCCTCGAACTCGACGCGGACGGCGTGGAGTTCGTCTCCTCGGACGGCATGCTGCTCGCCTATCCGGCGCCCACCGCCGAGGGCCCCACCTACCCCGTGACCGGCCCCCGCCTCCCCCTCACCTGGAGCGGCGAGCCCAACACCCCGATGCTCATCGGCAATTCCGGCACGATCCTCACCTTCGACCAGGCCCGCCCGCACCCCGAGCGTGCCGGGGCGATCGTGCTGCGCCTGGTCCGCATCGAGGACCGCAACAGCCGCGCGATCACCGTCGAGTACGACGACGAACGCGCCCTCCCCTCCCTCATCACCCACCACGGCGGCTACCGCATAGCCGTCGACCACCACCCCACCCTCCCTCGCATCACCGGCTACCGCCTCCTCGACACCGAGGGCCCCGGCACCAAGACCCTCCTCGCCCGTTACGGCTACGACGACCACGGCGACCTCACCGAGGTGGTCAACTCCTCCGGCGTCCCGCTCCGGCACACCTACGACGCCGAACACCGCATGACGTCCTGGACGGACCGCAACGGCAACCGCTTCGCCTACGAGTACGACGCGGCCGGCCGCGTGATCCGCACCGGCGCCGACAACGGCCTGATGTCCTCGACCTTCGCCTACTCGGAGGACGGCCGCACCACCCTCTACACCGACTCCCTCGGCCACACCACGACCTGCGTCCACAACGAGGCCTACCGCCTGGTCCAGGAGACGGACCCGCTCGGCAACACCACGTACCAGGAGTGGGACGCCGCCAACCAGCACCTCGTCGCCGTCACCGACCCCCTCGGCCACACCACCCGCTACACCTACGACGCCCACGGCAGCGTCGCGTCCGTCGAGGACCCGACCGGCGCGGTCACCGGCGTCACGTACAACTCCCTCGGTCTGCCGGTCGAGTTGACCGAGGCCTCGGGCGCCGTCTGGCGCAGCGAGTACGACGAGCGCGGCAACCTCCTCGCGACCGTGGACCCGCTGGGCGCCCGGACGTCGTACACCTACGACGCGCACGGCGACCTCGAGACGGTGACCACCCCGCTCGGCGCGGTCCAGCACTGCGCGACGGACGCGGCCGGTCTGCTGGTGTCGGTGACCGATGCCCGCGGGGCCACCACGACCGCCGTACGCGACGCCTTCGGCCGCATCGCCGAGGCCACGGACGCCCTGGGCAACACCATCCACGTCGGCTGGACGGTGGAGGGCCTGGTGTCGTGGCTGGAGCGCTCCGACGGGCGGCGCGAGTCCTGGGAGTTCGACGCCGAGTGCCACCCGGTCGCCCACACGGATCCGGGCGGCCGCAGGGTCGCGCAGTCCCCGGGTCAGTTCGACCTGCTGACCGGCACAACGGACGCGGAGGGCGCGTCGTACGCCTTCGAGCACGACACGGAACGCCGCCTGGTGCGGGTGGTGAACCCGGCGGGCGACGCATGGACGTACACCTACGACCCGGCGGGCCGGCTCCTGGAGGAGACGGACTTCGACGGCCGCACGATCCGCTACACGTACGACGCGGCGGGCCGGATCGTCTCCCGCGTCAACACGGCCGGCGACACCCTGACCTTCACCCGGGACGCCCTGGGCCGCCTCACCTCGTCGACCGCGGACGACGAGGTCACGACGTACGAGTACGACATCGCGGGAAACCTGGTCCGCGCCCGCAACGACACGTCCGAGCTGCGGCGCGCGTACGACCCGGTGGGCCGCCTGCTGTCGGAGACGGTGGACGGGCGCACGGTGCGGGTGGAGTACGACGCGATGGGGCACCCGGTGCGCCGTACCACGCCCGCCGGCACGGTCTCGGCCTTCTCCTACGACGAGACGGGCCTGCCCACCGCCTTCGACATGGCCGGCCACCGCATCGCGTTCGGCTTCGACGCCCTGGGCCGGGAGACGAGCAGAGAACTGGGCCGGGGCCTGCGCCTGCACCAGACCTGGGACGGCACGAACCGCCTCACCGCACAGCACCTGACCCGGGAGGGAACCGAACAGCCCCTGCAGTTCCGCGGCTACACCTACCGGGCCGACGACTTCCTCACGGAGATCGACGACCTGACCGCGGGCGCACGCCGTCTGAACCTCACCGCCTCGGGGCGCGTAGCCGCCGTCACGGCCCGCGACTGGAGCGAGCGGTACGCCTACGACGCCCTCGGCAACCTCACGCACGCCGAGACCCCGCTCACCGAGACCCCGGACGACGCTGCCCGCACCTTCACCGGCACGGTCCTCACCCGCTCCGGCCGCACCCGCTACCGCTACGACGCCCACGGCCGGGTGATCCGCGCGACCACCCGCCTGCTCTCCGGCGGCCGCCGCGTCCACCACTACCGCTGGAACGCCCAGGACCAACTCACGGAGACGATCACCCCGGACGGAACGGTCTGGCGCTACACCTACGACCCGGCGGGCCGCCGTGTCGCCAAGCACCGGCTCGACGCGTCGGGCGAGGTGGTGCAGCGGCTCACCTTCACCTGGTTCAACACGACGCTCGCGGAACAGACGGACGGGACCGGCCGCTCGGTCACCTTCGAGTACCTGCCCGAGACCTGCGTGCCCCTGGCCCAGCTCACCGCCGGCACCGACTTCCACGCGGTCCTCACCGACCCGGTGGGCACTGCGACGGAACTGGTCTCCCCCGACGGCGCCATCGCCTGGCAGCACCGTACGACCCTCTGGGGCGAGCCCCTACCCGGCGGCCCCACCGCCACGGCCGACTGCCCGCTCCGCTTCCCGGGCCAGTACGCGGACCCGGAGACGGGCTGGCACTACAACTTCTTCCGCCACTACGACCCGTCGACGGCGCGCTACACGACCCCGGACCCCCTGGGTCTGGAACCGGCGCCGAACCCGAGCGCTTATGTACCGAATCCGACGGCCCAGGCAGATCCGCTCGGGCTCGGGACCCAGTACCGCAAGCTTCCGGGGTGGACCGACGACGGCAACCCCGTCGACCCCACGTGGGGCGGGCGCGTCACCCACACCACGGGCCACAAGGGGCGGCCCGAAGGCGTCGTCGCGGAGATCCACCAGGACATGCTCGGGCAGATCACGGGACCGCAACTCGCCGGCAGCAGGATTCCGGGCTGGCAGGACGGGATCGGACTGGAACGCACCCACCTGCTCGCCGCGTCACTCGGCGGCTCCAACAAGGACGTCGAGAACTTCATGGCCGTACATGCCCGCGCGAACGCGCCCGTCATGTACTTCTACGAACGCCAGGTGGCCAAGGCGGTCCAGGACGGCCACGTCGTCACGTACAAGGTGACGCCGCTCTACCACAAGCCGACCGACACCAGACCGCACAGCATCGCCATCGAGGCGACCAGCGAGAAGGGGTTCAAGTTCACGCCCTACCATGCGGACGCGAAGACCAGACGGGCGCTGCGAAAGGACCCGGACAAACACACCAACCGCATCGTCATTCCCAACGCAGCCGACAGCTGCATATAGCAAAGACTCGGAACCCTCGAAGTACTCGAAGTACTGGAAGTATCGGACAGCGGAGAAGAATGAACGCGACGCTTGAACGTCTCATCCGACTTGCGCCACCCCCGCCCCAACCGCCATCCGCCGACTGGGCACCGGTCGAGGCCGCCCTGCACCGCGAACTCCCGGCCGACTACAAGGCTCTCGTCGGCGCCTACGGATCCGGGTCCTTCTGCGGCTACATCGAACTGCTCGTGCCGGCCGACGTACGCAAGGCCTACGACATCGTCTCGTTCAACGACGGACGCAGCGATTTCGCGGCGGAGATCTGGGAGGAGGAAGACGAACAGCCGGAGGAGTTCAGCGCCGACCTCGGCTATGAACTGATCGCCTGGGCAAAGACGATCGACGGCGACACCCTCAACTGGCTGGCCCACCCCGACCAGCCCCCCACCGCCTGGCGCACCCTGCTCGTCTCGCGCGACATCGCCGAGGCCTGGGAACACCACGACGCGCCGGCCACGGCGGTCCTCCTGGGGCTCCTCACGGGAGACATCGAGTCCGACATCATCACCCCGGACATCGACGAACCGAGCTTCACGAGCTACCCGGCGGATGGGGGCTGAGGGGGCCCGGCTCACCCTTCAGTCGCGTCGCGTGTGGGAAAGGTACCCCTTGGCCGACTTGATGGAAATCGCCCCTCCCCCGGCCGCCGTCGAACATCCGGACTGGCCCCGGACCGAACAGGCTCTGGGCTCGCCGCTCCCCTCGACGTACAAACTGCTCGTGGAGCGCTACGGCTGCGGAAGGTTCGGCAACCACATCCGCCTGTTCACCCCTCGACGAGGCGTCGAGGACTTCGGCATCGTCACCAACAACGAGGAATTCACAGGCGCCATGGAGGACCTGTGGGACGGCGAGCCGGATGCTCCCGAGGAAATCTTCGAGGGGTCCGAGAACGAACTCGTCATCTGGGCCGACACCGACGACGGTGATCATCTGACCTGGCTCGTGCGGCCGGACCAGGATCCCGAAACCTGGCCCGTCATGGCGATCACTTCGGACGCACTCCGCTGGGAACACCACCAGATGTCCTGCATCGACTTCATGTACGGAATTCTGACGGGGCACCTCGAATCGAACGTGGTCCGGTTGCCCGACAATTCGGTACCTGAGTTCAGGTCTCTCGACCTGTGACGGAGGGCAGACGTGGAGGCCCTGGTCCAGGACTGCGGGGGAAGTCGAAGATGCGCGAGACCGACGAAATCCTGAGAGCGCACCGAGCAAGGAAGCTGTGCGAGGCCGAGCACCCGCCAGCCGGTGAGCACGACGTCTACGGTAGGGAGGAGGAGGCCCGATGAGCAGCGGATACCACACCAGCTGGAAGGTCCCGGCCAAGCACCGCGAGGACCCTGCGTACCGTGCTGCGGGCCGCCGCATGGACTTCGCCCAGGCAGTCCACGACCGCCGGTCTGCCCTCGGCTGGAGCATCGCGGAACTGGCCCGCCGCGCCGGCCTGTCCGAAGAGGACATCGAGGCCATCGAGGAGAGCGGCGTGGACCCGACGTTGGAACTGATCGAGCACCTGGCCACCGCCTTGGAAGCCGGCGCCCACATCGACCCGCGCACCAGCCCTGAGTTCCGTTTCGAGGGTCACGCCGCCTGAGTCGGCGGGGACGCCGACTCAGGCGAGCGACCAGCCTCTGCTTCTTTCCAGCGCGTTTGCCCGAAAGCTCGGCACCGCCCCGCGCGTCCTGTTCGTTCAGCCACTCAGCCCGCTGGGGCCGCCGGGGACTCCGCGTGCCGAAAGCCCGGCAGGGTCAGGGACAGCACGGCCGCGACGGCGGTCGTGGCGGCGAAGGCGCCTACCGCCCAGGCGCCGGACGCGTGCTGGATGATCAGGCCGGCGATCAGTGGTGCCAGCGTGGCGAGAGCGGTGGCCGCCATCACCACGGTGCTGATGACCCGGCCACGCATGTCCTCCGGCGCGCTGCGAAGCACCACGGCAATCAGCGCGGCGTTCGCGGCCGGCGCGAGCAGCAGCGCCAGGGCGACCGGCGCCGCCAGCAGGGGTGACGGGATGAGCAGGGCCGCAACCCCGAAGAGCAGGGCCCCTGCGAGGGCGATCGTGGTGACCAGGGTTGCGAGGCGCATGCGCCGTTGCAGGCGGGGTGCGACCACGGCGCCGAGCAGCCCGCCGCCCGCGATGGCTGCCTGCACCAGGCCGATCACCGCGGTGGAGGTCCCGTGCTGTCGCATCGCGACGGTGACGCTGAAGATCACGCCGGTGAAGGCGAAGTTCAGCAGAGGTGTCTGGATCACCGCCGCGCGCAGAATCGGCACCCGCCAGACGACCCGCAGCCCATCGGTCACCTCGCGCCACAACGCCTTGCGCTCACCCGCGTTCTCCGGTCGGAACCGCCCCCGGATCCGGCTCACCGTGCAGAACGAAACCACGTAGGAGACGGCGTCGGCCAGGAACGGGACGGCCCGACCCACCCCGAACAGCACACCACCGAGCGCCGGCCCGGCCAGGCTCGCCCCGTACGTCCGGGCTTCGGTGGCCGCCCACGCCTGCTCGAGCTGCCCGTCCGCCACGATTCCCGGCAGCGCGGCGGCGGCGGACGGGTCGAAGACGGCCCCGGCAGCCCCCTCGACCAGGCTCACGGCCAACACCACCGGCCAGGACGCGAGATCCAGCATGATCAGGGTGCCGAGCAGCGCCAACATGACAGCGCGCACGACGTCACAGATGACCATCGTCAGCCGCCGGTCGAACCGGTCCGACAGCGCCCCGGCGGGCAGTTGCAGGCAGAGCACCGCGATGGCCCGCACCGTACCCACCACACCGGCGAGCACCACGGAGTGGGTCAGGACCAGGATGAGCAGCGGGTAGGCGATCCCGCTGATCTGTGTGCCGGTATCGGACAACAACTGGCCGATCCACAGCATCCGGAAGCCCGTGTTGCGCCGGAGCGGAACCTGTCGTGGCACATCGGCGGCTATCTCGACCCCGGCTCCGCTGGCATCGCTCACCCGCGCCACGATATGCGCCGAGGCCGTCACCCAGGCGTCGACTATTGGACAGAAGCCGAGGGAACGTCGAAGGCTGCGACTCCATGATCGCGTTCACAGACCGCTGACGCGGTGACGCTAGTCCTGGCTGTCGTCCGCCGTGGGATAGGCGACAAAGGTCCCCTTCGCGGGAAGAGTTACGACCAGGCCGCGCTCGCGGAGCTCACGCGTGGCACGACGCGCCGTCAGATGCGCGACCCCGTACTCCGCCGCGAGATCGCGTTCCCCTGGGAGGCGGGCCCCAGGCCGAAGCTCACCCTTGGCAATGCGTCCAGCGATGTGATCGGCCACCTGCATGTAGACGTACGCGATCTTGCGTGGGTCGATTGGCGACTGCCCTGATTCCGCCGTCATATCGAACAACGTACGACAGCACTGAGCGCCCCGTCTCAGTGGAGTGCGGCTAACCGCTATACACCTCCCAGCTGCACCCTGTAGCGTGCTTGTTACCGAAAGACCCCGGCGACGGAGGCAAGCCGTCCCGGGGCATGGCCCACGCTACGAAGGAGCGTCGACATGCTGGACCTTATCGTCCGCACCCTCGCCTGGATGCTGACTCTCTGCACCCCACGCCCACGCGGCCGTCACCGCCTCGGCGCTCTCCCACCGCTACGACTCGCCCCACTCGCACCGCCTCCCCGCTTCACCGAATTCCTGGACGGCAACGCGTCTCGTCTCGTCCGCCCGTACGTCCTGGACCAGGCCGAACATCGCCGCCAACGCGAACGCCGTCGGGCCGCCGGTCTCGCGACGCTCGGCATCGACGTAGGCCCGAAGCGCATCCACGGTGTCCGCGTTCCGGCGGCCACCCGGTGACCCGCCCCGCGACGCGGATGTGCACCCGCTGCGAGCGCATCACGGACGAGCCGGTCCTGGTCCACGAGGTCCACGCCGCCACGGGCCCCGGCTTCAACGTGTACGCGTGCCCGGAGTGCGCCACCCACTACCCGCCCCCACGCGACGCGCTCGAACTCCTGGAATCCGCCCACCGCCGCTCCCGCCTCACCATCCGCGTCTACAAAATCGACGCATGCGGCACCGTGACGGCCGACAGCGGCAAGCTGGAGGTCGTCGCCGGCGGCCGCGCCGAACCAGTGCCGCGCACGTCGGCGTACCCGCCCTGCGCCTGCGCGAGGTGCGGCGGGCCGCGATAGCGAAACGGAACTCCCACCAACGGCGGCTCCGGAGACCTCACTTCCACAGGTCCGGAGCCGCCGCCCGTTGGAGCACGATCAGGACACGGCAGACACCCCAGCCCGACCGTTACGCCCCCAATTACCCAAGTTCGCAGGGAAGTTCGCTCTGGCGAAACCAGGAACCCCACCGATACCGTTTGTGCCCTTGACGTACTTCAGTCTCACGGGGAGTCCACCACAGTGAAGCGCCGCACTTTGCCCGCTGCCGCCGCGCTCACCGCAGCCGCAGCCCTGCTGCTGACGGCCTGCGGGGGCGGGGGCAGTAACTCCAAGGCCAACGACAAGATCGCGGGGGCTGACACCGGGAGCCCGACGGCGGCTTCGCCGAGTGGGCCAGCCTCCACCGTGCCAGGCCGTCCGCAGATCAAGCTGCCCTCGGACGTAAGGGACAAGTACGAGGACTGGAAGACCGGCGATACGACCGAGGACACGGTTCTGGCCGACACTGCCCGACGCATCGACGCGACGAACGACGCCATCCTGCGCGGCGACGCGGGGGCGCCCGGCCTCCCGTTCTACTACCGGGACAAGGCATTGACCGATGCGGTGGCCTGGGTGCAGGCATATGTGAAGGCCAATCTCTCCTTCACCGGCACGACCCGTTACTACGCGCCGAAGGTGACGCTCAGCGGCAGTAGCACGGCCTCCGTCGCCTACTGCTCCGACGAGAGCAGGGGTTTCAACAAGAACCGCAAGACCAACAAGGTCGACAAGACCCCTTCGGGTGAGAGCCCGTACGTGCTGTACAACACCCGCCTCCAGAAGAGCAAGCAGGGTGTGTGGCAGACCAGCGCTCTGATTTCGAAGCGAGGAGACAAGTCATGCGCCGGGTGACCGGTCGGAGGCGCATCCTGACACTCAGCGTGTTCGTGACCTTGTGTGGACTGGGGCTGCCAGGGACGGCCTCAGCATATGGGCCAGGTCAGGGACAGGGCGCCCAGCAGCCCCCCGATACATCTGGCAACTCGGACGGCAGGGGCAACATCTCCGCAACTGCGGGAGTCGTCGTCTACGACCGCTCCAACAACGGCTCCGGCCAGTCTGTCGGCCCGGTCACCTCCACGACGACCTGGACACCACCGGCGTGCTACTACGCGCCGAAGTACACCCCAGCGCAGCTCAAGGCATATCTGGAGCCGATCTGGGCAGTTGATTCCACCGGTTACGAGTGGGACGCCCAGCAGCGTGACCGCTACGTCAACGGCCACCCGTACAAGGACTTCAACAAGGACAAAACTGGTAAGGGCTACTGGTGGGACTTCTACGTCACGCCGGGCCGCGAAGGAGACCCGGCCGCCCTCGACTGCACCAAGCCCATCTTCTGGGTGGACGCCGACACCAGTCCTCCGGCCGACGTCCCCCAAGCGGTCACCCCGAAGGTCCTCGCCGAACTCGCCTACAACGAGGTCCGCGTCCCCAGCACCAAAGTGACCCTAGCGCCGGCCGGCACGACCAAGGTCAACCTCCCCACTTGGGCCTGGCTTGACGCTGCCGACTTCAAGCCGGTCTCCGTCACCGCCTCCGTGCCGGTCCTGGGGATCTCCGCGACAACGACCGCTGAGCCGGTATCTCTCAAGATCGACCCGGGCACATCAGACGCCGAAACGTACCCAGCCTCCGGCGTCTGCACCATCAAGAAGGGCCAGATCGGGGAGCCGTACGCCAAGGGCAAGGCGGACGAGACCCCGCCATGCGGCGTGAAATACCTCCGTTCTTCCGGGAACGGCTCCTATCCGCTCAAGGCCACCATCACCTGGAAGATCCACTGGACCGGCTCCGGCGGCACCGGCGACGACCTCCCCGACGGCACTTTCGGCGCCACCCAGGCCGTCATCGTGCAGGAGATCCAAGCAGTCAACCGCTGATGAACCATGGGCGCCCCCCGAAGCTCTGGGCTGTTCGCCAGTCGGAGAAAGAACAACGGCCCGGGTTCCCCATGCGGCGAGGTCCCCGGCCTCCACTCGCCTGAGCACCATCCGGAAACATCAAACACTCACACGAGACCAGAAAATCCCAATTGGGCACATTTGCATTGATGTTCGCTCTGGCGAAAGCCAGAGCCTCACCGATAGCGTTTGTGCTCTTGAAGGAACTTCAGACCTACGGGGAGCCAACTGTGAAGCGCCGCGCTGCGCCCTCTGCCGCCGTACTCACCGCGACTGCAACGCTGCTGCTGACAGCCTGCGGAGGCGGAAAGGACAGCTCCGGAAGCGACGGCAGGATCGTGGGAGCGGACACAACGAGGCCGACGGCGGCCTCACCCAGCGTTTCAGCGTCCGGCAAGGCCGGCAGGCCAAAGATTGTATTGCCTTCCGACCTGACCCTGGTCTTCGTGGATACGAGGACGGGGAATTCCACGAAGGACGCCGTGTTGGCTGACAACGCGGAGCGTATGCGGGCTGTGGATGCCGCTATCACGGGTACGGATCCCCAAGGCCGGGGCATCGCCTTCTACAACACAGGCAAGGCACTTGAGGCCGCACAGTCCTGGGTCGCCGGGTTCGAGCAGGCGGGAGCCACGCTCACGGGCGTGGCTCGCTATTACGACCGCACCGTGACCTTGACGAGCAAGACAGCGGCCACCCTCTCGTTCTGCGCCGACGAGAGCAAGGGTTTCAGCAAAGACAAGAAAACAAACAAGATCGCGAGGACGCCGGTCACCAAGAACAGCTACGTCCTCTACGAAACTAGCCTGGACAAAAACTCGGACGGGGTATGGCAAACGTCCCAGATCATCTCCGCGAGGGGGGCCACCAAATGCCGTACGTAGGAAAGCACTTGGTCGTGCGCTGGAAGAAATCGAGTGGGATATGAGTGACCTGCGTCTCGAAGACACCGTCTTCGAGGATCTGAAGAAGACGTTCTCCTCCATAAGCGACCGCATGGAAGCCACCCGCCGCACGCTCAAGAACACGGACGCCTCGGCCGTCGGCGAGAGCAACCTCGTGGACGACGTCCACGGCTTCGCCGACGACTGGGCCTACGGCATCAAGCAACTCGGCAAGCACACCCAGGGCGCCGTCAAGATGATCAACAAGATCGGGGAGAGCTTCGGCAAACTCGACCTGGACCTGGCCGAATCCCTCAAGGCCCCACAGAAGAAGGGCAAGTGACGTGGCAGGGCAGCGGCCTGCATTCCCCCACATAGGCTGGGACCCCACACCGGGAAACGTGGAGGACACCCGGGACCTTGCCAAACAGATCGGCAAGCTGGCAGGAGAACTCGGCACAGCGCTGGGTGAGTTGGAGCGCATCGAGTGCGGTGCCTGGAAGGGCAAGACTGCCCTCGCGTTCTCCGAGTACATAGGCAAGGACGTCACCCCTCTCATACGCAAGAGCCACGACTCCTTCGACAAGGCCTCCCGCGCACTGCACCGCTGGGCCAACGAACTCCAGGACTTCCAGGACCGGGCCGACAGGCTCGAGAAGACCGCCGGCGAAAAACTCGACGCCAAGTCCAAGGCCCAAGCCAAAGCCGACGGCAAAGGCAGCGACGACCTGGCCAAGGCCTCCAGCGCCGTCGACGGCGTCATCCAGAAAGTCCACGAACTCGAGGACGAGTACCGCCATGCCGCCCGGCAGATAAGCAAGGAACTGGACAAGGCCGGCGACATCGCGCCCGCCGAACCCGGATTCTGGGACAAGCTCGGTCACGGGATTGCGAGCGCCTGGGATGCCACCGGTACCTGGATCGAGGACCACGCCGACTTGATCAAAGAGATCGGCGACATCCTCAGCGACATCACCACGGTTCTCGGCGTACTGGCCATCATTACTCTGCCCTTCGAGCCGCTCGGAGCCATATTCGGTGCCGCGGCAGTACTCACGAGCGGTCTGGCCCTCGTCGCGCACAGCGTTGCGATGGCGGGTGGCGCGGACGTCAGCTGGATGACAATGGGAACGGATGCCCTCGGGCTCCTGCCCGGCATCGGCCTCTTCGGAAAGGGTGCGAAGGTGGCCAGCGAGGCAGCCGCGGGCGCCCGAATCGCAGAATTCGGCAAGGGCTTCGAGGTATCCCGTATCGGGAAGGCCTTCAATGTGATCGCCACCGGCGACATGGCGAAATCCGTCGAGGGCGGTATCGGCCTCCTGGGCAGAAAGATCGTCCTGGGCGGCACCGGCAAGAACCTCGGCCTCCTGAGCCACGAGAGCGGAGCGATGAACCGGCTCGCCGGACTCGCCGAGGCCGGATATCACCAGGGCCAGTGGCTGGGCACCAAGGGAGCCGCCCTTCTGGGTGAAAAGTTCACCGTCGATCCGTTGAGCAAACTGGGCAGAGGCATCGACGTCGCGGGCAAGGTCCTTCCCAAGGGAATCAGCATCGGCCTGCACAGCGGCGACTCGACCAATCCGGGGGACAGTCTTCATCAGTCCGCAACCGCACATTGAGGCGCGAACATGACGACATGGCAGCCTGACCCTGACGAGACCCTGCTTGCTCGCTGCGGAGTGAGCTTCGCCACAGGTGTCGCCACTCCCGTAGCCGGCATGCGCTGGTTCCGTGACACCGATCGACGTGACATCCAGGACGAGCTACCTGGCTGGCCCGAGGGCCCCCGATACACCCCGCGTACCAAAACGGAAGGCCGCCTACGCGAAGGAAGAAAATTCGGTGCACGTTTCCTGCTCGTGGCGACCCTCGGCGTGCTGGAATCACTGGCCGGTTCGGGCAGTACGGGTACGGTGGCCAGTCTCGGACAACCGGAGGAGCCGGAGAACGAGGTCGAGGACTTCCCCGTCCTATGGGCCGCACCCGGAACGCTGGCGCGCACCCTCCCCTGGCAGCTCGATCCCGGACGCCGTTCGGACCTCGATCGGACGCACCTTGTGGTAACTGATCGGCGAGCATTGGTCCTTGGCCTTCTCGACGCCAAGGACCTACCTCACGACGAGGTGCTGTGGGAGATCCCTCGGGTCAACATCGCTACGGCACAGCGGATGAAGTTCAGCCAAAGCGCCGTGGATTTCAAGATCGTGTTCACCGACGGATCCTGGAGCCGTCTCGCGGGGTGGAACACGAACTGCCGTGACGACGTCACGCGATTCCTAGCCGACACTCCGGCACTGGTGACCGACGAGGCGCTGACACCAGGACAGCACCAGACAGTCGCGAAATTCCTCAAGCGCCAGGACAGTCCGGGCGACCTCTTGATCACCTGTCGGCCGAGCGGCCATCTCCGTGCCGAATACTTGCGGACCAGCTCGATCGATCCCGACTACGGAATCGGGAGCGACGTCTGTCTGATGGGCGCCGATGGCGAACCCGTCGCATACGAGCAAGGCGACGTCTGACCAGATTGGAACCCGAATACCCGTGCCCACGCCTCTCATCACTGTCGACGAGGACATACCTCCGCTCTCGTTCACCGTCCCCGAGGGATTCTTCACTCTGCCCTTGGCAGCCGCGTCCCAGGAACGAGCCGAACTGTCCGACGCATTCGTGAGAGAGCTCTACTCCCGCGGAGACGAATCCCTGTGGACCCCGGCGGCGCCGTTCTACGCAGCCTTGGCAGAGCAGCTCGCGCTCAGCGGCCTTTCGTATTCGGCTCTGGGTCTCTTCTCGACCGACGACGGCGGTGTGGTTCAGTGCGCCTTCACCGCGGCGGCCGTGCAGACCGACCAGACCGAGCCGGACGTCGCAGCCCAAGGCATCCTCGCCGTTCTGAGCCGCGATCCGCAGCATGACGCACGCTGGATGGACCTGCCCTGCGGCCCGGCGGTTTCCTGCGTGACCATGCGCGAGGTGACGATCTCGCCAGAGCTCACTGCGGACCAGGAGGAGAAACAGCTCCTCACGGGACAGATTCAGGTGCATGTTCCGTTCCCGAACGGCCCTTACACAGCTATATTTACTCTCCACACCGCATCCACCGAGTACTGGAACGAATTCTGCGACATGATCGTGTCGATTCTCCGGACGCTGTCATTCGCCGACCCTGTGATCGACACCTTCTCGGGTGGCTCGGCCGAAGAAGACTGACGGCACGTGGACTGGTATCCCGATCACGAGGAGGATCTACTCCTCCGCAACGCCGCCAAGTTCTCCACGGGTTTCGCTCCGGCCGTCGCAGGGTGCCGGTGGTTCAGAGATCCCGCTCGCAATGACATCCAAGACGAACTGCCCGGCTGGCCCGAGGGGCCGGTCTACTCCCTGCGCACGACCGGAGACCGCGTCGCTCGCCGTACCGGCCGTGCCTTCCTGGTCGGCATACCGGTGATCGCGAACATCATCGCGAACATCGGCGGAGCCGCCGGCTCGCCGTTCGGCGACGCACCCTTGCGCGGCAAGCCGGAGGAGCCGGAGAACGAGGTCCAGGACTTCCCCGTCATGTGGGCCGCCCCCGGCACGCTCGCACGTACCGTCCCCTGGCAACTCGACCCCGCCCGCCGCCCCGCGGGCTACGCCACCGACCTCGTCCTCACCAGCCGGCGCCTGCTCTTCCTCGGCACCCGATCCGGCACGTTGGACAAGGCCGACGTGCTGGCCGAATACCCCCGCGACACCATCGCCGGTGCCCGGCAGATGACGTACAGCGAGGTCGAAGCGGACGTGCGGCTGACCTTTGCCGACCAGTCCTGGGTCCGCCTGTTCACCGGCAACCCCGACAGCGCCCAGCGTCTGAGTCAACTGCTCGCCGGGACGGTCCGTACCGTCCCCGAAAGCGAACTCTCCAGCGGCCAACGCGACCGTCTGACCCGCTTCCTCGCCGACCTCCCGACCAACGCCCAACCTCCACTCCTCACCCGTCTCACGAGCGGCATCGTCATGGTCGAGGTCCGCGTTCCCTCGAAGGCGGCGAGGGACGTCCACGAGACCCACTCGATCCTGATGGGACCCTCTGGAGAAGCGGCCAAACCACAGCCGGGAGACCTGTAACGGCGTGGATGAGCGGAATGCCTGAGGCTCTTCAGGTTGCAAGGCCTGCGTGCGGGAACCAATGTCGTTTTCGCCACCGGATTGGCGTCTCGGATGGCTGGACTGCTCTCGGTCGGTGACACTCAACGGCACGGCAGTCGAGCGGAATTGTGCGGCTGGGGCCTCTGGTCCCGGTGTCACTCCCCGCGGCGCGGTGCCCGAGTCTCGTCAACCCGCCGCTTTTCCCCTCGCGTGCAGTGCCGATGGCGTCGACCGGCTACGCAGCTCCCGTCGACGTGCCCAGGTAAGGAGCGAACTGCTCGGTGACTGCCTCCGCCACCGCAGCCGCGTCGAGCGTGCCGTCGACCTCAATGACACGGATGCCGAGACGGCGGGCGTTCTGCGCCGCGTCCTCAGCGACCAGACGGTCACGGGCGATGCGATTGGCCTGGGCGCGGGCCGGGTTGCTGACAGGTACGCGGAGAGCACCCGCGCGCGGGAGGGTGCGCAGTTGGTGTTGCCGGAATTCCTCGGTGGGGACGAGGACGACCATCCGCCGCGGTGAGTCGACCATCGGTGCGACCAGCTCCGGTCGCAGCCCCCAACCCTCGGCGATCGCCGGCCGACTGGTGAACAATGCGCGCAGGTCGTCCAACGCCCACTCGAAGCGGATCGGGAAGCCCGCCAGCGTCTCGGCGGCCATTTCCTCCGGGCTCCGGTCCAACCAGACCTGATCCGGGGTCGGGTCCGTCACCGGCTCGCACAGCGCGATCCGACGCGCGATCCGGCGATCCTGGTGGCCGCGCGCGTCGTGGTAGTCGTAGTGATAAACGGTCAGTCCATGTTGCTCAGCAATGACTTCGGAGACGGTGGTCTTCCCGGCCCACTGTGCGCCGCCGATCCACAGCATGCGGTGCAGGCTGCCGTGCGGGTCACAGATCTCTGGCATGAAGGTCCTCCCCCTTGGAGAGCGGCGCAGGTCACCGCGCCCCATAAGTGTCTGGGGTGGACCGAAAAAATTGCAGTCTTGTCCTCAGCGTGTGGTTGTCGGAGAGTGGAAGAGAGGATGCTGGTGCGGTCGCGCGCCACTGCAGGTCGCACTGCTCGTGTTCTTCACTGAGCTCACGTGCCGGTTATCCGGCTCCCTCACACACGCGGTAGCGAAGGGGTCGCTGGTTCCCTTTCACTCAAAGGCCCACCAGCAACTGTCCTCCTCCTGTGGAGGAGAGTGAGGTGATAGTGGGCTCCTGTTGTTCACCTCCGGGGCGTCCATTCGATCGCGAGGAGGCCGAGGATGGCCTCGTCTTTGTATGCGCCGTACACCCAGGCGGAGCGCCGCAGTGTGCCCTCGCGTATGAACCCGACCCTGGCCGCCGCCGCGAGCATCGGGGCGTTCTCCGTAAGGGTATCGATCTGCAGGCGCTGTAGTCCGCGTACGGCGAACCCGTACTCGCAGAGCGTGTGCAGGACGTCGGCGCTGAGCCCGCGGCCGCGGAATGCGGGGCGCAGGGCAATCCCGATGTGCGCCGTCCGGTTGTGTGTGTCGATGCCCCACAGCAGAGCCTCGCCGGCCAGCTCCTGCGACTCCAGCTCGACAACGGAGAAGCACGCCGCCTCGTCCGACGGTCCGGTCACGGTGAAGGGTGAGTGATCCGAACCTGGGGGGATGGGCTGCCAGGGACGAGAGTCAGCGCCAGACCGGGTGGCCACATCGTCGTACAGCTCGGAATGGAGAACGGGGACGTCGCTCTCGTGCCGGGCTCGCAGCCCGGTCTTTTCGCCGCGTATCACAGGGCATTGCTATAGGAGGGGCAGTAGCCGATCAACCCGATTTCCCCCTCCTGATCCATGCAGGTGGCAGTCAGGCGCGTCCGAGGAGTGTGAGCGGTCGCAGGGGCACCGCTGCACAGCGGCAGCGCCATGGCAACCCGCCGATGGAGTGCCCGCAGCGCCTTCACCATTGGGATTCACTCCGTGGTGTGAATTTGAGGGCGGCAGCAGCGACCGACGAACCCCACCAACGTCATGGGCGCCAGTAGGCGCCCCCTTGCTGCAGAGTCGTCGGCCTGGCCATCGGACCCGCCGTTCGCACCCGACCATCGTCTTCACACACCCGTCCGGATAATCCGAATTGCCCCTGTTTACCAGTAAGTTCGCGCTGACGAAACGGAGAAGGCCAAGGGTACGGTCTGCATACCTGGCCAAAACTTGGCCTTCCTTGGGTTTCATCATGGAGCATACTTTGCATGATCTTGTCCCGCTCCCTAGGCCGACAGCACAGTCGTGTCGGAGCCGACGCGACCAAGACGCCCGTGAGCGTGCGTACTGTCAAGCCCGACAACACGCGGCGGTGAAGGTTGAGCGGGGTAGAACATCGCCCGATGAACGAACTCTGAGCGGGGGAGAGGGCACCGGCACATGGCTGACCGACTCGCCGTGGACGGCGGCGAACTCGCGCACTTCATGAAGCTTTTGGACAAATCGAGCGCCTCCTTGAAAGGTCTACGCAAGGCGCTGAACGATGCGACGGTCACCGGCCTGGGTACGGACGACCTGGACTCGGCGTGCGAGGACTTCCAGGACGACTGGAAGTACGGAGCCGAGGAGATCGGTAAGCAGACCGAGGATCTCGCCAAGATCATTGGTCAGAGCAAGGCCAGTTATGAAGAGGTCGACCAGGCATTGGAAGAAGCCCTGATGAAGTCGAAGCACGGCGGCGCGAAGGTCAAGAAGTGACGTACACACCCGGGCTCGAGCAGCCTCCGTACGCCAACTCCGCTGCAGTGCGCGAGGGTCGTCTGCCACAGGGACTGAAGTCATCTCCGTCCATTCCGAATCCTCACTACCCGCATCTGGGTTTCAATCCCACCCCGGGTGACACCGACACGGTCAACGATCTGTACAAGAAGCTCAGCAACTGTGCCAAGGTGCTGGAAGAGACGCATGGGACCGTCACCAAGCTCATGGACGGGAGTTACTGGAAGGGCGATGCCGCCGTCGCCTTCCGCGAGCAGCTTGAGGGTGGCCCTCTCCCGCTCAACCTGAAGAACGCCGCACACTCCATCCGCAAGGCTGCTCGGCATCTGAACAGCTGGGAAGGCGAGCTCGAAGAGTTCCAACTCCGGGCCAAAAAGCTCGAGCAGGAAGCCAAGGACGCTCAGGCCGCCGTGGATGCAGCGAAGGGACGCGCCGCAACGGCCAAGAACGACCCGGATCTCCATGGCAAGGGCGGACAGCACGACAAGGCACAGAAGACCCCCACCCAAGCCAACGCCGCGGTGACGGATGCCCAGGCCGAGCTCGACAAAATCATCGGCAGGGCCAAGAAACTCGCCGAAGAACACGAGGAGAAGGCCCGCTACCGCGCTGGCAAGATTCGCGACGCCACGAAGAAGCTGGCACCGCACGAGCCCGGTTGGCTCGAGGAATTCGGCGATTGGTTCACCGAGAACCTGCCGGACATCCTCAGTTTCACGGCGGGTGTCATCGGCCTGGTGGCGCTGTTCGTCGCGACAGGAGGCGTGGCGGCAGCCGTTCTGCTGCTCTCGGCGGCAGCGCTGAGCGCGACTGCCCTCACGATGCGACTGTCGGATTCCGAAGTGTTTGCGTCGCTGAAAGATGGCTTCACCAAAGGCGAGTTCGACTCTGACTTCTGGGGCAACTTCGTCAGCGTCGGCGGTGACGCGCTCGGCATGTTTCCGGGCGTAGCCGCTGTGCGAATGGGCGCTCGTGGGGCTGTCAGCGCCCTGCAGGCCGGCGAGGAGGCAGTCACTCTCGGAAAGGTGGTGGCGACCTTCGGCAGCGAAACCATGAGTCAGGCAAAGACGATCGCGGGCCTTGGAAATCCCGCTTTGAGCTTGGCAGTGCGGGGAGCAAGGGACGCGGCGCGAGCAGGTGAGATCGTGGAGATCACCTCGGCTTCGGTTGGTGTCGCCACCGCCGGTTACGGTCTGGTGTCCAGTGCTGTGGATGACCTGGACAATGAGGGAGTCAAGGACAGCACTACCGGAATCGACGGAGTGCGCAGCATCCTGGACAGCGGCGCTCTGATCGACCTTGCACGACACGCATTCTGAGCGTCGGACGCCACACACAAGAGAGACAAAATGAACCCCGTAGACCACCATACGGCCTGGGAGTACCCTCCCACCAGGCAAGCGTGGGGTAGGCAGTTGGCAATAAATGTAGCTGCCCTCATCGCCTGGAGTGTGTCGGTGTTCGCCCTTTTGGCAATCCTGACCGTATTCCTGAGCCCTGGATACACCATCCTCATTGTGCCGTTTCTCGTATACAGCTTCCACAGGGCTTTCCTGCAGCTCTTCATCATCGCTTGGGTATTCCGGATGCGGCGAGTCCTGCAGGCGTACCCATGGCAGCTCGTTCGTGACATGTCGTACGGCCTCACCAAACGGACGGATGTCGTCGGCCGGCAATTCGGCTGGTTCGAGTTCCCCAACCCCGCACGGCCAGAGGAGAAACTGCCCCTGGTCTTCTCCCGGCACTGGGGGGTTGGCTGGTGGCATCGGCGTATGGCTCCTCGCGCGGCGTCGGAGCTCAAGGCCCAGATCGGCGTCGTGTGGCTCGCGGGTGACCCCCGCTTCATCGGTGTGATCGCTGCGCCCTCCGTCGACGGCTCGATGCCCCGCCGACTCCGTTTCCTGCATCAGCAGACTCCAGCGACCGGAGGGCTGTCCCTCGCGGACTGGGGCGCCACTGACGACGACATCGAACGTGGTCGCCGCGCCGGAGTACGCCCCGCCTGAACGTGACCTCCTCGACAACAACGGGACCTCACAGACATGAAGCCGCGCGTCGTCATCGACGATTCCGTCAACGACCCCTATGCCGGCATCTGGTTCGCCGTCCCCGGCGGTTTCACCGAGATGCCACTCGATGTCCTGCTCGCCTCCCCCGCATCCGCCGAGGCAGACCGGCTCAGGGAAGCGATCGCTCCGCTCGTGGCGGCCTTTCCCGACGCGATGGCTCGCCAACAGTTCATCGCCCAGTTGGCATCGGGACAACAACTCCTCCGCGCCCTGCGCGAGGTGGGCACGGTCCATTGCTCGCTCGGAGTACACCACGACGACTTGGGGGCAGGAAGCGGTCAAGCCCTGCATTCCCTCTTCACGGTGTCGTGGCGGGACATCGCCTGGTCTCCACGTTCAGTCAACGCCGCACGGGCCGTGGCGTCAGCGGAGGAGCATTCCGACATCGAGTACTTGGAACTCCCCAGCGGACCCGCGTCCATGGGCGAGACCGTGCGAACGGCGTCGCCTGGATCCGGTATCCCTGCGCTCCCCCTGCTACAGATCCAGGCTTACCTTCCTCACCCGGATTGCAGGCGCATGGCAGTTCTCATGCTGAGCACCACCGCGGTGGAGCGACGTTTGGAATACCGCGCGATTCTCCGTCAGATCGCCGAACTGACGAGTTTCGAGTCTCCACTGGCCGAGGCGCAGCAGAATTGACCGGCTTCGCCAGGAACACGCTGCCGGCAGGACACATTCCCACCTGAACAGCCCAAATACGCGTCATACCCTCTCCCCATGGCCAAAACCAGGATCAGTATCAGCCTCGACGAAGAGCAGGCCGATCGCATCCGGCAGCACGCCGAGCGGGCGGGTATGGATGTCTCGGCGTATCTCGTGCATGCCGCGACGCGGCAGATGGCTGAGACCGAGGCCATGGAGGATCAGTTCTCGGAAGTCGATGCCCTGATCGCGGCCGCGGAGGCGGAGGCGGCTTCCCTCGCCCCGGGGGCCGGCACGGCGGACGAGCACCTGACGGAGCAGGAACATCGAAATGTCCAGGCCGTGCTCAACCTCGTCTACGGCCAAGGCGGTCGCGCTCCATGAGGGGCTTCGGGCAACTCCTCATCGAGCGGTCGTCCCGTGGCCCGTACTCGCCCAGGTGTGGCGACCCCGGCCGGCAGTGGTGCACGCCCTGGCCGGGATTCTCAGGGACTGCACGATTTCGCAGGCCAGGGCCTCGGAACCGGCCATGCGGGGCACCAGCACGTCCTCGACTGGCGGCGCCTCGGTACGGCCCTGGGGGCGGCGAAGCTTCCCCCCAAGAAGAAGCCGGACACGGTTGCCGCCTGGGTGACACTATCCGCCGTGAAGCATGGCAGCGCCGTGGTCTTCACCAGTGACCCCGGGGACATCGAGGCGTACCTCGCCTTGATGCATCCGGTGGATGTTCACATCGTGCCGGTCTGACCTGGAACGCGGGTGCGACGGGGCAAGCAACATATGCCTCGTCGCACCCGTGCAGAGCGCCGACCGAATCCGGCGGCCCGGACTAACCCTTCGCCTGCTTAGCCAGCTGCTCGTCCAGCTGCTCGTACGCTTCCTTGGCCTTCTTCAGGAAGTCGGACAGGCCGTGCAGGCCCTGGATGGTCTTCGCCGCGCCCTTGGTGAAGGTCTTGATGGAGTCGTCGTACGCGCCGGACGCCTTCTGGGTGGTGAAGCCGTTCTCCACCAGGGCGCTGACGCGCTTCTCGACGTTCTTGATCTTGTCTTCCAGGTCGTGCATGTCCTTGATCAGGTCACCCGCGACCTTCTCCATCTCGTGATAAGTAAGGTCCGTGTCCTTGGCCATGACGGCCCCCTCCCGTTCGTGTGGCCGCAGGGCCTTCCCCCGTGGCGCTGTTGGCGGATGCGTGGCCGTGGCCGTGGCTGGGCCGTCCGCATGAGCAAAGATCTTACGGGTGTGACCGGTGGGGCCACAGGGGCCTCATGCAAGGGAATCGTGAACCGGTGCACATCCCGTTGCTTCCGGCAAAGGCCGTCCGGCTAAGGTCACTTCCACGATCAGGTGTTGTACGGGGTGTGCCCGCGGTGTGGTGTGCCCGAAGTGTGTGGGGGGACGAAGCGTGCGTCTGAGTCTGACCGTCGTCGACCCGCTCGGCGGTGCCAGTGCCGACGTGGTGCTCGACGCCGATCCGGAGTCCACCGTGGGCGCCGTCGCCGAGGAGTTGGCGCGGCACGTCGGCTGGGGTGGCGACGATGCTCGGGTCATTCCCATCGGGGCTCACCGGAGCAGCGGCACCACCAGTTCGGCTCCGCTCGCCTACGTCGACGGGTACGCCGTCGATCCCGGCGCCACCGTCGTCAACTCCCCCCTCCGCGACGGCGTCGTCGTCAGCCTGCACGATCCGGCCGGGTGCATCCTCGGCGAACCCACCGGCATCGTGGAGTTGAGGGTCGCGGGTGGGCCGGGTGCCGGTGCCGTGCATCGGCTCGGGGTCGGGCGGTACGACATCGGGAGCGGGCCGGCCGCTCACATCCGTATCGACGACCCGGAGCTTCCGGACCGCGCCGCCGCCCTCTCCATCGCCATCGACGGGACGTGCCAGGTCGCCCTCCACACCAGCGAGGACACCCCCCGGCTCGACGGCGAGGTATTCGAGAGCGGCGGCGACTGGCCACTCGGGGCCCAACTCGCCCTCGGTAACACGCTGCTCGAACTTGGCCCCTACTCCCCTCCCAACGCCGCCCTCAAGTGGTCCGACGACGGTGCCGCCCTCGACTACAACCGGCCCCCGCGGCTGCGGCCCGCCGAGCGGCAGACGTCGTTCTCGTTGCCGAATCCGCCCGGTGACTACGAGGCCCGGCCGCTGCCGTGGCTGATGGCGCTGCTGCCGCTCGTCGGGGCCGTCGTGTCCGTGTTCATGTTTCACCGCTGGTACTACCTGATCATGGCTCTGATGAGCCCGGTCATGCTGTTCGGCAACTACTTCATGGACAAGAAGCACGGCCGGAAGTCGCACGCCAAGCAGCGCAAGGAGTACCAGGAGCACAAGGCGCGGATCGAGAAGGACGCCCAGGACGCGCTGGTCGCCGAGCGGACGGACCGGCGGCAGGCCGTGCCCGACCCGGCGGCCGTGCTCGCGACCGGGACGGGACCTCGTACCCGTCTGTGGGAGCGCAGACGTACCGACGCGGATCATCTCCTCATCCGGTTCGGCACCGGGCGCGTGCCCTCGGAGGTCGAGCTCGACGACCCGGAGCAGGACGAGCACAAGCGCAAGGTCCGCTGGTTCATCGAGGACGCGCCGGTGGCCCTGCCGCTCAGGGAGCTCGGCGTCATCGGCGTCGCCGGTCCCGGTGACTCCGCGCCGGCGCTGGGGCGTTGGGCCGTCGCCCAGACCGCCGTGCTGCACAGCCCGATGGACGTGCAGTTCTACGTCCTCACCGACAACGACGCCCGTGAGCGCTGGGACTGGGTGCGCTGGCTGCCCCACGCCCGCCCGGCCGGCGGGCAGGACGTCAACGTCCTGATCGGGACGGACTCCGAGACCGTCGGCGCGCGTGTCGGTGAGCTCACGCAGGTGCTGGACGCCCGTCAGAAGGCGCTGCAGCAGGGTGGGCGCGGCAAGACGGACGGGCCCGCCTTCTCCGACCCGGACATCGTCGTCGTGTGGGACGGTTCGCGGCGGCTGCGGTCCATGCCCGGTGTCGTACGGCTGCTGCGGGAGGGCCCGGCCGTCGCCATCTACGCGATCTGCCTGGACGAGGAGGAGCGGTTCCTGCCCGGCGAGTGCCAGGCCTTCGTGGTGGCCGAGCCGCGGCAGACGGACACCCCCCAGCAGTCGACTCCCGTGGCGCAGCAGGCCGTTGGCGGGTTCCCCTCCTTCCAGGCCTGGCATCCCAGTGCCCAGAGCGCCGACGAACTCGCCGCCAGGGCGCCCGAGTTGCGGCTGCGCGTCGAGCAGACCGGGGCGTTGCGGAAGAAGAACGTACGGCCCGACTTCGTCTCCGCCGCCTGGTGCGCCCGGCTCGCCCGTTCTCTGTCGCCGCTGCGTGACATCAGCGGGGAGACCGAGGACTCGGCGCTGCCCGGCTCCAGCCGACTGCTCGACGTGCTCCAGTTGGAGCCGCCGACGCGGGACGCGATCGCCGCGCGGTGGCGGATGGGCGGTCAGTCGACGATGGCCGTCATCGGCGAGTCGTACGACGGCCCGTTCGGCATCGACCTGCGGCGGGACGGGCCGCACGGGCTCATCGCCGGTACGACCGGTTCGGGTAAGTCGGAGCTGCTGCAGACCATCGTCGCCGCGCTGGCGGTGGCGAACACGCCGGAGAACATGACCTTCGTCCTGGTCGACTACAAGGGCGGTTCGGCGTTCAAGGACTGCGTCAAACTCCCGCACACCGTCGGCATGGTGACCGACCTCGACGCCCACCTCGTGGAGCGGGCGCTGGAGTCGTTGGGCGCGGAGCTGAAGCGGCGCGAGCACATCCTCGCCGCCGCCGACGCCAAGGACATCGAGGACTACCAGGATCTGGTGCGGAGGGATCCGTCCCATCCGCCGGTGCCCCGGCTTCTCATCGTCATCGACGAGTTCGCCTCGATGGTGCGTGACCTGCCCGACTTCGTCACCGGTCTCGTCAACATCGCCCAGCGCGGGCGGTCCCTCGGCATTCACCTGCTCCTCGCCACGCAGCGGCCCTCCGGTGTCGTGTCTCCCGAGATCCGCGCCAACACCAACCTCCGTATCGCGCTGCGCGTGACGGACGCCGGGGAGTCGACGGACGTCATCGACGCGCCCGACGCCGGGCACATCGCGAAGAGCACGCCGGGCCGTGCGTACGTACGGCTCGGGCACGCCTCGCTGATCCCGTTCCAGTCGGGCCGCGTCGGTGGGCGCCGCCCCGGGGCCGCCGATCCGGCGACGCTCGCGCCCTGGGCCGGTCCGCTGACCTGGCAGGACCTGGGCCGGGCGGCGCTCGCCAAGCCCAAGTCCGAGGCGCGCGAGGACGACGAGATCACCGACCTCAAGGTGCTCGTGGACGCGGTGCGGGAGGCGAACCGGGCGCTCGGCATCCCGGCGCAGCACTCGCCGTGGCTGCCCGCCCTGGACGACACGCTGCTGCTGGACGACGTCCCGACCCCGGCCGGCCAGGGTTCGCTGCCCGCCGCCCCGTACGGCGTCGAGGACCTGCCCGCCGACCAGGCGCGCCGCGCGGTGGCCGTCGACTTCGCGACCTTCGGGCACCTCATCGTCGCCGGTGCCCCGCGCACCGGTCGTTCGCAGGTGCTGCGCACCATCGCCGGTTCGCTGGCCCGCACCAACTCCTGTGCGGACGTGCACCTTTACGGCATCGACTGCGGCAACGGCGCGCTCAACGCGCTGACCCGGCTGCCGCACTGCGGCGCGGTCGTCAGCCGCAACCAGTTGGAGCGGGTGGAGCGGCTGGTCAGCCGGCTGAGCGGAGAACTGAGTCGCCGTCAGGAGCTGCTCGCCGACCGCGGGTTCGCGGACATCGGTGAGCAGCGGGCGGCCGTGTCCGTGGAGGAGCGGCTGCCGCACATCGTCGTGCTCCTTGACCGGTGGGAGGGGTGGCTGCCCACGCTGGGCGAGCACAACCACGGTGATCTCACCGACCAGATCATGGCGATGATGCGGGAGGGTGCGAGCGTGGGCCTCCATGTCGTCATCACCGGTGACCGGCAGCTGCTGGCGGGCCGTATCTCGTCCCTCACCGAGGACAAGTACGGTCTGCGGCTGGCCGATCGGGCCGACTTCTCGATGCTGGACATCAACTCCCGCAAGGTGCCCGAGGAGATCCCGCCGGGCCGCGCCTTCCGCAGTGAGACGGCGGCGGAGACGCAGTTCGCGCTGCTGTCCGAGGACACGACGGGCCAGGGTCAGAACGCCGCGCTGCTCGCCATCGGCGAGGCGGCGGCCGCCCGGGACTCCCAGGTGCCGCGCTCGCTGCGCCCGTTCCGCGTGGACGTGCTGCCGAGCCGTATCTCCTTCGAGGACGCGTGGGCGATGCGCGACGTGGCGACGGCCTCCGCCCCGCTGTGGGCGCTGGCGGGTGTCGGCGGCGACGAACTCACCGCGTTCGGGCCGGACCTGGCCCAGGGCGTGCCGGCGTTCGTCGTCGGCGGTCCCGCCAAGTCGGGCCGTTCCACGGTGCTGTTGAGCTTCGCCCGCTCCTACCTCGCTAAGGGGGTACGCCTCGTGATCGCGGCGCCGCGTCCCTCCCCGCTCCGTGAACTGGACGGGCAGGAAGGTGTGTTGAAGGTCTTCACCGGCCGGGACGTCGACGAGGACGAGCTGACGGAGCTGGTCGACACGGCCAAGCCGGAGGACCCGGTCGTCGTCCTGGTCGACGACGCCGAGGTGCTGGACGACTGCGACGCCGAGGACGTGTTCAAGCGGATCGTGGAGCGCGGCGGCGAGGAGGGGCTCGCGGTCGTCATCGCCGGTGACGAGGACGAGATCTGCGACGGCTTCTCTGGCTGGCAGGTCGACGCGAAGAAGGCCCGCCGCGGCATCCTGCTCTCCCCGCAGGAGTCTGGCTCCGGCGAGCTCATCGGCATCCGCACCAACCGCAGCATGGTCGGCGGCCCGATCACCCCGGGCAAGGGCATGCTGCACCTGGGCACCGGCGAGCACGTCACGGTCACCACGCCGTTGTAGGGGCCCGCTACCCGACCTTCGCCATCTGGGCCGTGGGGTGCCCCTCCGCCTCGCTGTCCGAGACGTACTTCAGGTCGGCGCCCACCCGCGACAGCCGCACGGTGTGCGGGGTCGGGTTGCAGCCCTCGTGGTTGGAGGCGGCGCCCACCGAGGTGGCGACGAGCTCCGTCCTCGTCACCGTCTTCACGGTCAGCAGGTCGGTGCAGATGCCGCCGAGCTGGTCGGTCTGCCGGAGCCGGCCCAACTCCTGTCCCACGGACGCATGGTGGACCGTCAGCCGGAAGGTCCCGACCGGAAGAGTGCCGTTGAGCGCCGTGGCCGACCCCTCCCAGGTGCCGAGGTAGGAGACGGGCACGGCACCGGCACCCGGGCTCGCGGCGTCGCTCGTCGCGGAACTCGGCGTGGCGGAACTCGACGTCGCGGAACTCGGCGTGGCGGAGGCCGTCGGGGGCCTGCTGCCCGCGCTGCCCTCGTAGTCGCCGCTCCCCCCGCTCCGCCACTGGTCGACCAGGAACACCGTCCCCACGGTCACCGCCGCCAGCGCCCCCGCCACCGCGAGCGCCACCGTGCAGCTCAGCCGCCGTCCGCGCCCGCCCTCCCCCGGCACGGACGTCGCCGCCACGGAGACGGACACCTTGCCGGGCCGCTGCTCGACGGGAGGCGCGTCCCGGGGTTCCGGTACGGCGGTCGGCGCGCTCTCCGCCATCGCCGGAGCCGGACCGAACTCCCCTACGGTCCGCTGCCCGGGCCACTCGCCACCCGCGACCGAGGGACTGCTGAACCCCACCGGCCCCGAAGCGGCCTCCACCGCCTCAACTGCCTCCGTCACCTCCGCCGGCTCGAGGTTCAGCAGGCGTACGGCGCTCCGGCTCACCTGCTCCACCAGCGTGCCCGGCAGCCACCCGCCCGCGACCAGGCGTGCCGCGCCCTCGGGGGCCAGCCTGCGGGCCAGCTCGGCGGGGGTGGGACGCTCGCTCGGCTCCTTGGCCAGGCACGCCTGGGTGACCTCCCGCAACTCGCCGCTCAGGGGACCGAGTTCGGGTTGCTCGTGGACGACCTTGTAGAGGAGGGAGGCGGACGAGTCGCCGGGGAACGGCGGCTGCCCGGTCGCCGCGAACACCAGGACCGCCCCGAGGGAGAAGACGTCGGCGGCCCCGGTCGCGCCCTTGCCGAGAATCTGTTCCGGGGACATGTAGCCGGGCGAGCCGATCGAGACGCCGGTGGAGGTGAGGGACGCCGTGCCGTCCGTGGCCCGCGCGATACCGAAGTCGATCAGCAGGGGGCCGTCCAGGGTGAGCAGCACGTTGGACGGCTTCACGTCCCGGTGCACCAGTCCCAGGTCGTGCACGGCGGCCAGCGCCTCCGCCAGCCCCGCGCCCAGCGCGCGTACCGAGGGGACGGGCAGCGGGCCGGTGTCCGCGACCGCCGCCGCCAGCGACGGGCCCGCCGCGTACGCCGTCGCGACCCAGGGGACGGGTGCCTCGGGGTCGGCGTCGAGCACCGGGGCCGTCCAGGCGCCGCCGACCTTCCGCGCCGCCTGCACCTCCCGGCGGAAACGGGCGCGGAACTCCTCGTCGAGGGCGAAGTGCGGGTGCACGATCTTGACCGCGACCGTGCGGCCGCCGGCGCTGCGGCCCAGGTAGACCCGGCCCATGCCGCCGGCGCCTAGCCGTCCGAGCAGCCGGTAGGGCCCCACGGCGGTGGGCTCGTCGACCCCGAGTGGCTGCATGGCCGTCCCCTCCCCCGTGCGGCGCCGGGCCCCGCGGGCCCCACAACGCTCAGATGCAGGTTACGGCTGGAGCAGTTCCACCTTCACGTCCGCCGGGAAACCCGTCGTCGGGCCGACGCGGCGGGCGAACTCGGCGACCGCCGCCAGCTGCGGTGCGCCGAAGCGGAAGTCGAGGGTGGTGAAGTACCGCTCCAGGACCTTCTCGTCGAAGGCCTCCCAGCGTGCCGCCTGCTCGGCCACCTTGCCGACCTCCTCCAGGGAGAGGTTGCGGGAGGCGAGGAAGGCCTCGTGGACGCGGCGGGTGATGACCGGTTCGCGGGTCAGGTAGTCGCGGCGGGCCGCCCACACCGCGAACACGAACGGCAGGCCGGTCCACTCTTTCCAGAGCGCACCGAGGTCGTGCACCGCGAGGCCGTACTTCGGGCCGTCGTGGAGGTTGGCGCGCAGGGCCGCGTCGCCGATCAGGACGGCCGCCTCGGCCTCCTGCATCATCAGGCTGAGGTCGGGCGGGCACGTGTAGTAGTCGGGCTGGACGCCGTAGCGGTCGGCCAGGAGGAGCTGCGCCAGGCGCACGGAGGTGCGCGAGGTCGAGCCGAGGGCGACGCGGCGGCCGTCCAGCTGGTCCAGCGGGACCTGCGAGACGATCACACAGGACATGACCGGGCCGTCGCAGCCGACGGCGATGTCGGGGAAGGCGACCAGGTCGTCCGCGTTCTTCAGGAACTCGACGAGGGTGATGGGCGCGATGTCGAGGTCTCCCTGCACCAGCTGCTCGCTGAGCTTCTCCGGGGTGTCCTTGGTGAGCTCGAAGTCGAGGAGCGTGCCCGTTCTCGCGAGCCCCCAGTACAGGGGCAGGCAGTTGAGGAACTGGATGTGGCCGACGCGCGGCCGGGTGCGAGAATTGTCCACATCGCGAGGCTAGACCCTATGGGGTACGCTCCAGACTTCGGCCCCGGTGTCAACCGCTCTCGGATCATTCAAACATCCGGGTGACGTGATCTTGCCCTCTATTGCTTTCGGCTGCCCGCGTGCTAGGCTCGCCGCAAGTTGCAGTTTGGTTTCCCTTGCAGTACAGAGCCTGCGGAGCATGTAACCGCGGGCTCTAGTCGTTTTCAGACGTATGCAGTTGTGCGGCACTTGCTTTCACGCTTGCAGGGTTCTGGAGCAGGGCAACCCTTTGGGCCCAAGGAGGGCTTATGGCTACCGGAACCGTGAAGTGGTTCAACGCCGAAAAGGGCTTTGGCTTCATCGCCCAGGAAGGCGGCGGCCCCGACGTCTTCGTTCACTACTCCGCGATCAACGCGAGCGGCTTCCGTTCGCTGGAGGAGAACCAGCAGGTCTCCTTCGACGTGACCCAGGGCCCGAAGGGTCCGCAGGCGGAGAACGTCACCCCCGTCTGATCATTCGGTCTCGGAGCCTGGTGCTTTGATCCGGAACAGATAGCAGTACCCAAGGAGCCCCACGCCGCAAGGCGCCGGGGCTCCTGCCTTTGCCCCCGGGGACCGTCCCCCGCCCGCCCGGCGTGGGTCACCCGCCCGGCCGCCGCCCACCGGGTGACGCGCACACCCGCGACCACGCCGGCGCGGACCGGGACTGCGTGAGCAGCCGGGGTCCGCCGCCGCTTCATGCGCGGAACAGGCTCAGCTCGCCATGCGGCGCTCGAACGCGAGAGCCGCCTTGCGACGGCGTGGGTCGAAGGCGTCGGTGGCGCCCGCGCCGTGGTCGCCGGGGCCTGTCTGCCAGCCCTGGATCTTGCGGGCCACGCCCTTGAGGCGGGGGTGGCCGGGGCGGAGCGTGAGTTCGAAGTGGGACTCCTTGGGTGTCTCGAAGTCGCCGCCCCAGGCCACGGTGCCGTCGAGCTCGCTGAGGATGTCGCGGATGACCACCAGTTCGTTCGGGTAGAAGTTGCCCTTCGAGCCGCCGGGGTAGCAGAGCGGGCGGATCGCCAGGGCGCTGCCCGACAGGTAGTTCGATTCGTAGGGCTGCGTCACATCCGCGTGGGCTGTCCAGCCGTGCACGTCCCCCGCTCGCAGGGAGTCGATCTCGTAGTGGAAGCGGCGGGCGACGTGGAGGAGGATCACCGCTGCGTCGCCCCCCGCCAGACGCACCTGCTGACTGCTGCCCTCGACGCGGTGGCTGGGCGCCTGTGCGAGGACGGGCCAGCCGTTGCGGGACTTCTTTCCCGTCCAGGCATGGGGCTCGGCGCCCTTGTCCGGGGCGGCCGCAGCCGTGTCCGCGCCACCGACGTTGATGAGCGCCGCGGTGGCGGCGGCCGAGGATGTGGCGCCTATGAAGCGGCGGCGTGACAGACCAGTCAGGGTCATGACTGGTGCTCCTTTCTCGCAGGTGGGGAAAGTCTGGTGACGTGCGCGGTCACGGACCACAGAAGGACCGCGGCGGCGGCCAGGGCGACGACCCCGCAGACCACGATCGTCGGGTTGATCCAGGCGGGGACCAGGTCCGCGTGCGCGTTGCACATGTTGTGCAGCGGGAAGATCTTGCTGAACTCGGCCTCGTGGGACTGCCGGTACGCCTCGTCGTAGCGTTCGTGGTGGACGAAGAGGCAGGTCTTGCGGGCGTCCAGGCCGGCGGCGAACAGGCCCCGGATCCATGCGGCGCAGCCGGCGAAGAGCGCGACGGAGCACAGGCGTGTCCACCACAGGGGGCGCCGCCACGAGCCGTCCCGTACGCCGGTGACGAGGCGGAACACGTTCCACGCGTTCCACACCAGCCACGCGCCGAGTACGACGATGACCGCGAGGAGTCCTAGTGTCTTCATGCCCTCATGCCCTCATGCCCTCATGCCTCTGCCTGGCTCTCCGCTGTGTTCCGCCTCTTCAGCGGGCGCGCACCGCCTTCAGGTAGCGCGCGTGGTTCTCCTTGTACACGGACAGCTTCCGCTTCTCCGTTCCCATGCGGGCGAGCAGTGCGTCGACGAAGCCCTGCTCGAAGTTCCTGAGCTTGTCGTAGCCGCCCGGCAGGTTCTGGTAGTCGGACGGGAGCACCGCCCCCGCGCCGGTGATGAGGTACGCCTGGGCGACCGACAGGGTTCCGTCGAGCGCGGTGAGGGCGTTGTGGGCGGAGTCCTGGCAGTCCGAGGCGTTGCCCCAGCGCCCCGTGAAATAGGCGTTGAAGCGGGTCAGGCCACCACTGCCGTTGTAGTGGTCCTTCACGGCGTCGACGATGTTCTTGCCGCCGAGCACCGCCCTGGCGAGCAGGTAGCCGTCCGCGTCCTCGATCAGGTCGTCGAAGCCGAAGGACGAGGCGACGCCCGGCACGCCGAGCTTGTCGTGGGCGAACTTCAGCGGGTCCGCGTACTGCTGCTCGGAGTTGCGCCAGTCGGCCCAGAAGGTCATCAGGTCACCGGCCCAGCCGCCGACGTCGCCGCCGTTCGCGGACTTCTTGTTGTCCGGCTGGTTCGTCAGCAGATGGGCGTTGGCCGTCGCCATCATGTGCTCGGCGCCGAGCTGGTAGCCGGTGAACGGGTCGGTGAACGATTTCTGGATGCTCATGCCGTGGTTGTCGCAGTAGTCGACGAAGCCTGAGTCGTACGACCCGATCAGGTACCACCAGCCGAGCTTGTTGGCCGTGCCGTGGTCGCCGTAGGCGTAGTGGCGGATGTACTCCATGACCAGCTGGCTGCGCTTCTGGCCGGTGGCACCGTACGCGCCGGCGAGGTCGTACAGCTTCTGGATGTACGCGATGAAGCCGTCCGCCGGGCCGCCCTTGTCGTTGACCGACGACACTCCGCGGTCGAGCCCGGAGGCGACGTCGTTGTCCAGGTCGAAGGAGTCGGTGCCGTTGGTGACCTTGAACTCCTTGATCTGGTTGAAGGACCAGTTCCTGGGGATCGGGAAGCCGAGGTTGCCGGAGAAGCCCCAGGACATCCCGGAGACGAAGGAGAAGCGCGCGAACGTCTTGTTGCTGACGATCGTGCAGACGTTGCGTGAGCCGTACACGCCGTGCGTGTACTTCTTGCCCTGGCTGGCCAGGGCAGCCTGCACGCCCTGGAAGTACGGCACGACCGCCCCCGCGATCTCCTCGCCCGTGGCGTCGTAGTCGACGGCGAAGTAGATGGTGGTGCCCCGGTCGAAGCCGTAGTCGGAGGCGTGCTTGTGTGCGTTGAGGCCGTGCTGGTAGCCGTTGGTGTACGTGAAGTCGGACAGCTGGCGGGCGTTGTCCTGATAGATCGGGAACACCGCCAGGCCGGCGGAGAAGATGGTGTCGAGCTCGCCCGGCTTGATCTCCTTGTCGAGCGTGGAGTTCGGCGGGTCGTAGATGTAGCGACCGACGAAGCGATAGCCGTTGCCGGCCAGCCACTTGGCGCGCGAGGCGGTGATCTCGAACCGGGTGTCCGAACCGGTCGCCGGGCGATCCGGGTCGCCCATCGAGACAAGGAGTTGCGACCAGGTCCGGTAGTCGCCCTGGCCGTTGACCGTAAGCCTGTTGAACTTCTGGAAGACCGAGACCCATTCGGCGAGGCCCGAGTCGAAGCTGGACCGCCAGGTGGTGGTGACCGGGTTGTCGTTGCTGTCGTACGTCGGCGCGTTGAACAGGCACGCGGCGGAGAAGAGCTGGACGAAGACGCCGGAGTCGCCCTGGGCGAGGGTGTGGCTCTGCAGGCCCGACTGGGTCGCGGGGCCGAAGTTGCCGTTCGGCGAGGCGATGCCCAGCTCGTACTGGAGGGCGATCACCAGCGATTTCTGGACGTCGCGCGAGTAGATGCCGTCGCACGGCCCGATGTAGTAGGCGCTGCGGTTCCAGTAGCGGCCGTTGAGCCACTGCTGGATCGCGCGGATGCCGTCGGTGCCGCCGGCCACGACCACGTAGGCGTCCATGTTGAGGATGGCCTTGGCTATCTTGGCGTTGATCACGCCTTCGCCGCCGATGCCCATGTCGCCGCGGAGCTTGGCCACGGCGTCGCGGGTGACGCCGGTGAACCAGCCCTCGCTGCCCGGCTCGACGGCCCAGTAGCCCTTGCACCACAGTCCGTACTGGAGGATGGCGACGATGTTGCGGTTCTTGTCCCAGTTGAAGCCGATGTCGCCGAGGGCGTCGACCTTGGAGTAGGTGCCCGGGCCGAACGAAGCGACGACCGGGCTGACGCCCAACTCGTGCTGGAGGCCCATGACGAGGGAGTACATGGTCCCCCAACCGGTGTGCCCGTCCTCCGGACAGGCGACGTAACCGGCGACGCCCTTGTAGGTGGCGTTCACCCACTTCTGGGCTCTGAGCACTTGTTCGTCTGACACGAAATGTTCCTCTCGTGCGGATGCGCGGGTACGCAGGTACGCGGGTACGCGGGTACGGGGATGAGCGTGGTGGCCGTGCGTCAGCGCCCTGGAGCCTTCAAGGGCTGGATACGGGCGGCACTCCAGGGGCGCGTCGGAGCCCGATGCTCTCGGCGACCTGTTCTATGACCGGTGGGACAACGCGAGTCGTCTCTTCGGTACAGCACGTTTCGAATGCACAGGCCCCCCCGTTGGGCTCGGCGTACGGGAGCTGTCCCCTAGCCGGTCGCGTTGTGCCCCGTCGATTCAGTGGTGGTCTGGCCACTGCTCAGGGCGTGATCACCTTAGTCGAACATGCACACGCCAGATTGCAGATAGGCCGACTTGGCCGGAAGCCGTGGGCCCGGCCGATTGTCAGTGGGGGTCGCTACGGTTTTGACCATGACCGACATCGAGAGCGGCACCGGGGCCGCCCAGAACCAGTTCCTGATCGATACGCGGGTGTTCTACGACGCCATCGCCGAGGACTACGCCGCCCTGTTCGAGGAGGAGCTGGTGGGCCGGCCTGTGGAGCGGGCGATACTCGGTGTGTTCGCGGAGCTGGTGGACGGCAAGGGGCCGGTGGCCGACCTGGGGTGTGGGCCCGGGCGGACGACCGGGCGGCTCGCCGGGCTCGGGCTGGACGTCTTCGGGCTCGACCTGTCCGAGTCGATGCTGGCGATCGCCCGCCGGGAGAATCCGGGGCTGCGGTTCGAGCAGGGCTCGATGCTCGACCTGGATCTTCCCGACGGGTCGCTGGCGGGCGCGTTGTCCTGGTACTCGTCCATCCACACCCCTGTGGACCGGCTGCCCGACCTCTTCACCGAGTTCCACCGGGTGCTGGCACCCGGCGGTCATCTGCTGGTCGCGTTCCAGGCGGGAGACCAGCACCGCCACCACGACCGCCCGTGGGGCCACGACGTGGCACTGACCTTCCAGCGGCGCCGGCCGGAGACCGTGGCCGGGCTGTTGACCGACGCCGGTTTCACCCTCCTCTCCCAGACGGTACGGGCGCCGGACGCCACCCTCGACGAGACGTCCCAGCAGGCCTTCCTCATAGCCCGCAAGCCGGCACCGGCCGCCTAGAGCGCCCCTGCGATGTCCAGCGCCGCGATGTAGCCGAACGTCATCGCGGGGCCGATCGTCGACCCGGCGCCCGCGTAGCTGTGACCCATCACGGCCGCGCTGGCGTTCCCGGCGGCGTACAGGCCGGGGATGGCGGAGCCGTCGGCGCGCAGGACCCGTGCCCGGGCGTCCGTCACCAGGCCGCCCTTGGTGCCCAGGTCGCCCGGGACGATACGGAAGGCGTAGTACGGGGGCAGCCACAGCGGGGCGAGGCAGGAGTCGGGGAGGACGGAGGGGTCCGTGTAGTAGTGGTCGTAGGCGCTGTCGCCGCGGTGGAAGTCCGGGTCCGTCCCCTTCACGGCGAGGGAGTTGAAGCGGTCGACCGTGGCGCGCAGGGCGGCGGCCGGGACGCCGACGGAGGCGGCGAGGGCGTCGAGGGTCCAGGCCTTGTGGGCGGCGCCCGAGCTGTACCAGTCGTCTGGGAAGGCGAAGGTGGGGAGGACGTCCTTGAAGAGGTAGCGGTCGCGGTAGTTCTGGTCGACGATCAGCCAGGCCGGGATGTCGGGGTCGGAGGGGTTGCGCTGGTACATGGTGTGGACGACGTCGCTGTAGGGCCCTGCCTCGTTGACGAAGCGCGTGCCGGCCGCGTTGACGAGGAGGCCGCCGGGGAGGGTGCGCTCGGCGAGGCAGAAGTACGGCTGGTCGGGCAGCGGGATGGCGGGCCCCCACCAGGCGTCGTCCATCAGGCCGAGCGCGCCGCCGACCCGTGATCCCGCCCGGATGCCGTCGCCGGTGTTCTCCTTCGCGCCGACCGTCCAGTCCGTCCCGATCGGCTGCCGCTGGTACTGGGCGCGCATGGCGCCGTTGTGCTCGAAGCCGCCGGAGCCGACGACGACGGCACGGCGGGCGCGTACGAGGCCGGAGGTGCCGTTCTTCGTCACGACCGCGCCCGTGACGGCGCCGTTCTCGACGTACAGGTCGGTGAGCGGTGTGCCGAGCCACACCGGCACGCCCGCGTCCATCAGGCCCTTGCGCAGCCCGGCGGCCAGGGACTGGCCCATGGTCAGCGGCTTCTGGCCCAGCGTGGCGGCCGTGGTGCCGCGGGCCAGGCATTCGGCGGCGACGGCGGCGCCCTTGACGCTGACGGCGGCGAGGGCGAGCCATTTGTAGTCGGCGCTGAAGACGACCATGCCGGCCGGGACCTGCATGTAGGGCGGGTTGAGGTGGGCGAGTTCGGCGCCGAGGATGTTGCCGTCGAGCTGGTCGGGTTCGACGGAGCGGCCGTTGGGGAGGCCGCCGGGCAGCTCGGGGTAGTAGTCGCTGTAGCCCTCCATCCAGCGGAACCGCAGGGGGCTGTTGGCCATGACGAAGGAGATCATGTCGGGGCCGTGGGCGAGGAAGGCCTGCTGCCGGGCCGCCGGGACGTCCGGTCCGACCACGGCGGCGAGGTAGGCGGCGGCCTTGGCGGGGGTGTCGGGTACACCGGCGGCGAGGATCACGGGGTTGTTCGGGATCCACACCCCGGCCCCGGAACGGGCGGCCGAGCCGCCGAAGGTGGGCGCCTTCTCGACGACCACCACGGCGAGCCCGTGCTTGGCCGCGGTGAGGGCGGCGGTCATCCCGGCGGCACCGGAGCCGATGACGACGACGTCGTACGTGCCGAGGAGGGGCGGATCGGCCGCCTCGGCGCCACCGGCACCCACCGCCAGGGCGAGCCCGGCGCCGGCCGTCGTACCGAGCACCTGTCTACGGGTGGGCCGGGCTCTGCGCCGTGCGGGGTCCGCGCTTGTGGACATGTCGGGTCCCTCCTACCGGACGAGGACAAGGGGACCGGAATGTGGCGCGGGGGTCTTGGGAAGTCAAGAGCCGTGCCGGCCGGGGCCGAGCACCGAGAGGCAGTCCTGCCAGGCATGTTGGGTCAGCAGGGGCTGGAAGCGACTGAAGAGGGCGAGGAGTTCGGGGCCCCACTGGGCGCGAAAGTCGCGGTTGCGGTGGGCGAGGTCGAGTTCGTTGGCGGCGGTGAGCTCGGCGAAGTCCTGGCGGAGGTGGACGGGCGGGCGGTGGGTGCGGCCGGTGAAGCGGTCGTGGAAGAGGCCGTCCGGCCTCACCAGGTCCGGGTAGGTGGATCGGCGGTCGCAGCTCGCGTAGAGATACACGAGCTCCTCGGCCTCCGGCCCGATGACGGCGGCCAGTTCGCTCCGCCGGTCCAGGGAGAGCAGCGCGGATGGGAAGCCGTCGGTGCCGTAGGCGGCGTGACAGAGCCCCGCGAGTTGGAGCGCGGGGCGGGCACCCCAGTCGGCGAGCCGTTCGCGCACCCTGTCGAGATGGGCGAGGAGGGTGCCTCCGGGGTGTGGCCGGCGGTCGGCGCCCAGGTCCCGCATCAGGGCGGTGGCGCGGTACCGGGGGGTGAGAACGGTCGGGGGCACGGCGGCGTCCCTTCGGCATGTGGGTCGGCGTGTGGGTCGGCACCCGCTCCGGCGCCTGGAGCGGGTTGCCGCCCGTGGGGCCCTCGGAGGATCGTCGTACGCGTGCTCGACCGAGTCAATCCTTGGGATTTCTGCCCAACTCCAAGTGTTAGCTTGGGGGTTGTGACCCTCGACGACCTTCGTGTGTTCGTGGCCGTGTGCCGGGCCGGGAGCCTCAGTGCGGTCGCCCGTGACCTGGGGTGCACCCAGTCGGCGGTGAGCCAGCACGTCAAGCGGCTGGAGCGGGAGACCGGGGTCGCGCTCCTGGAGCGGCAGCCGCGCGGGGTCGTCCCGACGCAGGCCGGCCGGGTGCTGGAGGCCGCGGCGGCGGAGGGGATCTCCGGACTGGACGATGCGGTACGGCAGTTGAGGGACCTCGTCGAGGGCGAGAGCGGCTACGTCCGTGTCGCGACGGGCGCGACGACCGTACGGCACTTCATGTCGGACGCGGTGGTGGCGTTCCGGCGCCGCTATCCGAAGGTCAACGTCGAGTTCCGCACGGTCAGTTCGGGGCGTGGCAGCTTCGACGCTCTGGCCGACGGCACGCTGGACCTGGCGTGGATCACGCTCGGCCCGCCGGTGCGGGGGATCGAGCAGCGGGCGGTCGTCGAACTGCCCTGGGTGCTGGCGGTACGGGCCGACGACGCGTGGGCCGGACGCACGTCCCTCGACGTCGCCGAGCTGGACGGCGTGCGCCTGATCCGCCTTCCCCCGAACTCGGCGTCCGCCGCACATCTGGAGTCCGCTTGCGCCGAGTTGGGGATCGGATTCGGATACGACACGAGTGTCGCCGACTGGGACACGGCACTGCTGCTGGCCGAGCTGGGGGTGGGCCGAGCCGTAGTCCCCGCGCTGCCGGGGCTCGCGGTGCCGGGGGACGGGGCCCTGCGCCTGATCCCCGTCACCGCCCTGCGTCCCCTTGCCGTCGGGTGGGCCGTACGACGCTGGGACGCGCTCAGTCCACCGGCGCGGGCGTTCGCGGACACGGTCGTCGAGAGCCGGCGCAGGACGTCGACTTCGGTTCCTTGAGGGCGAGTTCGGCCCAGACGGTCTTGCCGACGGTGCGCTGCGTGACGCCCCAGGTGGTGGCGAGGAGGGTGACGAGGATGAGCCCGCGGCCTCCGTCGCCGTCCACGTCGGCGGCGGCGAACCTCAGCTGACGGTCCCCGCGCGCGTCGCTCACCTCGATACGGAGCGTGTCCTCCGGGAGCCGGAGCAGCAGCCGCAGCTCGAAGTCCCGCCCGGGGACGCGGCCGTGCGTGACGGCGTTGGCGGCGAGTTCCGCGACGACATGCCGTGCGGTGTCGTTCAGGTCGCTGTCGTGCGGGAATCCCCAGTCGTGCAGTTGCTGCGCGGTGAGGTGACGGGCGAGGCGGGCACCTCTGGGCGTCGCGCTGAGGCGCTGGACCAGTTCGGCGGTGGGGGTGGAGTTTTCGGCGTTCACGTCACTGAGAGTGGTGGGTTGTCTCTATCCTGACCAGGGGCGACTCGGCGACGCTGGGTAGCTGTACGGGTGCGGTCCGTTCGGAGTACGGGTTGTCGGGCGGGAGGGTGAGGCTGTGCAGGACCGGAGGCCGGAGACGCCGGCGGAGACCGATGGGACGACGGGGTTGTTCACGGCCCTGGGCAAGATGCTCAGGCTGCTGCGTGAGCGACGGGGGCTGACCCAGAAGGAGTTCGGGGAACTGGTGGCCTACGGTCCCGACCAGATCTCGGCGATGGAGAGGGGTGTACGGACACCTCAACCGGAGTTCCTGGAGAAGGCGGACGAGTTGCTGGACGCGGGCGGGTTGCTGCGGGAGGTGATTCCGGATGTGCGGGATGCGATGGCTCGGGCGCGGACGCGGCATCCCGAGTGGTATCGGGGGTACGCCAAGCTGGAGGCCGAGGCGGTCGCGTTGTACGACTACAGCACGATGGGCGTGCTCGGACTGCTGCAGACCGAGGACTACTCCCGGGCCGTGTTCACCCAACGCCATCCGCCGCTGGACGAGGAGACCATCGAGAAGCGCGTGGCGGACCGCCTCTCACGCCAGCGGGTCTTCGAGCAGTGGCCACCGCCCGAGTTCTCCTTCGTGCTGGAACAGGCGGTTCTGGAACGGCCGATCGGCGGTCCCCGGGTTCACGAGGAGCAACTTCGGCAGTTGCTGCGGATCGGGCGCATGCGGAACGCGCAGGTGCAGGTGATGCCGACAGGGCGGACGGAACACCCCAGCCTGGGCGGTTCGTTCACCCTGCTCATCCCGAAGGGCAAGGACCAGGTGGCATACATGGAGAACCAGGGTTATCCACGTCTGATCACCGACCGGGAAGAGGTACGCACCCTCGCTGCACGCTATGGGATCATCCGGGCGCAGGCGCTGAACACGCACGAGTCCCTGGACCTGATCGAGAAGATGCTGGAAGGGCTATGACCATAGAGCAGCTGACCTGGTTCAAGTCGAGCTACAGCGACGGCGAGGGCGGCCAGTGCCTCGAAGTCGCCCTCACCCCCACCACCGTCCACATCCGCGACTCCAAGCACCACTCCCAACACGACCCCCAGCTCACCCTCTCCCCCGCCGCCTGGGTCGCCTTCCTTTCCTCCTCCCACCCCGACAAGTAGATACGAAACTGTTTCGTTTTGCAGCCATGCGCGGTAAGGTCGAAGGAGTACGAAGACGTACGAAACAGTATCGTTCACCTAGGGTAGGTGGGGGGAGTGACCGAGGTCGCGGCGGCGCGGCGCAGTCGGTTCACGGCCGAACGCGCGGCGGAGCTGTACGCGGCCGTGCGTGAGCTGCTCGGTGAGGTCGGCTACGACGGCCTCACCATGGACGCCGTGGCCGCCCGTACCCGCACCAGCAAGGCGACGCTCTACCGCCAGTGGGGCGGCAAGGTCGAACTGGTCGTCGAGGCGATGCGCCACACCAAGGCCACGAGCGCCGTGGATCTGGACACCGGATCGCTGCGGGGCGACCTCGACGCCCTGCTGGCTCACGACAACGAGTCCAGCATGGAGGAGACCTCGTCGCTGATGCGCGGTCTGGCGATGGCGATGCACCACCACCCCGATCTGCGGCGCGTGTTCATCGAGCGGATCGTCGAACCGGAGTCGGAGGAGTTCCGGCGGATCATGCGGCGGGCCGTCGACCGCGGCGAGATCCGGGCGGACAACCCCGCGCTCGACCATGTGCTGCACATGATGGTCGGCGCGATCGTCGCCCGCGGGCTGCTCGAGAACCTTCCGCCGACGCGGGAGTTCCTGCGCGGGTACGTCGACGCCGTGCTCCTCCCCGTCCTCGCCGCCTGACCGCCTTGGCACTTGGAGAGGCAGCACAACCATGACCACCACCCCGACAGGCGGCCTGCGGGCCCGGATCCGTACCAAGGACGGCTGGGCGGTCCCGCACGCCGTACTGACCGTCACCGACATGACCGGGCAGCAGGCGGTCCGGCAGGAGGCGACGCCGGACGGGCTCGTCGCCACGGACGCCCTCGCGCCCGGCACGTACACCGTCATCGTCACCGCAGTCGGCTACGCCCCCGTCGCCGCGACCGCCATCGTGACCGCCTCCGGCGGCGCCGACCTCGGTTCGCTCGTGCTGGCCCGCGCCGGGGGCGTGGAGCTTCCGCCGCCGGGGCCGTGGACCATCGACCCGGCGCACTCCAGTGTGAGCGCGGTGGCCCAGCATCTCGGGCTGACCAGTGTGCACGGGCGGTTCAAGGAGTTCGGGGGGCGGATCGAGGTCGCGGAGGATCCGCTGGCGTCGAGCGTGGAGGCGGTCATCGAGGCCGCCTCGATCGACACCGGCAACGGCATGCGCGATGGCCATCTGCGGTCCGCGGACTTCCTCGACGTGGACGTCCACCCGAAGATCACGTACCGCAGCACGGGCCTCACCCAGGCCGGGGCGACCCGCTGGACCGTGCACGGCGAGCTGTCCCTGCACGGCGTGGCCCGGACCGTCGATCTGGACCTGGCCTACCTGGGCACCGGCCCTGACCCGTGGGGCGGTGTGCGGGCCTCCTTCCGCGCCACCACCGAACTGCGGCGCGAGGACTTCGCCATGAACTACAACCAGGTCGTCCAGGCCGGCATCGCGGCCATCGGCGCCACCCTGCGCGTGGAGCTGGACATCCAGGCGGTGCAGGGCGAGCAACTGCCCTCCCTCGGCTGACACCACGAGCCGGATACGACGCCGGATACGGCAGCGTCCGCCACCCGGGAGATCCGGGGGCGGACGCTGCCGCATGGGGGGCCATGGGGCCTGGGGGCCGGTCGGGCTAGGACTCCTTGTGTCCCAGCTGGATGTCGACACCTCCGTGGCTGCCGTCCACCGTGACCTGCGTGGCCACCGGCGGGTAGCCGCTGGCGATCACCGTGTACTGCTCACTGGAGAGGTCCGTGAAGGCGTAGCTGCCGTCCACGCTCGTGGTGCGGGTCCCGATGACGTTGCCCGCCGCGTCGATGAGCGTGACCCGGGCGTCGTCCAGGGCGCGCCCGTCGGGCGTGTGCACCCTGCCGCGCAGGGTCGCCGCGACGGACAGCTCGATGTCGCAGCGCGTGGTGTCCGCCGAGACGGTGGCGGGTACGGCCGCCGGACGGTGGCCGGGAGCGCTGACGCTGAGCGTGTACTCGCCGGGGACGAGGTCACCGATGCGGTAGTCGCCGTCCGTGCCGGTGGCGGTGGAGGCCGTCACGTCACCGTGGTGGTCGGTGGCGACCACCAGGGCGCCGGGCAGCGCCTCGCCGTTCCCGCCGCGCACCGTGCCGGCCAGGCCGCCGGGGCTGGGCAGGACCACCAGGTCGTGGGAGACCGGCGTGCCGTTGAGGGTCAGCGTGGCGACCTGTGGCTGGTAGCCGGGCGCCGCGCCGATGAGGACGAGGCTCCCCCGCTCGTCGGTGTCCACGGCGTACGTGCCGTCCGCACCGGAGACGGCCCGGGCCAGCTGGCGGCCCGAGTGGTCGAGCAGCGTGATCGCGGTGCGGGGTACGGGGGCGCCCGTACCGTCGCGGACCTGGCCCCGCAGGACCGCCGTACCGGCGGCGGGAAGCGCGGCCGTGGTGGCGGCCGGAAGCGGTGCCGTGGTGGCAGGCGACGCGTCCGGAGCCGTCGCCTCGACCGGAGCCCCGGCCTCCGCGACCGACTCGCCCGTCCGCTTCTTCGCCCGGAACAGCAGCACGGTGATGATCACGGCGGCGGCGAAGAAGGCCGCCGACCACCAGTAGGCCACCTCGTAGCTGTGCAGCGCCGCCTTCGCCTTGACCAAGGGGTCGGTCAGGTGGTCCCTGGCGTAGTTGGTGGCGGCGGTGGCGGCCAGGGTGTTCAGCAGCGCGGTGCTGATCGCGCCGCCCACCTGCTGCGTGGTGTTGACGGCCGCCGAGGCCACGCCCTGGTCGCTCGCCTGCACGCCCAGGGTCGCGAAGCTCATCGCGGCGGGCATCGACATGCCGAGGCCCGCACCGAGCAGCAGCAGCGGGCCGAGGACGTGCGCCGCGTAGCCGCTGTGCAGGTCCAGGCGGGTCAGCCAGACCATGCCGCCCGCGGCCACCAGCAGGCCGGCGGGTACGACGATCTTGGGGCCGATCTTCGGGACCAGCCAGTTGGTGGCCAGCTGCGCGAACACCATGAGCGCGCCCACCATCGGCAGGAACGCCACGCCGTTCTTCACCGGCGAGTAGCCCAGCGTCGCCTGGAGGTAGTAGGTCAGGAAGAGGAAGACGCCGAACATGCCGGCCGACGAGATGAGGATGGTCGACAGGGCGGCGGCGCGGTCGCGGTCGGCCAGGACGCGCAGCGGCAGCACCGGGTGCTTGGCCCGGGTCTGCCAGAGGAAGAACGCCGCCAGCAGGACCCCGCCCGCGGCCAGGAAGCCCCAGGTCATCCAGTTGCCCCAGTGGTGCGTCTCCGCGTTGGCGAAGCCGTAGACCACGCCGAACAGACCGGCGGAGACCAGGATGGCACCGAGGATGTCCAGCTTGGGCCGCTCGGCGGGGACGGAGCGGCCGATGAGGACGATCGCGCCGATCAGCGCGGGGACGGCGATGACGTCGTTGACGTACAGCGTCCAGCGCCAGTTCAGGTACTCGGTGAGCAGACCGCCGAGGACCAGCCCGACGGCCGCGCCGGAGCCGGCGATGGCGCCGAATATGCCGAAGGCCCGGGCGCGTTCCTTCGCCTCGGTGAACGTCGTCGTCAGCAGCGAGAGGGCCGCCGGGGCGAGCAGGGCGCCGAACAGGCCCTGCACCGCGCGGGCGATGACCAGCATGGTGAAGCCGTTGGCGGCGCCGCCGAGTGCGGAGGCGGCGGCGAAGCCGACGATGCCGACGATGAACGTGGTCTTGCGGCCGAAGAGGTCGGCGAGCCGGCCGCCGAGCAGCAGCAGACTGCCGAAGGCCAGCGAGTAGGCGGTGACGATCCACTGCCGGCCGTTGTTGTCGAAGCCCAGGTCCGTCTGGGCGGAGGGCAGTGCGATGTTCACGATCGTGGCGTCGAGCACGACCATGAGTTGGGCGAGGCCGATCACGGCCAGCGCCCACCAGCGGTGTTTCGACGGCGCTTGGGTCTGGCCCGCCGGCACGTCCTGGACGGTGGCGACCGGGATGGCTTCCAAGGTGGTACTCCCTCATGGGGCTGGTTGCTCAGCACATCGGTCCGAAACGGTTTCGTACAGCTAACCATGCCAACGTAGGCCACCAGACCAACGAAACGCAAACGTTTCGTTAGCTTCACACGGACTGTGAGACACGTCACACGCGGTGGTTCACCGCTCGTAGAGGCTCTCGACCTCGGCCTCGAAGTCACGCAGGACGACTTCCCTGCGCAGCTTCATCGACGGCGTGAGATGCCCCTCCGCCTCGGTGAGGTCGCGGGGCAGGATCACGAACCGCCGGATCGACTCCGGCCGCGACACCAGCTTGTTGGCCTCGTCGACCGCCCGTTGCAGGACCGCCCTCAACTCCTCGTCGTCGACCAGGAGTTCCGCCGGGACCGGGTGCTTGCCGTTCATCCGGCGCCAGTGGCCGAGGCCGTCCATGTCGAGGGTGATGAGCGCCGCGATGTAGGGGCGGCGGTCGCCCACCACCATGACCTGGGAGATCAGCGGATGCTGGCGCAGCCAGTTCTCCAGCGGGGCCGGGGCCATGTTCTTGCCGCCCGCGGTGATCAGGATCTCCTTCTTGCGGCCGGTGATGGTCAGATAACCCTCGTCGTCCAGGCGGCCGATGTCGCCGGTCGGGAACCAGCCGTCCGTGTGGGCGGGGACCACCCCGCCGCCGTGCGGGTCCCAGTAGCCGCGGAAGATCTGACCGCCGCTGAGCAGGATCTCGCCGTCGGCGGCGATGCGCACCTTCATGCCGGGCAGCGGCCAGCCGACCGTGTCCAGGCGGGGCCTGAGCGGCGGGGTGACGGTCGCGGCGGCCGTGGACTCAGTGAGGCCGTACCCCTCGTAGATCTCGAGCCCCGCGCCCGCGTAGAAGGCGGCGAGGCGCCGGCCGAGCGGGGAGCCGCCGGAGATGATGTGCCGGATCCTGCCGCCCATGGCATTGCGTATACGGCGGTAGACCAGCGGGTCGTAGAAGGCGCGGGCGGCCTTCAGCGCCGTGCTCGGGCCGGAGCCGGTGCCCGCGTGGCGGGCGTCGGTCGCCTCGGCGTGGCGGACGGCGACGTTCGAGGCGCGGTCGAAGATCGCGACCCGCCCGCTGCTCTCCGCCGTGGCGCGGGCGTTGTTGTAGACCTTCTCCAGCATGTACGGGATGACCAGGAGGAAGGTCGGGCGGAAGGCGGCGAGGTCGGCGAGGAGGTCGTCCGCCTGCAGGCTCGGCGCGTGCCCCAGGCGGACCCGGGCGTGGATGCAGGCGATCGCCACCATGCGGCCGAAGACGTGCGACATCGGCAGGAAGAGCAGGGTGGCGGGGTCGTCCGCCTTCGACTTGAAGATCGGGTAGAGGAGTTCGATGGCGTTGCCCACCTCGGCCAGGAAGTTGCCGTGGGTGAGGACGCAGCCCTTGGGGCGGCCGGTGGTGCCCGAGGTGTAGATGATGGTGGCGAGGGTGTCCGGCACGAGCATCCCGCGCCGCACGCCGACCTCCTGGTCGGGGACCGGCTGCCCGAGTTCGGCGAGCCGGTCGAGGTGCCCCTTCTCGACGATCCACATGTGCCGCAGGTCGGGCAGGTGACTCAACTCCGGGCCGAGGGCCGCCGCCTGCGTCGCGTGCTCCGTCACCAGGGCGACCGCGCCGGAGTCCTGGAGGATCCACCGGGTCTGGTACACCGAGGAGGTCGGATAGATGGGGACGGTGACCAGGCCGGCCGCCCAAGCGGCGAAGTCCAGGAGCGTCCACTCGTAGATCGTCCGTGCCATGACGGCGATCCGGTCGCCGGGGACCAGCCCCTCCGAGATCAGCCCCTTGGCCAGGCCCAGCACCTGCTGGGCGAACTCCGCCGCGGTGACGTCCGTCCAGTCGCCGTCCTCCGTGCGGCGGCTGAGGACGCGGGCGTCGGGTGCCGCGTCGGCGTTCTCGAACGGCAGGTCGGCGAGCGAGCCGTGGGTGGGCGGCGGGATGAGCGGCGGCACCGACGTCTCGCGCACCTCGCCGTCCAGCCGACGTATCTCCGGCTCGACCAGTTGGGGCCTGCCGTCGTAGTCGGACGCGGAGGGGTAGGGCACGGTCTCGGACATGGCAGCTCCTGGGGCGTGCAGCTCGGTTCCGCTCTGCAGTGGTACGTGCGGTGCGTACCGAGTTGTTCACCGGCGGTGTGCGGCTGGGATGTTACCGCGGGTTACGGCTGGCAGCATACGTCCCATGCATGGCGAGTTCGTGATGATTCGGGAATGTTGGTGCGGGGGGCGGGTGGGGGTGTCGTTCGGGCCGGCGCCGTGGGGGCTGGTCGCGCCCACGCGGCGGAGCCGCACATGTCACAGCCCCGCGCCCCTAGGTACGGCGCTTACGCGCCGTATGGGGCGTACAAGTGCTCTATCTCCGTGGCGAACTCCTCACTGATCGCCTCGCGGCGTAGCTTCATCGACGGGGTCAAGTGGCCCGCCTCCTCCGTGAAGTCGGTCGGCAGGACCGTGAAGCGGCGGATGGATTCCGGGCGGGAGACCAGTTTGTTCGCCTCGTCGATCGCTCGTTGGAGGACCTGACGCAAGTCGGCGTCGTCCAGGAGGAGTTCCGCGGGGACGGGGTGTTTGCCGTTCATGCGGCGCCAGTGGTCGACGCCCTCCATGTCGAGGGTGACGAGGGCGGCGACGTAGGGTCGGCGGTCGCCGACGACCATGACCTGGGAGATCAGGGGGTGTTGGCGCAGCCAGTTCTCGAGCGGGGCCGGGGCGACGCTCTTTCCGCCCGCGGTGATCAGCATCTCCTTCTTGCGGCCCGTGATGTGGAGGTAGCCGTCCTCGTCCAGCCGGCCGATGTCGCCGGTGGCCAGCCAGCCGTCGGTGGTCGCCGGGACGACACCGCCCGCGTTCGGGTCCCAGTAGCCGCGCAGGACGTGGCCGCCGGCCAGCAGGACCTCGCCGTCGGCGGCGATGCGCACCTTCGTGCCGGGCAGCGGCCAACCCACCGTGCCCAGGCGGGGTTTGAGCGGCGGGGAGACGGTGGCCGCGCCGGTGGTCTCGGTGAGGCCGTAGCCCTCGTAGATCTCGATGCCCGCGCCGGCGTAGAAGGAGGCGAGCCGGCGGCCCAGCGGGGAGCCGCCGCAGATCATGTAACGGACGCGGCCGCCCATGGCGTTGCGGATACGGCGGTAGACCAGCGGGTCGTAGAAGGCGCGGGCCGCCTTCAGCGCGGCGCCCGGGCCGGGGCCCGTGCCGGACTGGCGGGCCTCGCGTGCCTCGCCGTAGCGGCAGGCGACGCCCACCGCGCGGTCGAAGGCGGTCACCCGGCCGCCGCTCTCGGCCCGCGCGCGGGCCACGTTGAACACCTTCTCCAGCATGTACGGGATGGCGACGAGGCAGGTCGGCCGGAAGCTCGCGAGGTCGGGGAGGAGTTCCTCCGACTTCAGGCTGGGCGCGTGTCCGAGGCGTACCCGGGCGCGGATGCAGGCGACGGCGACCATGCGGCCGAAGATGTGCGACATCGGCAGGAAGTGCAGGATCGACGCCTCTTCGCTCGTCCGGGAGCGGAAGACCGGGTAGAGGAGTTCGATCGCGTTGTCGACCTCGGCGAAGAAGTTGCCGTGGGTGATCGCGCAGCCCTTGGGGCGGCCGGTGGTGCCGGAGGTGTAGACGACGGTGGCGAGGGTGCCGGGGCCGAGCATCCCGCGCCGTACGGCCACCTCCTGCTCCGGCACCTGGGCGCCGTGCTCCGCCAGGCGCTCGACGTGGCCCTTCTCGATCACCCACAGGTGCCGCAGGTCGGGCACGCGGTCCAGTTCCGGGCCGAGGGCTGCCGCCTGGGCCGAGGTCTCCGTCACCAGAGCGACCGCGCCGGAGTCCTGAAGGATCCACCGGGTCTGGAAGAGCGAGGAGGTCGGATAGATCGGGACGGTGACCAGGCCGCAGGCCCAGGCGGCGAAGTCGAGGAGCGTCCACTCGTAGATCGTCCGCGCCATAACGGCGACCCGGTCCCCCGGCGCGAGACCGGTCGCGATCAGTCCCTTCGCCGTCGCCAGCACCTCGTCGGCGAACTCCGATGCCGTCACGTCCGCCCAGCGGCCCGCCTCGGTACGGCGACTGAGGACCTTGTCGTCGGGCGCGATGCGGGCGTTGTCGAAGGGGAGGTCGGCGAGCGAGCCGTGCCGCACCGGCGGGACGAAGGGCGGCACCGAGACCTCCCGTATCTCCCCGTCCAGGCGCCGGATCGCGGGCTCCACGAGAACGGGGGTGCCGTCGTACGCCGTGGAGTGGACCACCAGGTCGGCGGGCGGGTGCGAGGTGGACACGGGCGACTCCAGACGTTCAAGGAGTTGCCCTGCGGGGGAGTCGCCGCAGGTCAGGGGAGGAGATCGTACGGCGCCCGCGTGATGATCCGGTGAGGGTGGCGAGGTGGTCCGGCGTCGGGCGTGCGTCGGGGATGTGCAAGCTCGCGGCTTTTCCTGCCGAAAACACCCTACCGGGCGGTATGTTGAACGTTTTTCATTTCCTGACCTGGCCTTACCTCGGGTAACCTGACTCCAGAGTAAGAAGAACCGCGTGTGGGGAGTTGGGACATGGCCGACCGCTATCTGCGCTTCGTCGGCACCGCGCCCGGCCGTTTCCTGACCCGCCGGCTCGGGCTCCCGCAGCCGGCGCCCCTGCACCGCTGGTCGCCACAGCGCCCCGCGCTCGTCGGCGGCCTGCTCCACCTCACCGCGGGCAAGACGGACCTCGACCTCTCCCCCGTCCTCGCCCGCACGGGCCTGCCCAAGAGCGCCGACGCGCCCGCCGCCGTCATCCTGGACGCGACCGGTGTACGGGACGTCGAGACGCTCGCCGAGGTGCACGCGGCGCTGCACCCGGTCGTGGGGTCGGTCGCGCGCAGTGGCCGGGTCGTCGTCCTGGGCGCGCCGCTCGCCCCGGCCGACCACCACCAGGCCGCCGCCCAGCAGGCGCTCGAGGGGCTGGTGCGCTCGCTCGGCAAGGAGATCGGGGGCGGCCGGACCGTGAACCTGGTCCGCCTGACCGACCCGCCCGCCGCGGAGTCCACCCTGCGCTTCCTCCTCTCCCCCAAGTCGGCGTACGTCAGCGGTCAGGTGATCGTCGTGGGCGCGGGGGTGGATGCGGATACGGGTGCGGAGGTCACCGCCGACGGGGACCTGCCCCTGGCCGGCCGTACGGCTCTGGTCACCGGTGGGGCGCGCGGGATCGGCGAGGCCGTCGCCGAGACGTTGGCGCGGGACGGGGCCCATGTCGTCGTACTGGACGTGCCGCAGGCCGAGGAGGACGCCCGGCGCGTGGCCGAACGGCTCGGCGGAAGCGCGCTCACGCTCGACATCACCGCGCCCGACGCCGGCGCGCGGATCGCCGCCGCCCTGCCCGACGGGCTGGACGTGCTGGTGCACAACGCCGGGATCACCCGGGACCGACGGCTGGTCAACATGCCCGCCGAGCGCTGGAGTTCGGTGCTCGACGTGAACCTGGCGAGCGTGCTGCGCACGACGGACGCGCTCCTCGACGCGGGCACGCTGAGACGGGGTGGCCGGATCCTCGCCACCGCCTCCATCGCGGGCCTCGCGGGCAACGCGGGACAGACCAACTACGGCGCCAGCAAGGCCGGCGTCGTCGGCCTGGTCCGCTCGCTCGCGCCGCGCGCGCTCGCCGAGCACGGGGTGACCGTGAACGCGGTCGCGCCGGGGTTCATCGAGACGCGGATGACGGCCGCCATCCCGCTGTTCATCCGGGAGGCGGGGCGGCGGATGAACTCCCTCGCGCAGGGCGGGCTGCCGGCCGACGTCGCCGAGACCACCGCCTGGCTCGCGCACCCGGCGTCGGGCGCGGTCAACGGTCAGGTCGTCCGCGTATGCGGCCAGAGCCTGCTGGGGGCGTGATGTCCCTCGTCCTCACCGGCTCCCCCTCCCTGCCGCCCCTGCTCGCCCGGGGCGCCCTCCTGTCCCCCTTCAAACGACCGAGCCCCGACGCGGAGTTCCCGCGCACCCGCCTGGTCCTGCCCGGCCTGCGCGTCGACCTCGCACGGCTGGCCGCCTACGAGCGGGTGTGCGGCTTCGCGACGGGCGACGACGCGCTGCCCCTGACCTATCCGCACGTCCTGGGCTTCCCGCTGGCCATGCGGCTGATGAGCGACCGCGGCTTCCCGCTGCCGCTGCTCGGCCTCGTCCACACGTCCATCGACATCACCCGGCGCCGCTCGCTCGCGGCCACCGGCGGGTACGAACTCGCCGTGTACGTCGGCGGCCTGGAGCCGCACCGGCGGGGCACCGAGGCCTCGGTGATCACCGAGCTGCGGTCCGACGGAGACGTCGTGTGGGAGTCGCGCAGCACCTATCTGGCACGACACCGCACGAACGCCGAGCCGTCCGCCGACCGGGCCGCCCCCACGCCGCTGCCCGCCGTAGCCGAGTGGCGGCTGGCCGGGGACGTCGGGCGGCGGTACGGCGCCGCGTCCGGCGACCGCAACCCCATCCACCTGCACCCCCTCACCGCCCGCCTGTTCGGCTTCCCGCGCGCCATCGCGCACGGCATGTGGACGGTGGCCCGCTGCCTCGCCGCGCACGGCGCACCGGACGCGGTCCTGATGCGGGCCGAGTTCCGGGCACCGGTCCTGCTCCCGGGAACGGTGACGTACGCGGAGGACGGCGGCCGGTTCGAGCTGCGCGGCAGCGGCGACCGCCTCCACATGAGCGGTTGCGTGGATCCGCTGCGTTAGCGGACCACCGCCCGCCGACTCAGCCGCGGCGGACGCTGACCCCGCCGATCAGGCCCCACGCGTCGATACGGACCGTCGGGCCGCCGGGTTCGGTGGGGCCGTCGTCCTGCACGCCGCCGAGACGGATGCCGTGCACCTCGACGCGGACGTCGGGGCGGACCTTGAGGCTGACGCCGCCGATCAGGCTCAGCTTGGTGACGCGCAGCTCGGCACCGTCCGGGATGTCGATGTCGGTGAGGTCGATGTCGGCACCGCCGATCAGGGAGGCGGTGAGGGTGCGCTCGTGCAGGGTCTCGCCCTTGAGGCGGTGACCGCCGATGAGGCTCACCTTGATGTCGGTCTTCCGCGGGTCCGCGCCACTGGTCTTCGTCATGGCATGAAGGTACGGGCGGAGGGATCCGTTCCCCCAGTGTCCGGCGTCCGGCGATCGGGATGACCGTTGTCATGGGCAGCCGGCGGTGAGCGGACCCGTCAGCGGGACTGCTCCGCCTCCTGCGGGGCCGACCAGGGGCGTCCGTCCATGAGGTTGCCGAGCCCGGCCCAGGAGAAGTTCATCAGCGTGGCCGCCGCCTGGCGCGCGGTGACGCCGGGCGTGGCGTTGGCCCAGGCGGCGAGGGACTCGGCGGCGCCGACGAGCGCCTCCGCGAGCCCGGCGACCTCGCCCTCCGCCAGGTCGGGGTCCCGGTGCGCCTCCCGCGCGGCGACCACGATCAACTGCGTGACGAACGCGACGAGTTCCTCCCGCATCGCCGCGACCTCGGCCGCGAAGGGCTCGCCGTGCGTCCGCGCCTGGAGGTGCAGCACCGACCAGCCGTCCGGGTTCTGCGCGGTGTGCGTGAAGAACGCCCGCAGCCCTTCCCACAGTTGCCGGTCGGCGGGCAGCTCGGGACGCACTCCGGCCCGCACCGCCTCCGTGAGCGCCTTCGCCTCACGCCGGATGCACGTGGTGAACAGGTCTTCCTTCGAGTTCAGGTACAGGTAGACCAACGGTTTGGACACGCCCGCCAGTTCGGCGATCTCGTCCATCGACGCGGCCATGTACCCACGCTGCCCGAAGGTGCGCACGGCGGCGTCCAGCATCTGTTGCTCCCGCACCGCCCGCGGCATCCGCTTGGTCTTCACGGCACCCATGCTGCACAGAGTAGTTGGGACCAAGCGTGTGCAAACCCCGCGTGACGGGCTTACGAGGTCTGGGGGGCCTGTCCCTGGGAACGGGCCGCGTCGTCCACGTCGTCCTCCTGGGCCGCGTTCGCCTCGAAACTGGCCTTCATCCGGTCGACCCGCTCGACGACCTTCACCGAGGCCCGGTCCCGCTCCTTGCGCAGGACGACGAAGCTGATGGGGGCCGAGATCACCAGGGCGAGCAGGACCATCCACATGCCGTTGGAGGCGCCGAAGCCGCGCGGGACGATGCCGGTGTAGACGAGACCCCAGACGACCACGAAGCAGCCCGCGAAGATCCCGAGGCGCATCAGCGTGTAGCGGAGCATCTCAATCCACTCTTCCGTCAACGGTACGAACATTCCCAAAGGGCACCGTCCAGTGAAGCACGTCCGGCACCCGATCTTGCGGGCGGGGGCGAGGGCCTGTTGCGAAAGCGGCGTCGTCGCCCGGAGGGCGGCCGCGCGGCGTCATGGGGGTCCCCTCGCGCGAGTGGTTCGAGCGTGGGGGAGCGTGGTCTCGGCGTGCCGGCCGGAAGACGCCGTTGATGGACCGGGCGTACTCGGGCTTTCGGGCGGTGCGGCGAGTGGGGGTACCCCCTTTGGGGGAGCGTGCCGGGCGTCGCGCGGCAGGCGCCACTTTCGCAACAGGCCCTAGCGCAACGGCAGCAGCATGATCACGTCGTCGCGGTCGTCGCCGGGCGCCACACGGATCGCGCCGGGGACGCGCCCGACCTCCTTGTAGCCGCAGGAGCCGTAGAACCGCTCCAGCCCGAGGCCGCCGCGGCAGGTGAGCCGGATCGCCTCGATGCCGTCGATACCGCGCGCCGACTCCTCCGCGGCGGCCAGCAGGTCACGCCCGTACCCCTTGCCCTGGTGCCGGGGATGCACCATCACCGTGTACAGCCACAGCCAGTGCGTCATCAGCCGGTGGGTGTTGAGGGCGAGGAAGGCCGTCGCGGCGACCCGCCCGTCCTCGTCGTGCCCGACGAGGAGCCGGGTGCGCCCCTCCGCCATCGCGACCATGTGCTTGACCAGCTCCGGCCGGACCACCTCCGGCGTCACGGGCGGCACGAAGCCGACGGAACCGCCCGCGTTGGACACGTCCGTCCACAGGTCGAGGATGCCGTCGCGCAGGTCGGGGGTGATGGCGGGGTCGAGAGTGAAGGTAAGTGACACCAGGGCATCGTAGCCCTTACGCCAGCACGCGCGCCGCCACTTGCAGATCCGAGACGAGCCCCTGATAGGCCGACTCCCGATCGTCCGAGCGCAGAACGGACGAGGGATGAACCGTGGGCACCAGCCGCTCCCGGCGCCCGTGGATCTCCTCCTCCAGCACCGTCCCGCGCACCTGCGTCACCCGGAACCCCGACCCGAGCAGCGCCTTGCCCGCGGTGGCCCCGAGGATCACGATCAGCTCCGGCTCCACGACGGCCAACTCGGCCGCCAGCCACGGCCCGCACGCCGTCATCTCCCGCAGCGTGGGCGCCTTGTGAATACGCCGCTTACGGGGTTCGACCTGGGAGAACTTGAAGTGCTTGACCGCGTTGGTGACGTAGGCGTCCCCCGGATCGATCCCGGCGTCCGCGAGAGCCCGGTCGAGCAACTTCCCGGCAGGCCCGACGAAGGGCTTCCCCTGCCGGTCCTCCTGGTCGCCGGGTTGTTCGCCCACGAGCATCACGCGCGCGTGGGCATCCCCTTCACCGAAGACGGTCTGGGTGGCGGCACGGTGCAGGGGACAGCCACGACAATCGGCGGCCGCCTTACGCAGGGCCGCAAGCCCACCCCGCTCGGGCACAAAGGGCTCCGCGGTATACGCATCCTCGGGCGCCTTCACAGCCATACGCCGCGAGTACCCACCTAGGCTTCAGACCCTCATAGGCTGCGGGGCCTCCCGACGCGCCGGGTCCGGCCCGTCGTACTCGCGGATGATCTCGTACCGAGTATTCCGCTCCACCGGCCGGAACCCCGCATCCCGGATGAGGTCCAGCAGATCCTCGCGGGTCAACTTGTTCGGCGTCCCATAGTTGTCGGCGTCGTGAGTGATCTTGTATTCCACGACCGACCCGTCCATGTCGTCCGCACCGTGCTGAAGCGCCAGCTGCGCCGTCTGCACACCGTGCATCACCCAGAAGACCTTGACGTGCGGCACGTTGTCGAACAGCAGCCGCGACACGGCGAAGGTCTTCAGCGCCTCCGCCCCCGTCGCCATCTGCGTCCGCGCCTGCAGCCGGTTGCGGATCTTGCCGTCCTTCATGTCCACGAAGTCGTGCTGGTAGCGCAGCGGGATGAAGACCTGGAAACCGCCGGTCTCGTCCTGCAGCTCACGCAGCCGCAGCACGTGGTCGACGCGGTGGCGCGGCTCCTCGATGTGGCCGTACAGCATGGTGCACGGGGTCTTCAGACCCTTCTCGTGCGCCAGGCGGTGGATGCGGGACCAGTCCTCCCAGTGGGTGCGGTGGTCCACGATGTGCTGGCGGACCTCCCAGTCGAAGATCTCCGCGCCGCCGCCGGTCAGCGACTCCAGGCCCGCGTCGATGAGCTCGTCCAGGATCTCGCTCGCGCTCAGCCCGCTGATCGTCTCGAAGTGGTGGATCTCCGTCGCCGTGAACGCCTTCAGCGAGACGTTCGGGAGTGCCGCCTTCAGCTCGCGCAGCGAGCGCGGGTAGTAGCGCCAGGGCAGGTTCGGGTGCAGGCCGTTGACGATGTGCAGCTCGGTGAGGTTCTCGCCCTCCATCGCCTTGGCGAGCTTCACGGCCTCCTCGATGCGCATCGTGTACGCGTCCTTCTCGCCCGGCTTGCGCTGGAAGGAGCAGTAGGCACAGGACGCGGTGCACACGTTCGTCATGTTGAGGTGCCGGTTGACGTTGAAGTGCACGACGTCGCCGTTCTTGCGCGTGCGCACCTCGTGGGCGAGGCCGCCGAGCCACGCCAGGTCGTCCGACTCGTACAGCGCGATGCCGTCCTCGCGGGACAGCCGCTCACCGGAGCGGACCTTCTCCTCCAGCTCGCGCTTGAGCCCGACGTCCATGCCACACCCTTTCCACGACTTCCGCGACAACTCGCCCAACCGTACTCCCCCACCCTTCGGGCGGGGGGACCCCCACACGGCCTGCGGCCTACGCCTGTTCCGGTAGGTCCCCGACCCGGTTCTCCCACTTCGTGGACAGCACGATCGTGGTACGGGTCCGGGACACCCCCTTCGTCCCGCTGAGCCGCCGGATGATCTTCTCCAGGCCATCCACGTCGTTCGCCCGCACCTTGAGCATGAAGGAGTCGTCGCCGGCGATGAACCAGCAGTCCTCGATCTCGCTGAGCTCCTTCATCCGGTGGGCGACGTCCTCGTGGTCGGCCGCGTCGGAGAGGGAGATGCCGATCAGTGCGGTGACGCCGAGGCCGAGCGAGGCCGCGTCGACGGTGGCGCGGTAGCCGGTGATGACGCCGGCCGCCTCCAGCCGGTTGATGCGGTCGGTGACGCTGGGCCCCGACAGACCGACGAGGCGCCCCAGCTCCGCGTAGGAGGCCCGGCCGTTCTCCCTCAGGGCCTGGATGAGCTGCCTGTCCACCGCGTCCATGCGATCGATGCCTTCCGCTGAAGAGTTCCCGAGTGATGAGAGGTACTGCGCAGTACCGGCGGTTGCCGTTGGCTCGCGCTACCGGCCGCCGGCGCTCCCGCCGCCCAGCTCGCCCGCCCAGCGCCGGTACAGGGTGTGCTCGACGCCCGCCGCGTCCAGCACCCGCCCGGCGACGAAGTCCACCAGGTCCTGGATGTGGGTGGCGCCCGCGTAGAAGGCGGGCGACGCGGGCACCACGGTCGCGCCCGCGTCGTCGAGGGCGACGAGATGGCGCAGGGTCTGGCCGTTCAAGGGGGTCTCCCGTACGGCCACCACCAGCGGCCGGCGCTCCTTGAGGGTGACGCTCGCCGCGCGCTGGAGCAGATCCTTCGACAGACCGAGCGCGACACCGGCGACGCAGGCGGTCGAGGCGGGCACGATCAGCATCCCCTTGCTGGGGTACGACCCCGAGGACGGCCCGGCCGCGAGGTCCCCGGCGGGCCAGTACCGCACCCCGCTGATGTCCGCCTCGAAGACGGCGGGCTTGCCGTCGGCCCCCCGGCCGAGCCATTCCCGCAGGTCGTGCTGCCAGTGCGCGTCACGGAACGAGATCCCCGTCTCGTCCATCAGGGTGAGCCGGGAGGCCCGGCTGACGACCAGGTCCACGCTCTCACCGGCGTCGAGGAGTGCCCGCAGCACCGACGCGGCATATGGCGTGCCGGAAGCGCCGGACACCCCTACGATCCAAGGCGTACGCGGCGTCTCTCCTGGCTTGACTGGGTTCACGACACCGAGCCTATCCGGCGCCGTGGGGTGGGAACCGGTCGAGGGGGCTCGGCCGTTGTCCGTAGGGGTCGGACGAATCGTTGGGGGACGACATGTCGGGTTCGGAGCCCGCTTGGTCGCGGGGCGACCGTGCGAAGGCCGCGGCGAAGCTGGTGGTGGGCTGGGTCGCCCTGCTGTGGCTGCTGGAAGTGGTCGACGTGGTCAGCGGCCACGCGCTGGACAGTCTCGGCATCATGCCGCGCCGGGCCTCCGAACTGGTCGACATCGTCCCGGCCGCGTTCATCCACTTCGGCTTCGCCCATGTGGCCGCCAACAGCGTGCCGCTGCTGGTCATGGGGTTCCTCGCGGCGCTGGGCGGGCTGCGCCGTTTCGCCGTCCTGTGCCTCGTGATCATCGTGGCCGACGGGTTCGGTGTGTGGCTCGTAGCGCCGGATCACACCAACACGGCGGGCGCCTCCGGCCTGATCTTCGGGCTGTTCGGCTTCCTCCTGGTCAGCGGGTTCGTGGAGCGTCGGCCGCTGGGCGTGGTGGTGGGCCTGCTGATCGGCGCGGTCTGGGGCACGTCGATCCTGCTCGGCCTCTCGCCCCTGCAGACGGGCGTCAGCTGGCAGGCCCACCTGATAGGCCTGGCGACGGGGGTGGCGACGGCGTTCTGGTTCCGCCGCCGGCCCGCGGAGGTCCGGGCGATTCAGGGCTGAGGGCGCGATTCCGGATCCACGGGAAGGCGGTCGGTGTCGATGGCCAGCCGTCCGAGCTTGGTCTCCACCGTGGCCTTGCCCCCGTAGGGATAGGTGTCGCGTCCCAGATAGCCGTCCGGACCGGGGTTCCAGAGCGTGACGAGATGTCCCTTCATGGGATCGAAGATCAGGTAGTTCGGGATGCCTCGCGCCGCGTACTGCTTGTTCTTGACCTCGTAGTCGTTGCGGACACTGGACGGCGAAACGACCTCGATGGCGAGCTCGATCAGGTCAGGCGCGTAGGCGGTGAGATTGCGGTTCTTCTCGGCCGCGGGGATGAGAGCGAGGCCAGGGCAGAACTCGAAGTCCTCGCTGAACGGGATCGCGACATCGCTGATGAAGGCCCACTCCTGGCCGAGCTGAGCTTCCAATTGGGTCCACAGCCGCACGATGGTCTCGTTGTGGAACGGCCTGAGCGGACTCATCACGATGTTGCCCTCGACAATCTCCATCCGGTATCCGCGGAACATGTCCTCGTACCGGGCGAGCTGCGAGTGCAGGCGGTCGCTGTCCGAGACGGTCACGTCAGCCTCCCTCTCTCTGCACTCGATGGTAGGCCGCACCGTAACTACACGGTCAGACCCCGAACCAGAAGATCCAGCAGCGCACACACGAACAGGGCAATCCCGATGAACCCGTTGACGCTGAAGAACGCCCTGTTGAGGCGGGACAGGTCGTGGGGCCGCACGATCGAGTGCTCGTAGACGAAGGCCGCCGCGACGATCATCAGGCCGACCCAGAAGAACCCGCCGGCGTCGGTCACCACGGCGTACCAGACGAGGAGGGACATCGTCAGCAGGTGGCAGACCCGCGCGCCCCAGATCGCCGCCGGGATGCCGAAGCGGGCCGGCACCGACAGGACGCCGATCTCGCGGTCGGTCTCCACGTCCTGGCAGGCGTAGATCAGGTCGAAGCCGCCGATCCAGATGCCCACGGCGAGGCCGAGGATCACGGCGTGCCAGTTCCACTCGCCGCTGATCGCGAGCCAGCCGCCGATCGGGCCCATGGCCTGGGCGATGCCCAGGATGGCCTGCGGGAAGTTCGTGAACCGCTTGCCGTACGGGTAGACGACCATGGGGATGACGGCCACCGGCGCGAGCGCCAGGCAGAGCGGGTTGAGCAGGGCCGCCGAGCCGAGGAAGACGACGACCGCGATGAGGGCGCCCGTCCAGGCGTGCTTCACGGACATCGCGCCCGTCACCAGTTCGCGGTGCGCGGTGCGCGGGTTACGGGCGTCGATCTCCCGGTCGATGATCCGGTTCACGGCCATCGCGAAGGTCCGCAGGCCCACCATGCAGACGGTGACCAGGAGCAGCCGCCCCCAGTGGATGTCCTTGTCCCACTCGAACATCGCGGTGAGGGCGGCGATGTAGGCGAAGGGCAGGGCGAACACGGAGTGCTCGATCATCACCAGGCGCAGGAACGCCTTGGTGCGTCCCGGCTGCGGGATCGCGGCGGAGGCACTGCTCATGAAAGGCCGTACTCCTTCCAGCGGCGGTCGACCTTCGCCGCCGTATCCGGGTCGGACAGGACCATGTCGGGCCAGCCGCCGTCGCGCGTGTAGCCCTCCTCGGGCCACTTCCTCGTCGCGTCGATCCCGGCCTTGCCGCCCCAGAACTGCTGGTAGGAGGCGTGGTCGAGATGGTCGACGGGGCCTTCGACGACGCTGAGGTCACGGGCGTAGTCGGTGTTGCCGAGCGCCCGCCACGCGACCTCGTGCAGGTCGTGGACGTCGCAGTCGGAGTCCACGACCACGATCAGCTTCGTCAGGGACATCATGTGTGCCCCCCAGATGGCGTGCATCACCTTCTGGGCGTGCTTCGGGTACTTCTTGTCGATGGAGACGATCGCGCAGTTGTGGAAGCCGCCGGCCTCGGGCAGGTGGTAGTCCACGATGTCCGGGACGATGATCTTCAGCAGGGGCAGGAAGAAGCGTTCCGTCGCACGGCCGAGGGGTCCGTCCTCCGTCGGGGGGCGCCCCACGACGATCGACTGGAGCAGCGGCCGCCTGCGCATCGTCACGCAGTCGATGGTCAGCGCGGGGAAGGGTTCCTGCGGGGTGTAGAAGCCGGTGTGGTCGCCGAAGGGGCCCTCGGGCAGCATCTCGCCCGGCTCAAGCCAGCCCTCGATCACGACCTCCGCCTGTGCCGGCACCTGCAGCGGCACGGTCTTGCAGTCCACCATCTCGATCCGCTTGCCCGCGATGAACCCGGCGAAGAGGTACTCGTCGATGTCACCGGGCAGCGGCGCGGTGGAGGCGTACGTCACCGCGGGCGGGCAGCCGAAGGCGATCGCGACCGGCAGCCGCTCGCCGCGCCGGGCCGCCACCTGGTAGTGGTTGCGGCTGTCCTTGTGGATCTGCCAGTGCATGCCGATCGTGCGCTTGTCGTGGCGCTGCAGCCGGTACAGGCCCAGGTTGCGGATGCCGGTCTCCGGGTCCTTGGTGTGGGTCAGCCCCAGGTTGAAGAAGGAGCCGCCGTCCTTCGGCCAGGTGAACAGCGCGGGCAGCCGGTCGAGGTCGACGTCGTCCCCGGTCAGGACGACCTCCTGGACGGGGGCGTCCTTCACCTTCTTCGGCGGTACGTGGGTCATCGAGCCGAGCTTGCCGAAGGCCTCCCGCACGCCCACGAACCCGTGCGGCAGTTCGGGCCGCAGCAGCCCGCCGATCTTCTCGCTGATCTCCGCGTACGACTTCAGTCCGAGCGCCTTCAGCAGCCGCCGGTCGGTGCCGAAGACGTTCATCGCGAGGGGCATCGCAGAGCCCTTCACGTTCTCGAAGAGCAGCGCCGGTCCGCCGGACTTCTGCACCCGGTCGACGATCTCCCCGACCTCCAGATACGGGTCGACCTCGACCTTGACGCGCTTGAGGTCGCCCTCGCGTTCCAGGGCCCTGAGCAGGGAGCGAAGATCGTCGTAAGCCATGGGTCCCAGTATCGGCCACCCGCTACCCTGGCCCCGTCACCGGGGCCGACTCACCACCGCTGGGAGAGCACGCGAGCATGCTGAGGTATCTGCCGTTCCTGCTGGTGCTGGCCCTGTGGATCTACGCCTTCGTGGACTGTCTGAACACCCCCGAGGAGGAGGTGCGCGGACTGCCCAAGGTGGCCTGGGTGATCGTGATCCTGCTGTTCGGCGAGGTGCTGGTGGGGCCGGTGGCCTGGCTGATCGCCGGAAGGGCCCGGACGGCCGGCGTCCGGTCCGCGGGCCCCGCCGCCTCGCGGCGCTGGGTCGCGCCGGACGACAACCCCGACTTCCTGAAGTCCCTGGACGACCCCAAGGGCGACAAGGACACGGACCGCAACAAGGACTGAGGGGGCGCGCCGTACAAGGTGTACGTCGGTGACCCCGCCGAAGCGGACAGTGCGCCCCTGTGCCCGGACCGGCCGGAACCGGACACTTGGCTCGCATGACGACAGCTCCCGCCGACTCCGCCGGCACCCTCGCGCCCGCCTACGGTGACAAGGTCATCGCCGTCGAGACGGCGGGCTCCGAACCGATCCCCGACGCCGAACGGCACGGCACCCCGCTGCAGTTGCTGTGGACGTGGGCCTCCCCGAACATCGAGTTCGCGACCGTCTACATCGGCGTGATCGCGGTGCTCTTCTTCGGGCTGAGCTTCTGGGCGGCGACGGCCGCCATCGTGCTCGGCACCGCGGTCGGCGCGATCACGCAGGGCGTGCTGTCCCTGGACGGGCCGCGCTTCGGGGTCCCGCAGATGGTGATCGGCCGGTTCTCCTTCGGCTACTTCGGCAACATCCTGCCGGCCGCGGCCAACGGCCTGGTCGCGGGCGTGGGCTGGTTCGCGGTGAACAGCGTGAGCGCGGCCTTCGCCCTCAACACACTGACGGGCCTGCGCCCGCTGCCCTCGCTCCTCCTCGTGGTGGTCGCCGAGATCCTCATCGGTTTCGTCGGCCACAATTTCGTCCACACCTTCGAGAAGTACGCCTTCCCCGCGCTCGCCGTGATCTTCCTGCTGGCCGGCGTGTGGACCTTCAAGGACGCGCACCTCGGCGGGGGCGGCACCGGCGGCGGCATCGGCGGCTTCCTGCTGGCGTTCAGCGCCGCCTGGGGATACGCGGCGGGCTGGAACCCGTACGCCACCGACTACTCCCGCTACCTGCCGCGCAGCGCGAACAAGCTGAGGACGGTCCTCTACCCGGCGATCGGCCTGTTCGTGTCCGTGTCCCTGGTCGCGGTCATCGGCGCGGCCTCCGCCACGATCCTGGCCCCGAAGGACGCCACCCCGACGGCGGCCTTCACCGGCCATCTGCCGGGCTGGCTCGGCGATCTGGTGCTCCTCGCCATCATGCTCGGCGGCATCTCCGCGAACGCCCTCAACATCTACTCCGGCGCGATCTCGATCACGTCGTTCGGCCTGAACCTGCCGACCTGGCTGAGCCGCAGCATGCTGGTCGTGGTGTCCGGCCTCGCCGGTACGGCGGCGGCGTGGGCGTCACTGAACGACGCGGGCGCGGCCTACGAGGCGTTCCTGCTGGTGATCGCGTACTGGGTGGCGCCGTGGCTGGGGGTCGTCCTGGTGGAGCGGTGGCTGCAGTCCCGCACGGCCACGGACGAGGAACTGGCGGCCCGCCTGACGGACCGCTCCCACACCAACTGGCCAGGGCTGGCCGCCCTGTTGATCGGCGTCGCGGTCTCCGTCCCGCTCTTCTCCAACCAGCAGGACTACGTCGGCTACGTCCCGAAGCACTGGCCGTCCTTCGGCGACATCACCCCGGTCGTCGGCTTCGCGCTGAGCGCGCTGCTGTACGCGGTGCTGCGCCGCCGGAAGGCCACGTCCTGAGGCCGTCCCCGGTACCACTGGACAATCACCGGCGAATTTTGGCACGGTGAGGTGCGCCGGCCCGAAATCGAACACGTGGCCGATAGCGCCTTCGGGAGGGCCTCGTGTCGCTCGCCTTCTACGCCACGCACAGCACGTTCTCGGACCCCGGCGACCTCGCCGGGGTCTACCGCGGTTTACCGCGTGATCCGGCCCGACTGGCCCGTGTCGTACGGGACTTGATGATCCACCGCCTGGAGGAGGACCTCTTCGGTCACACCCACCCCACCGACCGGCTCCACAACGACGCCGAGGCCCGCTACGTCGACGGCGTCCTGCGGATCCTCGTCGAACGGAACGACGACCCGCTGGACCGGCGGCGGGAGGTCGGGGACCGGTTCGTCGGGACCTGCCGGGACTTCGCGCTGCTGCACTGCTCGTTCCTGCGGCACGCGGGCATCCCGGCCCGCATCCGCTCCGGCTTCGCCGACTACTTCACCACCGACGGCTTCCACTTCGACCACGTCGTCACCGAGTACTGGGACGAGCAGCGGGGCTGGCTGCTGGCCGACCCCGAGCTCGCCGATCCCGGCGCCACCGCCCACTGGAACGCGGACTTCGACCCGATGGACGTCCCCCGCGACCGTTTCCTCGTCGCGGGCGAGGCGTGGCAGGCGATCCGCGCGGGCGCGGCCGACCCGAGGACCTTCGGACTGCATGCCCCGGAGGAGGGCCCGTTCTGGGGCGAGCGGTTCGTCGCCGGCAACGTCCGGCTCGACCTCGCCATGCTGAACAAGGTCGAGACCCTGCTGTGGGACGTGTGGGGCGAGGCCGAGGGCAAGCCCGGCGACCCGTTGCCGGAGTCCGCACGGGAGATGTACGACGCCGTCGCCCCGGTGGTCAGCGGCGAGGTGTCCTTCGACGCCGTCCGCAAGCTGTTCGCCGGACACGACACCCTGCGCACTCCGCCGACGGTGACCTGCTACGCCCCCTACAACGGCCCGAGCACCGTCACCCTGCGCGAGGGCTACGATCGCGCAGGGTGACGACGCTCGTACGTCAGCCCATGTCCGTCAGGAGGGCGTTCAGTTCCTTCTCCTGCTGAGCGGGCGACTCCGGCGGGTTCGGGTGATCGATGCCGAAGGTCTTGAGCACCTTGTCCATCTGGGCGTCGATGGAGGTCCAGCCGGTCTGGTCCAGCGGCTGCAGCGAGGCCTGGTCGGCGTCCCACAGGTCACGCAGCGACTGGGCGGCCGCGTGCGCGCTCTTCGCGTTCCCGGACCGGGCGTCCTTGAGCGAGGTGGAGGCGAGGGCCTTCAGCGCGGCCACCTTGGCCGGCGGGAACTTCTTCACCGCCACGCCGGGAGCCAGCTGGACGGCGGTGGTGTTGTCGGCCTCCGGCGCCGGGCCGGTGTGCGGCTGGCCGTGGGCCCAGACCAGCAGGCCCGCGATGGCGACGGCCAGCACTCCGAAGCCGCCGAGCGCCACACGCTCCTTGCGCATGTCCCGGCCCCTGCGGGCGGCGTGTGCGGCGTGGGTCGCCTCGTAGGTCTCGGTCACATCCGAGCGCGTCACGGTCAGGTAGACCACCGTCGCCAGGATCAGGCCGAGGAAGATCAGGCTGGTGGTGAAGGTGCCCAGGTCGAGGCCGGTCGGGTCGCCCGGGTTCTGGGCGACCTTCGGGGAGGCCAGCCAGTCGCCGATGTTGGCGCCCAGCGGGCGGGTCAGGATGTAGGCGAGCCAGAAGGACAGCACCGGGTTGGCGCCGTACCGCCACAGCGCCGTGATCGCCGCGATGAGACCGAGGGGCAGCAGCACCGAGGCGCCCGGGCTCCAGCCGGTCAGCTCCAGGGTCCAGTCGCCGGTCGCGGTGCCGAGTGCGAAGGTGACCAGGACGGTCAGCCAGTAGAACGACTCGCGCGAGAGCGTGGTGACCGAGTGGATCGACAGGGTGCGCTCGCGCAGCCACCACACGCCGAAGACCACCGCGAGCAGCACGGAGAAGACCGCGGAGCTGATCCACAGCGGCACGTTCAGCTGGTCGGTCAGGATGTCGGTGTACAGGGTGCCCGTGACGCTGACAACGACCACGGTCAGCCAGTAGGGGAACGGGACGTACCGCTTCAGCCGCAGCTGGACGGTGAGGACCACCACGAAGACGGCGGTGAAGATCCAGGCGGTGTTCACCAGGCCGACGCCCAGCTTCATGTTGATCCAGTCGGCGAAGCTCTCACCGACCGTCGTACACAGGATCTTGATCACCCAGAACCAGACGGTGACCTCGGGAACCTTGTTGAGCATGAGGCGCCCGCTACGCGTGCGTGCTTCCGTTGTCGTTGTCATGCAGGGAGGTTTACGTGGGGAACCTGCACGCAACCTGACTACGTGACCGCGCGGGCCGCCGGGAGCGTCACCTCGACATGACCGCGGCCGTCCGCGATCGCGCGCACCTCCACCCCGGCCGAGGCGGCGATGCGCCGGACCACCGGCAGCCCCAGCCCGAACCCGTCGCCGCCGCTCACCCCCGCCTCGAAGACCCGGTCGACCTCATCGGGATCGAACCCGGGGCCGTCGTCCAGGACGTCGACCACGATCGCCTCGCCCTCGCTGCGCGCGGTGATCCACACCCGGGACTTCGCGTGCCGCAGGCCGTTCTCCAGCAGGGGCGACAGCAGCGACACGGCGACGTCGGGCGCCACGGCCACCTCGACCTTCCCCGGGAAGGCGACCTCGACCGCGCGGCTGCCGATCGCACGGCGCGCGGCGGACCGCAGATCGCACCAGGTCCCGTCGTCCGTCCGCGCGCGGGCGGCGCCCAGGATCGTGGTGATCGCCGCGTCGAGGCGGTCGACCTCGCTCAGCACCGCCTCCGGCGCCACCGGCTCGCCGGACAGCTGCGCGAGTTGCGCCTCGCCGCGCAGGACCGTGAGCGGTGTCCGCAGTTCGTGGGCGATCTCGTCGGTGAGCCGGCGCTCGTCCGCCAGCGCGTTGTCGACGCGTTCCAGGAGGTGGTCCAGGGTCTGTCCCAGTTCCCCGAACTCGTCGCGGGGGACGCCGAGGTTGAAGCGGCGCCCGGGTTCGTGATGGCCCCACTCGTCGGCGAGGGCGGCCATCTCGTGCACGACCCGCAGGGCGCGGCGCACCACGAGGTGCGCGACACCGCCCGCGAGGAGGATCGTCAGGCCGCCCAGTATCAGCGACAGGGCCAGGCTGCGCTGCTCGGACGTCTCGTACGGCGTGAGGTCCACCCGGACGATCACCATGACATGGTGCCCGTCGACCGGGACGGCCCGCGTGTACAGGAGGTAGTTGCCGACGGACGCGGTCTGCGAGCGCCCCGCGTCCGCCAGCGCCTCGACGCGGTCGACGACGCTCGGCGGTACGTTCCCGTCGATCAGGCGGCCGTCGGAGTACACCCAGGCGACCTCGTCCAGCGCCTCGCTGCCGTTCTCGGTGAGCACGACCCTGCCGTGCCGGACGGTGACGTTCGCCGCGACCGCCTCGGCGCGGGTGCGCGCCAGATCGCGCGCGTCGGCGTCCGTCACGCGGCTGAGCAGCACATGCGAGACCACGACCAGGATCGCGACCACGGCGGTGGCGATCAGCACGGTCAGCGCGACGACGCTCCTGCGGAATCCGGTCACTGCCATCGGTATCCCACGCCGCGCACGGTCGCCAGCCGCTCGGCCACGCCCAGCTCGGTGAGCTTGGTCCGCAGCCGGCGCACGTAGGAGTCCAGGGTGTTGTCGCTGACCTGCGCTCCGTGCGGCCAGCCGGCGGCGACGAGGGCGTGCCGGCGCACCGCGTCGCCCTGCGAGGCGATCAGCCGGCCCAGCAGCCGGAACTCGGTCGGGGTCAGGCTCATGCTCACCGCATCGTAGGTCACCACGTGCTTCGCCGGATCGAGGACGACCTCGTGCGGTACGGGCGCCACGGTGGTCCGGCGCAGCAGGGCCCGGACGCGGACCAGCAGTTCCGGGATGTCGAAGGGCTTGGTCATGTAGTCGTCGGCGCCGGCCTCGAAGCCGCCCACCTTGTGGTGCAGGCCGTCCAGGGCGGTGAGCATCAGCACCGGCGCGTCGACGCCGCGGGCCCGCAGGGCCAGGCAGACGTCACGGCCGTCGGCGTCCGGCAGCCCGAGATCCAGGACGACCAGCTGGGGCGCAGGGGCGAGCTGCCGCAGCAGGCTGTCGGCCGTGGCGGCGACGGCGACGGTGTGGCCGTCGTGCTCCAGGGCGCGCTTGAGAATGCCGCGGACCGCCGCATCGTCTTCGCACACCATGATGAAAGCCACGTGCCGACCCTAGATACTCACCTTCCGGTTCTCCATTTCCCCTGGTCGGCGCTCCGTGGAGGGGCCCGGTCGGTCGGCGGAACGTTGCGTGCGCACGTCAGGCGTGCTTGGCTCGCCCGATGAATCTCCTGTTGACGGCGAGTGGCCTGCGCAACGACACACTGCGGGATGCGCTGCGGGACATGCTGGGGAAGCCGTTCGGATCGGCGAACGTCGTGTTCGTTCCCACGGCGTCCGTCGCCGAACCCGGGGACCACGGCTGGCTCCTCGCGGACATGAACCGGCTGCACGGGCTCGGCTGGCGGGAGTTCGACGTCCTCGAACTGAACGGCCTGCCCCCGCAGTTGGTGCTCGACCGGCTGCTCCACGCCGACGTCGTCTACGTCGAGGGCGGCAACCACTACCACCTCGCCCGCAGCATCACCGGCAACGGCCTGGCGGCCGGCGTCCTCGAGGCGCTGGAGAGCCGGGTATACGTCGGGGTCAGCGCCGGATCGATGATCTTCAGCCGCAACCTCACCGAACACTCCGCCGACGTCATCGGGGACACCGCCGACCTCCACCTGCTCGGCGCGACGACCGTGGAGCCGCCGTTCGGCCTCTTCGACTGGTATCTCAAGCCCCACCTGTACTCACCGGACTTCCCCGAGCGCGACGACGCCTGGGCCGACCGCATCACGGCGCGGGCGGACTTCCCGATCTACTTCATCGACGACGAGAGCGCCGTCCGCGTCAGGGACGGCAAGCAGGACGTCGTCACCGAAGGCCGCTGGCGGTTCCACTCGCTCTAGTGCCGCGACAGGCGACGTTCACCCCGTCGCGACGCCCGGCACGCCCTCTCGCCGCACCGGCCGAAACCCCCAGTACGTCCGGTCCATCAACGGGGCATTCCGTCCGGCACGCCGAGAGGACGCCCCGGACGCCGCTCCTTACCGGGCATACGTTGCCTGCCGCGGCACTAGGCCACCGTCCGCAACCTCCGCACCCCCGCCGCCCCCATCCCCCGCACGACCCGGTGCGCGCAAGCCGCCTGCAGCAACTCGCCCAGCAGGTCCGGGTCGTCGATGTCCAGGCCGAGCAAGGACTCGATACGTTCCAGGCGTTGGTACAGGGACTGGCGGCCGATGTGGAGGAGGGCGGCCGTGCGGGTCGGGGAGCAGCCGTGGCGCAGGTGGACCTCCAGGGTGCGGACCAGGTCGCTGGGGTGGGCCGCCTCCCAGGCGAGGAGGGGGCCCAGGGTGTGCTGGACCAGTCGGGCGAGGCGGTCGCGGTTGGTGTCGACTCCCCCGCGAGTCAGCTCCCGTTCGAGGGCGAGCGCGCGGGCGGAGGTCACCAACGGGCCGTCGGGCACGGAGGGTTCGGCGGCCGGCACGGTCAGCGCCAGCTCCAGTGTCGTACGGGCCGCGCGCAAGGTGTCGCTCCAGCGCAGCCAGCCGCCGCCCGCCTCTACGGCGTGGCCGACGGCGACGGTGAGGCCGGGATCGGCGGCGGCGCGGAAGGCTTCCTGGACGGCGCGGATGGGGTCACCGGCCCGCGTGGTGGGCAGCGCGAGCAGGGCGAGGACGTCGCCCGGGAAGGCGGCCCGCAGCACGCTCGCGCCGCCCAGCAGCCGTACCGCCCGGTCCACCGCGCCGACCTCCCGCGTCCCGTGCACGGACACCCCGATCAGGCGGGCCCCCGGCCCCGGATGGAACCCGGCGAGGGCCGAACGGGCCTCCACCTCGGGCTGGTTGAGGGCGGCCCGGTCGGCGAGGTCGGCGAGCAGGGCCGCCGTGTGGTCGTCGCCCCAGGGGCGTACCACCGACCGCCCGGACAGCCCGCGGGCGACGATCGCGCGGTTGGCCGCCTCCGTGATGCGGACGAAGGGCACGACCCGGTGCAGGGCCAGCAGGGGCAGGCCGAGCCGGTCCGCCTCGTCGACGACCTCGGCCGGCATGTGGGGCAGGGAGCGGCCGATCTCCACCGCCAGCCCCGCCGCACCGCGCGCGGCCAGCTCACGGACGTACCGCCGCCGTACCTCCTCGTCGGCGTCGGTCAGGCCGAAACCGTTGGTGAGCAGCAGTTCGCCGCCGTCGAGGAAGTTGGCGCCCTCGTACACCTCGCTGGAGTGGACCCAGCGCACGGGGCGGTCGAGGGCGCCCCCGCCGGTGAGGAGGACGGGCTCGGAGGCCCGTACGGGGTCGAGGTCCAGGACTTCGCGGAGCGTGAGGGCGGCCACGGGCACCTCCTGGGCTTGGACAGTTCGTCCGGCGGCGGGTTGCCCGGAGAGTACTTTCCGCACGTTGCCCTCGTGTTTCGGCCACAGGAGAGTGGGACGTATGGATCAGGCACAGGCACGCACCTGGCTCGCCACCGCCGTCGAGGAGGCCCGCGCCGGGCTCGCGGAGGGCGGCATCCCGATCGGGGCCGCGCTCTACGGCGCCGACGGCACCCTCCTCGGGCGGGGCCACAACCGGCGCGTCCAGGACGACGACCCGTCGACGCACGCGGAGACGGCGGCGTTCCGGAACGCGGGACGGCAGCGCTCGTACCGTGGGACGACCATGGTCACCACCCTCTCGCCCTGCTGGTACTGCTCGGGTCTGGTCCGGCAGTTCGGCATCTCGCGGGTGGTCGTCGGGGAGGCGGCGACCTTCCACGGCGGGCACGACTGGCTGGCCGAGCACGGCGTGGAGATCGTGCTGCTCGACGATCCCGAGTGCATCGGCATGATGCGCGACTTCATCAAGGACCACCCGGCACTGTGGAATGAGGACATCGGTGAGTGACGCTCCCGCCCCGCGCGTTCCGACCGTCGACCTGCGGCCCTGGCTGGAGGGCGACGCGGACGCCCGCGCCGCCATCGCCCGTACCGTCGACGAGGCACTGCAGACCGCCGGGTTCCTGCTGGTGACCGGCCACGGGGTCGATCCCGCCCTGCGTTCACGCATCCGGGAGGCCGCGCGGGCCTTCTTCACGCTGCCCGTCGAGGTGAAGCAGCCGTACGAGGCGAAGGTCGGCGGGCGTGGCTGGCTGGGTCCCGGCGCGGAGGCGAACGGCTACTCGGAGGGCACCGAGACCCCGCCGGACCTCAAGGAGTCGCTGACCTTCGCCACCCACGAGCCCTTCGACGACCCGGTCGTCAACGCCGAGTGGTACGCGCCCAACGTCTGGCCGGCCGAGGTGCCGGAGCTGCGGACGCTGTGCGCGGAGTACCTGGAGCGGATGGCGGAGCTGGAGAAGCTGCTGCTGTCCCTGCTCGGCGAGGCGCTCGGGCTCGAACCCGACTTCTTCTCCCGGCACATGGACCACCCGACGTACGGCTTCAACATCAACTGGTACCCGGGGACGGAGGTGATCGGAGAGCCGCAGCCGGGCCAGTTCCGCATCGGCCCGCACACCGACTTCGGGACGGTCACGATCCTGGACCGGCAGGCGGGCAAGGGCGGGCTGCAGGTCTACACGGATGAGGGCGGCTGGGAGGACGCGCCGTTCGATCCCGAGGCCTTCACGATCAACATCGGTGACCTGATGGCCCGTTGGACGGGCGACCGGTGGCGCTCGGGACGGCACCGGGTGCTGCCGCCCCCGGCGGACGCGCCGTCCGAGGAGCTGATGTCCCTCGTCTACTTCGGCGAGTGCACCCCGGGGACGGTCGTGCGCTCCGTGCCGGCGCCGGTGGGGCGGGTGGCGTACGAGCCCGTCGACTCGCACGTCTACCTGCGGGAGAAGCTGGACTCGATCACGGTCGGCTGACCGGCTCCTCCCGCGGCACGGCGGCTACACGCCCGCGTACGAGTGCTTGCCGGAGACGAAGATGTTGACGCCGTAGTAGTTGAACAGCCAGCAGCCGAAGGCGATCAGGGCCAGGTAGGCGGCCTTGCGGCCCTTCCAGCCGGCCGTGGCGCGGGCGTGCAGGTAGCAGGCGTAGGCGACCCAGGTGATGAACGCCCAGGTCTCCTTGGGGTCCCAGCCCCAGTAGCGGCCCCAGGCCGACTCGGCCCAGATCGCGCCCGCGATGATCGTGAACGTCCACAGCGGGAAGACGGCCGCGTTGATGCGGTAGGAGAACTTGTCCAGCGAGGCCGAGGCGGGCAGGCGTTCCAGGAACGAGGTGGCGAAGCGGCCCGGGGTGCCGCCGTTCTCCAGCTTGGTCTCGTAGGAGTCCTTGAAGAGGTACAGCAGGGTGCCGACCGCGCCCACGTAGAAGACCGCGCCGCACAGGATGGCGGTGGAGACGTGGATGTACAGCCAGTACGAGTGGAGGGCGGGAACCAACTGGTCACTGGCGGTGTACAGGACGGTGACGGCGATGCCCAGGTCGAGGAGGACCGTCGTGATCAGGAACAGGCCGAGCCAGCGGACGTTCTTCTTCAGCGCGAGCAGCGCGAGGTAGACCGTGACGGCCACCGCGGAGAACGTGATGTTGAACTCGTACATGTTGCCCCACGGCGCCCGCTCCACCGAGGCCGCGCGGGCGATCACGCCGGCGAGGTGGACGAGGTACGCGAGCACGGTGAGGGAGATGGCGATACGCCCGTAGAGGTCGCCCTGCTCGTCCCCGCCGTGCGCCCCGGGCCCGTCCGGCACGTCACGGGCGCCGGCCGCGGACCGTACGACGACTTTGGGCCGTTCCAGTACGGCGGTGCCGCCGGCCTTCTGCACGGTGACGGCCGGTGCCTTGCCCCCGGCGCCCTCGCCCTTCCCGGTCAGCGCGGCGGCCGTACGGCCGATCTTGCTGCGGCTGCCGAAGATCCACTCGGCGATGTAGGTGAAGAAGGCCAGGGTGTACACGGCCATCGCGGAGTAGATCAGCGTGTTGCTGATGTTCGCGAGGTGTTCGTTGGTGGCCGTGGCCAACTCGGTTCCGGCGGCGGGAATCACTGCGTCTCAGCCCCTTCGGCAGGTACGACTTGGGGGTCGGGGGTGGTGGTGTCGTCTTGGTCTGAGGAGCCGGCGTCGGGTTCGGCGTCGGAGTGATCGTGGTCGCGGTCGTCCTCGGCGGGCTCGGGTGCGCCCGGGGCCTGGTCGTAGAGGATGCCGGCGAGGTCGCCGAGTTCCTCCGGGACCTTGGCGGACTCGCTGCGGCCGAGGCCGCCCATCTCGACGACGGTGACGCCGTCGGGGCCGGTCACCGCGCGCACCCAGACGCGGCGGCGCTGGATGAACAGGGAACCGGCGAGGCCGAAGATCGCGGCGAGGGCGCCGCCGAGCGCCCAGTCGGTGCCGGGCTGCTGGACGACCTGGAAGTTCGCCCACTCCTTGGTCGTCTCGTAGGTGATCGACCCGGCGCCGCCCGGCAGCCGCATGGTCTCGCCCGGCTTCAGGTTGCCCCGCAGCTGCTGGCCCCTGGCGTCCTTGAACGCCTTCACGTGGGACTTGTCGAGCTGGTACACGCTCTGCGGGATCCCGGAGTCGACGCCGAGGTCACCGTGGTACGGCGTCAGGTTGAGCACCGGGTTCATCAGCGCGGGGAAGGTGGACGCCGTCTCGCTGCCCGGGGTGTAGGTCGGCAGGAGGAACGCCGAGATGCCCAGCTGCTCGCTGGCGCCCTGGGCGTTCCGGTAGCCGTCGAGGACCTTGACCACGCCGGTGGAGGTGACGTTGGAGTCGAGCGGGAGGAGGGGGACGGCGTCGCGGTAGACGACGTTGCCCTTGCCGTCGCGGACGGTGATGAGGGGGGCGTAGCCGTGGGCGGTGAGGTAGACGTTCGCGTCGCCGATCGACAGCGGCTCGTTGACCTTGACGACCCTCTTCTGCTCCTTGCCGTAGGCGCCCTGGCTGTAGGTGACGGCCGCCTGGTAAGTGCGGGGGGTGCCCTTGTTGGGCCCGTTCATCTCGTACGTGCCGGTGAACTTGTCCAGGGTGAAGCTGAACGGCACCAGGTCGTCGGTGGTGAAGAGGTTGCCGGACTTGAAGTCGTCGTACTGGGTGGTGGTGTTGGAGAAGCCGTCGCCCTCGACGATCAGCTTGTTGCCCTCGGACTTGAACAGCTGGCCCCAGGCGAAGGCGATCAGCAGGACGATCAGGGCGATGTGGAAGGCGAGGTTGCCGGCCTCCCGCAGATAGCCCTTCTCGGCGGCGACGGCGTCACCGGCGACATGGGCGCGGAAGCGGCGCTTTTTGAGCAGAGAGAGCGCGGCCTCGCGGACCTGCTCGGGTTCGGCCTCGGTGCGCCAGGTCGTGTAGGCGGGCAGCCGGGTCAGCCGCTTGGGCGCGCCCGGCGGGCGGCCGCGCAGCTGCCCGACGAACTGCCAGGTGCGCGGGATGATGCAGCCGATGAGGGAGACGAACAGCAGGATGTAGATCGAGGAGAACCACACCGAGCTGTAGACGTGGAAGAGGCCGAGCTTGTCGTAGACGGGCGCGAGGAAGGTGTGCGCCTTGCGGAAGTCGGCGACCTTGGTGGCGTCGATGCCGGACTGCGGGATCAGTGAGCCGGGGATCGCGCCGAGGGAGAGGAGCAGGAGCAGGAGCAGCGCGACCCGCATGGAGGTCAGTTGCCGCCAGAACCAGCGGGCCCAGCCGATGGCGCCCAGGGAGGGCAGGTTCGCCAGCTCCTCCTTGGGGGCGGTGGACAGCTGGGAGCCGGCCGCGCCGAGGTCGTCGTCGGTCCGCTCGGCGGCCGTGTCCGGTTCGGTCTTGCTCATCGATCAGATCCCCACGGTGAAGCCGGCGGACCAGGACTGCATGTCCTGCACGATGCGGTCCCAGGCGCCGGTGACCAGGAGCAGACCGGTCACGATCATCATCGTGCCGCCGATCCGCATCACCCAGACATAGTGGCGCTTGACCCAGCCGAAGGCGCCGAGCGCCTTGCGGAAGGCGACCGCGGCGAGCACGAAGGGCACGCCGAGGCCGAGGCAGTAGGCGACGGTCAGTATGGCACCGCGGCCCGCGCTGCCCTGCTGGGAGGAGAGGGTCAGCACGGAGGCGAGGGTGGGGCCGATGCACGGGGTCCAGCCGATGCCGAAGAGCGCGCCGAGCAGCGGGGCGCCGATCAGCCCGGTGGCGGGCCTGTTGTGGAAACGGAACTCCCGCTGGGTCATCCAGGGCATCAGGCCCATGAAGAAGACGCCCATGAGGATCATGAGCACACCCAGCACCTCGGACAGGACGCCCTTGTTGTCCTGGAGGGTGGTGCCGAAGTAGCCGAACAGGGCGCCGCTGGAGACGAAGACGGCGGTGAAGCCGAGCACGAAGAGGGAGGCACCGGCGACCATCCGCCCCCGACGGGCCTCGGCCAGGTCGGTGCCGGCCACCCCGGTGACGTAGGAGAGGTAACCGGGGACGAGCGGCAGGACGCACGGGGAGAAGAAGGAGACGAGTCCGCCGAGCAGCGCGATGGGCAGGGCGACCAGCAGGGCGCCGTTGAGCACCGTGCCGTTGTAGCCCGTCGCGGCGAGCGTGGTGACCGATGTCACGTCACTTCTCCGCGAGGACGGGGTCGATCATGCTGCGCAGCTTGTCCTCGCTGAGCGCGGCCAGGGAGCGGGCGGCGATCCGGCCCTGCCGGTCGAGGACGAGCGTGGAGGGCACGGCCTGCGGGTTGAGGGTGCCCTTCTGGAAGCGGAGCATCAGCTTGCCGGTCGGGTCGTACAGGCTCGGGAAGGTGACGCCCATCTGCTTCTCGAAGGCGACCGCGTTCTGGACGCTGGTGTCACGGGTGTTGATGCCGACGAACTGGACGCCCTTGGTCTGAAGGCTCTGGTAGACCTTCTCCAGGCCCGGCGCCTCGGCGCGGCAGGGGGCGCACCAGGAGCCCCAGACGTTCAGGACGACGACCTTTCCCTTGAAGGAGGCGACGTCGAGCTGTCCGCCGTTGACCGTCTTGCCGGACAGGTCCGGTGCCGCGGCCCGTTCGCCCTTCTTCGCGGTGGAGATGCCGTCCTTGCCCATGACGAAGTTGGTGTCACCGCCCCCGCCGGAGGTCCCCCCGGAGGAGCAGGCGGCCATCAGCAGCGCCGTCACCGCGGCACCGGCGCTGGTCAGGACGGCACGACGGCGGGCGCTGCGGGCTCGGTTCGAGCGCAGGGGGGCGCTGCTGGCGGCACTCATGTGAAAAGTTTCGCATGCCCGTTCCCGGGATCTTGCCCGCCCCCCTCACGGACGCATCACGGTCACGAACCCGCATTTCAGGCGGCTTGCCCGGAGTTCGAGGACGAGGACGAGGACGTCGACGGGGTCTCCTTGAGGAACGTCTTCCAGCCGCCCACCGGCGCCTGACCGACGCCGAGGGTGCGCAGTTTGGCGAGGATCTCCGGCTTCTGCACGTCGATCCAGTCGGCGAACTGCCGGAAGGAGACGAGGCGGACGTCGGCGCCCTTCTCCTTCGCCTGCGCGATGTGCTTGAACGCCTGCTCGACGGCGTCCATGTATATGCCGCCGTTCCAGTGCTCGAAGTGGTTGCCTATGAAGAAGGGGGCGCGGTTGGAGAAGTACGCCCGCCTGAAGCCGGCGATGTAGGCCCCGGCCGCCTGCTCGCGCCAGGCCGGGTAGTTGTAGGACGGCGCCTTGGTCGAGTTCTGCGACTGGTTGAACATCATGTTGTAGTCCATCGAGAGGACCTGGAACTTCCTGCCGGGGAACGGGACCTCCTGCAGCGGGAAGTCCCACAGCCCGTGCTTCTTCGACGGCCACACCTGCAGGCCGCCGGGCGAGGAGGCGTCGTAGCGCCAGCCCAGCTCGCGGGCGGTGGGCAGCAGGTTCTGCTGGTTGAGCAGGCAGGGGGTCCGGCCGCCGACGAGTTCCTTGTCGTAGTCGAAGGGCAGGGCCGGCAGGTCGGTGAGGCCGGTGTTGGTCTTCCAGTTCTTCACGAAGGACTTGGCCTGGTCGATCTCGCTGCGCCACTGCTGGGGCGTCCACCACTTGACGGACGTGTGGGCCTCGCCACAGAAGTGACCGTTGAAGTGCGTGCCTATCTCGTGGCCTTCGAGCCAGGCGCGGTGGATGTTGGTCAGCGTCGACTTGACGTGCTCGTCGTTGAGGTAGCCGATGTCGGAGGCGCCGATCCTGTTGTTCGGCGGGTTGTACAGCCGCTTCTTCGACTCGGGCAGCAGGTACAGCCCGGAGAGGAAGAAGGTCATGGACGCCTGGTGCTGCTTGGCGAGGTCGAGGAAGCGCGGGAAGAGTCCGTTGCCGACCTCGCCGGCGCCGTCCCAGGAGAAGACCACGAACTGCGGCGGTTCCTGCCCCGGCTCCAGCGGCTCGGGCTTGGGCGGCTGGTAGGGCTGCTTGCCGGTGTAGGAGGTCGAGCCGTCACCGATGAGCTTGGCCGCGGGGGCTGTACCCCCGGTCTTCCCGCCGCCCTTGGAACCTGATGCGGGGTGCGACCCATCTGAACTCTTGAGGGTGCCGCAGCCGGCGAGTCCGGCGGCCGCCGCGGCGCCCGCGCCGAGCCCGAGCATTCCCCGTCGAGAGAGTGCGCGCATTACAACCCCGATCCGTCATGTGCTCTGGTGGTCACCCATTCAGAGGACATGACGAACGGGGAGGTTCCTCACGATCACAGCAATCTCACAACAATTGTCACGAACGTGTCCCAAGACACACGGCCGTGCTCCTGTGGCCGGGCTCAGGCGCCGAAGGCCTTGCCCTTCCCCTTCACCGGCCTGGCGCCCGCGAGGAGATGGGCGGGCACCAGATCGCGGGCCGGCTCGGTGTAGCCGACGGACACGATCTTGTCGCCCTGGTAGGTGAAGCTCGTCAGCGAGGCGAGCGTGCACTGCCGCTTACGGGGATCGTGCCACAGCCGCCGCTTCTCGACGTAACTGCGCACCGTCCAGATCGGCAGCTGGTGACTGACCAGCACCGCCTCGTGCCCGCGGGCCTGCTCCTTGGCGGAGTCCAGCGCCTGCATCATCCGTACGACGATGTCGACGTACGGCTCGCCCCAGGACGGCTTGAAGGGGTTCACGAGGTACTTCCAGTTCGCGGGTTGCCTCAGCGCCCCGTCGCCGACGCCGAAGGTCCTGCCCTGGAAGATGTTGTCGGCCTCGATGAGCCGCTCGTCCGAGGCGAGGTCGAGCCCGTGCGCCTTGGCGATCGGCGTGGCCGTCTCCTGCGCCCGCTCCAGCGGCGAGGCGCAGACGTACGTCACGTCCCGGGACGCCAGGTGCTCGGCGACCCGGTCGGCCATCCGCCGCCCCAGCTCGGACAGGTGGTACCCGGCGAGACGCCCGTACAGGATCCCGTCCGGGTTCTCGACCTCGCCGTGCCGCATGACGTGTACGACCGTGATGTCCTGCTGCTCGCTCATGCTGCCGTGGCCTCCGCCGCCGCTCGGGCCGCCGCCGGGAGGGCGTCGGCGATGCGCTGCACGGCCTGTTCGTCGTGGGCCGTGGACACGAACCAGGACTCGAAGGACGAGGGCGGGAGGTAGACGCCCTGCGCCAGCATCGAGTGGAAGAAGGCGGTGAAGCGGAAGGACTCCTGCGCCTTCGCGTCCTCGTAGTCACGCACCGAACGGTCCGTGAAGAAGACGGAGAACATGTTGGAGGCGCTCTGCACCCGGTGCGCGACGCCTTCCTTGGTGAGCGCCTCGCCGACCAGCCCCCGGATGGTCTCGGACACGGCGTTGACCTTGTCGTAGGCGGCCTCGTCGAGCAGGCGCAGCTGGGCGAGGCCGGCCGCGGTGGCGACCGGGTTCCCGGAGAGGGTGCCGGCCTGGTAGACGGGACCCGCGGGCGCGAGATGCTCCATCACGTCGGCACGACCGCCGAAGGCCGCCGCCGGGAAGCCGCCGCCCATGACCTTCCCGAAGGTCATGAGATCCGGCCGCACCCCGTCGATCCCGTACCACCCGGCGCGACTCGTCCGGAACCCGGTCATGACCTCGTCGGAGACGAACAGCGCGCCGTTCTCCGAGCACGCGTCCTTCAGCCCCTGGTTGAACCCGGGCCGCGGCGGCACGACGCCCATGTTGCCGGGCGAGGCCTCGGTGATCACACAGGCGATCTCGCCCGGGTGCCGGTGGAAGGCCTCGTTCACCGACTCGAGGTCGTTGTACGGCAGCACGATCGTGTCGCCGGCCTGGGCACCGGTGACGCCGGGGGTGTCGGGCAGCGCGAAGGTGGCGACCCCGCTGCCGGCGGAGGCGAGCAGCGAGTCGACGTGACCGTGGTAACACCCGGCGAACTTGATCACCTTGGACCGCCGGGTGAACCCGCGGGCCAGCCGGATCGCGCTCATGGTCGCCTCGGTGCCGCTGCTGACCAGCCGCACCTGCTCGACGGGCGCCACCCGCGCGACGATCTCCTCGGCGAGCGCGACCTCGCCCTCACCGGGCGTACCGAAGGAGGTGCCGCGCGCGACGGCGTCCTGGACGGCGGCGATGACCTCGGGGTGCGAGTGCCCGAGGATCATGGGCCCCCAGGAACACACGAGGTCCACGTAGTCCCGGCCGTCCGCGTCCGTGAGCCAGGCACCCTTGCCCGACACCATGAACCGGGGCGTACCGCCCACGGCTCGGAAGGCGCGCACCGGGGAGTTCACGCCGCCGGGCGTGACGGCGGACGCGCGGTCGAACAGCTCCTGCGACACGGGGGCTTCGTATGGATATGGCAGTTCGCTCATGACCTGCGAATTCTCCGACCTCTCGGGCTGTGCGGGCTCCGGTCGCCCGTGACCTCCCCAGGGTAGGTCAGCGGGCCGGGCCGACCGCTGCTGACCCGAGAGACAGTCGCGGCCCGAGGTGATCTGCGAAACTGGTACCTGATACACACAGCTCGAAGAGCCCTGTCGTACGTATAGGAGTGCGTACGGATGTACGGCTGACGTACGACCGGGTGTACGGAGGCTTGTTCAGGGGCTGCGAAGATCCTGCGGACAGGTGTTTCAACGCACGTTTCGGCGGGCGGCCGTGGGGGAGGTCACTGACACGATGATCGGGTTGCGCGACGGGGACCACGCGTCCTAGAAAAGCAGTCGGGTGGAGATATGCATCGCGGTGGCGGACTGGGCGAGGGGACTGACGACCTGGGTCCTCGACGTGCCCGGCGGGGAAGGCACCGACGCGAGGCGGAGGAAGTCACCGAGAGACGTCAGGGACAGGGTGTACCGAGTGAGCCCGAGCAGTTCGACCGGCGCGGCGACCGCCGGCTCGAGCGGCTGCGGGCGGGGAGCAGGAATGGTGGTCGGGTGGGGGTGACGTACAAGTACTTCGGCGCGCCGGACGGCGCTACCGCGGCCCGCGTCCCGATCTCGATGCGCCCCGAGGAACTCGGCGGCGACGAGCTCGGCATGAACGGCATGTTCACGAAGATCAAGCCGGAGACGATGGCGGCGATGGTCCTCACCGGCATCGAAGGCGTGCCCCTGCACAAGGTCCCGCCCCTCGAACTCGTCGTCCTCCACCCCGACTACGCCGTGGTCAAACTCCCCATGACGGTCGTCGACCCCCTGCGCGGCATAGGCGAGGAAGCGGTCGGCGCGGCAGCCTTCATCTGGTCGACGGTCCCGGACCGGGGCGGCCCCCGGGACGCCTTCAACGTCTACCAACTGCTGCACGAATGGCAGGACTTCAGCCATCGGCTGCACGAGGCGGGGCATCAGCCGTATTGCCTGGTGTGGCCCTGAGCGGGGATTCCGCGGGGTTCGGGCGGGATTTTCGGGTCCCGCCCTCGTCATATCTGACGCCCGAGCCGCAACGCGCGGCCCACCTACCGGAGGCGCGGGCTCTGTCGCGGTTCCTCACCGCGGGCCCGGACGAATGGCCCCGCCTCGCGCCGCGCGTGACGGAAGAAGTGGGAACGGACGCTCTGGAGCGGATCGTCCGCGCCACCACCGCCCGCATCGGAGAGCTCCTCACCGTGAAAGACAGTCCCGACGGGCTGATCCTTTCCGGTACCAACGGCCAGGTACGCGCCTGGGCCCAAGCCACACCCGACGGCGAACTCACGGCACTGCGCATCGAAGGCGCCCGCTACACGCCACCCCGGCGTCGCCGGCGTCTGCCCACTCCCCTGGCCTGGGCGGGGTATCTGGCCCTGGTCACCCTCTGGAACGTCCTGACCGTCTGGACGGCCACAGACCGCACCGCCTGGCTCAGCGACATGGCGAGTCTGGCCGCCTTCTACGTGGTCGTCGAGGGATGCGGCGCGCCTGCGCAGCAACCCCGACTGCTGCGCCGCACGGTCGAAGCAGCCGCCGTCGCAGCCCTCGCCTCCGCATGCCGACTGCCCGCTCTGCCGCCCGGGCACGGCATCCTGCGCCTCGCCGGTGGCGTCGCTCTCCTGGCGGGCGCCGTGTGTCTGGTCGCCGCCGCCCGGTTGCACCGCTGGAAGGCACCGCTGTCCCAGCCGCTGCTGTTCCCGCTGGAGGGCACGTGGTACGTCGTACAGGGTGGCGGCCGCGTCCTGAACCACCATGCCCGGGTACCCGAGCAGCGCGGCGCCCTCGACCTGGTGGCGCTCGGCCGGCTGGGCACCCGTACTCGGCCGGGCCGTGACCTGACCGCATACGCCGCCTACGGGCGCCCCGTCCGCTCTCCCTGCGACGGTCGCGTGATCTCAGCCGCCGACACCGTCCAGGACCAGCAGCCCGGTGAAATCCGCTACCAGCCTCCCTACGGCAACCACGTGTTCCTCGACACCGGCCGGGAGATCGTCAAGCTGGCGCATCTGCGCCCCGGCTCGGTGACGGTGGCCAAGGGCGACATCGTCCGCGCGGGCCAACTCCTCGGCGAGGTGGGCAACACCGGTAACACCACCGGGCCGCACCTGCACATCCACGCCGAACGCGACGGCGTCGGGCTGGATTTGGAGTTCACCGGAGTGACCGGGCGACTGCACCGGGGGCGGATGATCCGCGCCTGAGCAGCACGCACCCCGAAACCCTCTCGGTCAGCCGATGGCGATCACAGGGTGGGCACCGGGGTTGATCCACTTCATGACGTCGGTCATGAAGTCGGCGGGGACGGCGACGCAGCCGCCGGTGGGGCCGGCCTGGGGGCCGAGGTCGTGCAGGAAGATGCCGGCGCCGCGCCCCTTCACCGCGGGGTGCGTGTTGAAGTTGATGACGAGCGCGTTGTGGTACTGGGTCGGGTAGTTGATCAGGTGTTCGCTCCCGTCGTCCCCGGACTCGGTGAGGTGGAAGCCGCCCTGGGTGTCGGTGCGCATCTGGTTGTAGTAGGCCGAGGTGGGGTCCTCGACCCACCAGTCGTGGCTGGTGACCTGGTGGTACGGCATCTTCGTGCCCGGGTTCGCCCCGACCCCGAAACCCTGGGTGATGGTGTAGGTGCCGGTGGGGGTGGTGCTCGTGCCCTGCTTGCGGGTTGCGCCGTCGGTGATGCCGTGGGCGCCGACACGGGCGCCGGTGGTGCTGATGACCTGCTTCCAACTGCTCCCGGACTTCTGCCAGAGCGTGACCGTGGCATGGGTGCCGCTCGCCTTGACGGTGATGACCTGGGTGGCCTTTCCGACGGCGACGGCCACCGGGAAGGGGGAACTGGCTGGGAGGATGAGTCTCTCCCCAGGACGGATCACATACGGCGAGGCGATGTGGTTGGTCTTCGCCAGAGCCTGCCAACCACCGGGAACGTGCTCGTTGGAGGCGATGCCGGAGAGCGTGTCACCGCTCTTGACGGTGTAGCTGCTCTGCGGGGTCTGGGTCGCGGCGTGCGCGCCGGCGGCGCTGAACAGGCCGGCCGCGGCGGCCGCGGTGCCGATGGCACCCCCCGTCGCCGCTCTTCGCATCACGGGCGTGCGGGGCTTGGCGTGGCGGCCACGCGGGCTGTCGGACATGTCAGGTGAACTCCTTCTGCCGATCCGGGAATGCGGGGCCGCCGAGGGTCTTGCCGCGTCGCCGAGCATCACCTCGGCCAGATCGGGAAGTTACCGTAGGCGGCGGCGTTCTGAGACGCTAAGGCAGGTAATGACTTGCCTCCGCTCCCAGCACGTTCAGCAGAGCCAGGGCCTCGGCGTCGGGGGAGCCCTTCGGGGCGCTGAAGAGGACGAGGTACTGGTCGCGGTCCGTGAGGGTGAGGGTGTTGCAGTCGACGGTGACCTCGCCGACGGTCGGGTGGCGGAAGGTCTTCGTGAGCATCGGCGGGGCCTGCACGTCGTGCCGTTCCCAGAGCCGGGCGAAGTCGGGGCTGGTGTCGCGTAGTTCGGTGACGAGACCGGTCACCGCGGGATCGCTGGGGTAGCGGGCGAGCGTGGCGCGGAGCTGCATCACGGCGCTCAGGCGGAACTCGGCGGCGTCGGAGATCCCGTAGGCCGGCTCGTCGGCGCGCTGCGGCACGGCGAAGGCGCGGCGTGCGAGGTTGCGGTCCCCGGGGGTGAGCGGGCCGAAGTCCTCCATGAGCGCGGCCGCGAGGTCGTTCCAGGCGAGGACCTCCAACGCGGCGGACATCACCAGACCCGCCGTCTGCGGCAGCCGCTGAAGGAGCGCGACGATGCTCGGGCGGACGTCGCGCCGGTGCAGTCCGGTACGGTTCGGCGCGGTGCCCGCGAGGACGTGGAGGTGGTCGGACTCCGCGTCGGTGAGCCGCAGCGCGCCCGCGATCGCGGCCAGGACGTCACCCGAGGGACGGGGAGCCCTGCCCTGCTCGAGCCGGACGTAGTACTCCGTGGAGATGTGCGCGAGGACCGCCACCTCCTCGCGGCGCAGACCCGGTGTACGGCGGCGCGGTCCGGAGGGAAGGCCGACGTCCTGCGGGAGCAGCCGCTCGCGGCGGCTGCGGAGGAACGCCCCCAGTGCCTGTTTGTCCATGCGCCCCAGTGTCCTCGCGGCACGGCGGCCGATCCTGGTACAGCCTGTGCCTGTATCCGGTCGGCGGTCGTCCCGACGCTGTTGCCATGACCAACGACACGAACCCCACTCACAGCACACCCATCGGCATGCTCAGCGGCAAGGTCCTGTTCATCACCGGCGCCAGTCGCGGCATCGGGGCCGCCGCGGCCCGGCTCTTCGCCGCCGAGGGCGCCGACGTCGTGCTCGCCGCCCGCGGCACCGACGCCCTCGACCGCGTCGTGAAGGAGATCCGCGCCGAGGGCGGCCGCGCCGACGCCGTCACCATGGATCTCGCCGACCCCGCGAGCATCCGCGCCGCGGTCGACCACGTCGACGAGCTGCACGGCCGACTCGACGGCGCCTTCAACAACGGTGCGCTCCCCCAGCGGCAGCTCGGCCCCGTCGAGACCACCAGCGACGAGGACATCGACGAGCAGTTCGCCGTGAACTTCCGCGCGCACTGGACCGCCATGACCGCCGAGGCCGCGCTCATGCGACGGGGCGGTGGCGGGGCCATCGTCAACACCTCGAGCATCGGCAGCCGCCGCGCGAACCCCGTGCTGCCCGCCTACGGCGCCATGAAGCGCGCTCTCAACAGCCTGACCGAGACCGCCGCGGTGAACTGGGCCGGTGACCGCGTCCGGGTCAACGGCATCACCCCCGGTGGCACCTTGACGGAGATGATCGACACTTGGGAGGCGGCGACTCCCGGCGTCGTCGAGCAGATGACCTCGACGATCCCGCTGGGTCACCTGGCCGAGCCCCGCCACATCGCCGAGGCGGCCGCGTGGCTGCTCAGTGACCGGGCCTCCTACGTGACCGGCGCGATCCTGCCGGTCGATGGCGGCGCCGGCGCCTGACAGGAGCCGCTCCGGCCCCCAGCAGGAGGTCAGTGGTCGTGCGGGCCCGGGCGGTGGACAGGGCCGTGGGCGTCGTCGCAGTGGTCGGCGGGGTCCGTGGGAGGGCCGGAGGGCGTGGTGATCTGGAGCAGGGTTCCGGAGGCGGCGTCCGTGCCGCGGTGGTCGACCTGGAGGGTGGTGTGCGTGATGGCGTAGTCGCGGCGCAGCAGGTCCTCGAGGTCGCGGCGCACGGCGTGGCAGTCGCCGCCGGGTTCGACCAGGACGTGCGCGGACAGCGCCGCCTGGCCCGAGGTGATCTGCCAGACGTGCAGGTCGTGCACCTCCACCACGGCCGGCTGGGCGACCAGTTGGTCACCCACGGCGTCGGGGTCCACGTCCGCCGGCGCGGCCTCCAGGAAGATCCGGCCGGACTCCCGCAGCAGCCCGTACCCGGCCTTCACCATGAGCGCGACGACCACCAGCGTGGCGATGGGGTCGGCCCGGTCGAAGCCGGTCAGCACCACGACCAGCGCGGCGACGGCCGTACCGACGAAGGCGAACAGGTCGTTGAGGATGTGCTGGTAGGCGCCCTCGACGTTGAGCGAGGAGCGGTTGGCCCGGGACAGGCACCAGGTGGCGACCACGTTCACGGCGATCCCGGCCAGCGCGGTGCCGAGCATCAGCCCGCCCTGCACGTCCGGCGGGCTGATCAGCCGGTGCACCGCCTCGTACGCCAGCCAGGCTCCCAGCAGGAGCAGACTGAGCCCGTTGGCCTGGGCGGAGAGGATCTCCGCCCGCTTGAGGCCGTACGTGAACCCGCCGCGGGCCGGGCGTGCGGCCAGCCGCATGGCGATCAGCGCGAGGACGATGGAGACGGCGTCGGTGAGCATGTGCGCCGCGTCCGAGATCAGGGCCAGCGAGCCGGCCATGATGCCGACGACCACCTCGACCGCCATGAAGGCGGCGATCAGGGCCAGGGCGGTGCCGAGCCAGCGGCGGTCGGCGTCCGCCGACACCCCGTGGGAGTGACCGGCGTGCCCGCCCCCGCCATGCCCGTGGTCATGGCCGTGATCGGGGTCGTGGTCGTGATCGCTCATGTCGTACGTCTTCCCCCCTCGTGGCGGTGCCTCGTCCGAAGTCAAACGCATGGTCACGGCAATCGCCAAAGGCTGCACCGGTGACCGTTGTCATCTCGGTTAACGAGGGCTTGACCTGCGCAGATATCTGATCTTGCGGACAGCTCTACGCCTGCGCCGGGTACGGCACGACGTTCACGTGCAGCGTGAAGACGACCCGGGCCGCACCCGCCACGTCCGGGGCCTTCGCGGTCGCGGTGATCTGGGCCGTGCCGCCCCGGGTGCCCGCGGAGCGCAGGGATGCGTGGGCGGACCCGTCGGCGTCGGTGCGCCAGCCGGAGACGACCACGAAGACGGGCGCGGAGCTGTTCACGGCCGTCCAGCGCTTGTCGTCGACGCGGGGCCGCAGGAGGAGGGTCACGACGGTTCCGGGACGGACGCACAACCGCCGCTCCACGGGGTCGCCCGGGGCGACGGTGACCTGCGTGTGCCCGGCGACGCAGTGCGCCGGGGACGCGGGGCCTGTCGGGGACGGCGAGGGGTTCGCGGAGCCACTGGCGGAGGGAGGCGTGGGCGACCCGCTGGAAGGGCTTGCGGAGGTACCTGCACTCACGGCCGGGGCCGACGAACCGCTCGGGGACCCGCTCGCCGAGTGCTGCGCCTGCCCGCCCCCGCCCCCGGACGTCCCGCACGCCGCCAGGGCGACCACCCCGATCACCGCCCACGCTCCGGCCCACCACCGCATCCCGGCACCTCCCGTCCTCCAGTCAGGATGCATCAGCATGCCTCGCAAAGAGGATGCCTCGGCAAGGGGTTCAGCCGCCGTCCCGGCCCCCGCTTCCCGGGGCTCCCCTCCCCGGCACTCCCCCCACCGTGAAGCCGATGACCGAGCCGCCGCCGTCGCGCTGGGAGGCGAAGGGGGCGCCGCCGTGGGCCATGGCCACCTCGCGGACGATGGACAGGCCGAGGCCGGAGCCGGGGAGGGAGCGGGCGTCGGCGGCGCGGTAGAAACGGTCGAAGATGCGGATGAGGTCGGCGTCGGCGATGCCGGGGCCACGGTCGAGGACCTCGACGCGGACCGTGCCCGGGCGGGCGGGGCCGGAGACGGCGATCTCGATGGGACCGTTGCCGTCGCGGTCGAACTTCGCCGCGTTCTCGACCAGGTTGGACAGGGCCCGCGTGAGCATGCCCGGCCGCCCGTCAGTCGTCGTGTCGCCGCTCGCCCGTACCCTGACGTCCCGCCCGGTACGCCGTCGCGCGAGCCCCGCGACGTCCTCGGCGATGTCGACCAGGTCCAGCCGCTGCGGCGGCTCCGTGTCGGACTGACCGGCCGCGAGATCGACCAACTCGTTGACGAGATCGGTCAGTTCGCGGGCCTCCTGGGCGAGGTCGGCGACCAGTTCCTCGCGGGTCATCGGCGGGAACTCGTCGATCCGGCGGAGCAGGGAGATGTTCGTGCGCAGGGAGGTCAGCGGGGTGCGGAGTTCGTGCCCGGCGTCCTGGACGAGGCGGCGCTGGTCCTCCTCCGACTGGGCGAGGCGGCCCAGCATGCGGTCGAAGGCGCGGCCGAGGCGGCCCACCTCGTCGTACCCGGCGACCGGCACCTCGATGCCGAGCTGCCGGGTGCGGGCCACGTCCTCGGCGGCCGAGGTCAGGATGATCAGACGGCGGGTGATGCGCCGGGCCAGCCACCAGCCGAACAGTCCGGCGGCGGTGACGACGATGGCCATCAGGATCAGCGTCCGCTGCTGCAGCGCCCGCAGCAGGTCCTCGGTGTCGCTGAACTCCTGCGCCACCTGCACGGCACCCCGGCCGTCGCCGAGGGACACGGTCGCGATGCGGTAGACATCCGTGTCGACGCCGACGTCCTTGTGCTCGACGATCTGCGCCGGCGTGGTCGACACGGCTATCGCGCGGTCCGCGGCCGTCACCGGCAGCGCGGGGCTGCCGGCGTCGACGACCTTGCCGTCAGGGCCCAGCACCTGCACGTCCGTCCGGGCCGGCCGCACGATGTCGTGCCCCGGCGCGGAGGACGAGAAGTCGTCCGGTGTCATCCGGTGCCCGCGCACCTCGTCCCGCAGGTCCTGCACGACCTGGTCGAACACGGACTCCTGGTCCACCCGCACCAGCCGTGCCGCCGCGTTGTACGACAGCACGCCGACCAGCACGGTCACGACGGCCGTGACCGTCGCGAACGACACCGCGAACGTGGTGCGCAGCGACACCAGCCCGGGCCGCCGCCTGGCCAGCAGCCGCCGGAGCCGGCCCACTCAGTCCTCCCGCAGCACGTAACCCACGCCGCGAACCGTGTGGATCAGGGCGGGCGCGCCGGGCTCGTCGAGCTTGCGGCGCAGGTAGCCGACGTAGACGGCGAGGTTCTTGGAACCGGGGCCGAAGTCGTAGCCCCAGATCCGGTCGTAGATGGTGGAGTGGTCCAGCACGATCCCGGCGTTGCGGACCAGGAGCTCCAGGAGCTCGAACTCCGTACGGGTCAGCTCCAGCTCGCGCTCCCCGCGCCAGGCCCGCCGTGCCTGTACGTCCATCCGCAGCCCCGCCGCCTCGATCTGCCGGTCGGAGGACTGCGGCGCCTCCCGCTGCGGCGCGTCGGCCTGGGCGCCGTTCTCCGAGCTGCTGCGGCGCAGCAGGGCGCGCAGGCGGGCGAAGACCTCGTCGACGTCGAACGGCTTGACCACGTAGTCGTCGGCGCCGGCGTCCAGGCCGGCGATGCGGTCCGCGGTCTCCACGAGGGCCGTGAGCATCAGGATCGGGGTGCGGTCGCCCTCGGCGCGCAGCACCCGGCAGACCTGGAGGCCGTCGATGCCGGGCATCATCACGTCGAGGACGAGCACGTCGGGCGGGGTCTTGTGGGCCTGCGCCAGTGCCTCGACGCCGTCGGCGACCGCGGTGACCTGGTAGCCCTCCAGGCTCAGGGCGCGCTCCAGCGCGTGGCGGATGGCGCGGTCGTCTTCGGCGAGCAGCACAGTTTGGGGCACGTACCCAGTCTGCCAAGGCGGCCGACGGTTCCGCCGAAGTCCATGGACCGACGATCACCCTTTTTACCGGCCTCTCACCGTCACAGACGCAACCGGAAGGGTACGCCTACCGTCTTCTCACCGTCGCCGAGGCGGCCCCGCCGGATTCCCTGATCCACTGACCCCGGCGCGTCAGCGCCCGCCCCGCACTCCGCCGGGCGACAAGGCCGCCAGCCGTTCCGCGAAGGGGACCACCTCCAGGTCGTCCGTGGGCCGGCGGGGCTTCGGCAGGCCCGTCATCAGCCGTGTCAGCTCGCCCGCCGCCCGTTCGATCCGGGCGTCCAGGCCCTCCGCGCCCCAGTCCTCCGAGGCCGCGTACACCCCGGTCGGGACGACCACCGCACGCAGGTACGCGAACAGCGGGCGCAGCGCGTGTTCCAGGACCAGCGAGTGGCGGGCCGAGCCGCCGGTCGCCGCGATCAGCACCGGCTTGCCCTCCAGCGCATCCTTGTCGAGGACGTCGAAGAAAGACTTGAACAGGCCGCTGTAGGAGGCCGAGAACACCGGCGTGACGACGATCAGTCCGTCGGCCGACGTCACGGCGTCCTGCGCGGCGGCGAGGGCGCGGCCCGGGAACCCGTTGGTGAAGTTGTGCGCGATCTCCACGGCGAGGTCGCGCAGCTCGACCACCTCGACCTCGACGGAGGTCTGCCGGCCCACCGCCGCTGCCAGCCGGTCGGCCAGCAGCCGGGTGGACGACGGGACGCTCAGCCCCGCCGAGACGACGACGAGCTTCATATCGAGGCCTCCTCCTTCTCGGTGTTCTCGGTGTTCTGGGCGTTCTGGGTGTTCTGGGTGGCGGCGAGCAGGGACGCGTGCGTCGGCGCCTCCGGCACGTCCGCCGGGCGGCCCGCCGCGAACTCCTTGCGCAGCACCGGCACGACCTCCTCGCCGAGCAGGTCGAGCTGCTCCAGCACGGTCTTCAGCGGCAGCCCGGCGTGGTCCAGCAGGAACAGCTGGCGCTGGTAGTCACCGGCGTACTCCCGGAAGGACAGCGTCTTCTCGATGACCTCCTGCGGGGAGCCGACGGTCAGCGGGGTCTGGTCGGTGAAGTCCTCAAGCGAGGGCCCGTGGCCGTACACCGGCGCGTTGTCGAAGTACGGGCGGAACTCGCGCACCGCGTCCTGCGAGTTGCGGCGCATGAAGACCTGGCCGCCGAGCCCGACGATCGCCTGTTCCGGCGTGCCGTGCCCGTAGTGGGCGTACCGGGTCCGGTACAGCTCGACCATGCGCTTGGTGTGGTCGGCCGGCCAGAAGATGTTGTTGTGGAAGAACCCGTCGCCGTAGTAGGCGGCCTGCTCGGCTATCTCCGGCGAGCGGATCGAGCCGTGCCAGACGAACGGCGGGACGCCGTCCAGCGGGCGGGGCGTGGAGGTGAAGCCCTGCAGCGGGGTGCGGAACCGGCCCTCCCAGTCGACGACGTCCTCGCGCCACAGGCGGCGCAACAGGGCGTAGTTCTCTATCGCCAGGTTGATGCCCTCGCGGATGTCCTGCCCGAACCAGGGGTAGACCGGGCCGGTGTTGCCGCGGCCCATCATCAGGTCGACCCGGCCGTCGGCCAGGTGCTGCAGCATCGCGAAGTCCTCGGCGATCTTCACCGGGTCGTTGGTGGTGATGAGGGTCGTGGAGGTGGAGAGGATCAGCCTCTCCGTCTTCGCCGCGACGTACCCGAGCATGGTGGTCGGCGACGAGGGGACGAACGGCGGGTTGTGGTGCTCGCCGGTCGCGAAGACGTCCAGGCCGACCTCCTCGGCCTTCAGGGCGATGGCGACCATGGCCTTGATGCGCTCACGCTCGGTCGGCGTACGCCCCGTCGTGGGGTCCGGCGTGACGTCGCCGACGCTGAAGATCCCGAACTGCATGGTCGCTCACCCTCCAAGTTGTTGACGGTTCAACTATACCCGTCCAACGGGGACCGGGCCCCCGGTATTCCGCTCTTCGCCAGACCACCAGACCGCCAGACCGCCAGTCCACTGTTCCGTGGATTGTCAGTGGGCCGTCCTACGATCCCGACATGGCCACCCCACGCCGTGACACCCGAGGCATCGTCGGCGCCGCGGACTTCCTCTCCCGCGTGGACTTCCGCCGCCCCGACGCCGCCGAACCGCTGCGCGCGCACGTCGAGCACTACTGGCTGATCGACTGGGACCTCCCCGAGCCGTACGTCTCGCACGTGGTCCCGCATCCGGCCGTCCACATCGTCTTCCAGCGCTTCGAGGGCCAGGAACCCTTCGTGGAGGTGGCCGGCGTCCAGCACGGGCTCTTCACGCAGAAGCTGGAGGGACGCGGCAGGGTGTGCGGCGTCAAGTTCCGGCCGGGCAGCTTCCGCCCCTTCGCACCGGACCGGCCGGTGAGCGCGTGGACGGGCCGCCGGGTCCTCTCCCCCGAGGTCTTCCCGGACACCGACCTCGCCGCCGTCCTCGACCCCGACGACGAGACGGCCCGCACCGCCGCCCTCGACGCCTTCCTCCTCGCCCTGGACCCGCGCCCCGACCCCCAGGCCGAGCTGGCGACGACCCTCGTCGAACGCGCCCGCACCGACCGCGGCATCCGCCGCGTCACGGAACTCGCCCGCAGCGAGGGCATGTCCGTCCGCCTGCTCCAGCGCCTGTTCGCCGGGTACGTCGGGGTGGGCCCCAAGTGGGTGATCCTGCGCTACCGCATCCACGAGGCCCTGGAACGCGCCGAGTCCGCGCAGGACAAGACCGACTGGGCCGCCCTCGCCGCCGACCTCGGCTACGCCGACCAGGCCCACCTGGTACGGGACTTCACGACGACAGTGGGCGTACCACCGACGGCCTACGCGGCACAGGGGGGCGGCGTGGGCTGACCCGGCTCTGCCGGTTCCGGTCCACCGTGCCACCGCTCCACACCGTGTCGAGCGCCGGCAGCACCTCCGACGGCGCGCCGCAGCCGTACCCGAAGGTCGATGCGCTCGCCCATGTCGTCCGCCGCCCCCGTAAGAACCCTCCGCCTGCCCCGCTCCTCACTCCCGCGCCGTGGACGTACCGATGTACCTCCCGCGCGACGCCCCTGGGCGAACTCCATCAGGTGACGGCACGCATGACAGGCTGATGCCATGCTCGTCGCCCGCTCCGCCGCCCTGTTCGTCCTCGCCGCCCTCTTCGAGATCGGCGGCGCCTGGCTGATCTGGCAGGGCGTCCGCGAACACCGCGGCTGGCTGTGGATGGCCGGCGGCGTCCTCGCGCTCGGCGCCTACGGCTTCGTCGCCACCTTCCAGCCCGACGCCCACTTCGGCCGCATCCTGGCGGCGTACGGCGGCATCTTCGTGGCGGGTTCGATCCTGTGGGGGGTGGTGGCGGACGGGTACCGGCCGGACCGCTGGGACATCACGGGGGCCGCGGTCTGCCTGGCGGGCATGGCGCTCATCATGTGGGCGCCACGGAACGGAGGGTGACCCGGCGCCTATCCTTGCCACGACGAACCCGCACGCCGAACCCCGCCGAGGAGCAACCTGATGGCCCCGTCCCGCATAGCGATCGTCACCGGCGCCAGCAGCGGAATCGGCGCCGCGACCGCCCGCCGGCTCGCCGAGGCCGGCTACCGCGTGGTCCTCACCGCCCGCCGCGAGGACCGCATCGAGGCGCTGGCCAAGGAGCTCGACGAGGCGGGACACAAGGCGACGGCCTACCCGCTGGACGTGACGGACCGCACCGCGGTGGACGAGTTCGCCACCGCCTTCAAGACCGTCGACGTCCTCGTCAACAACGCCGGCGGAGCCCTCGGCGCCGACCCGGTCGCCACCGGCGACCCCGCCGACTGGCGCACGATGTACGAGACGAACGTCATCGGCACCCTGAACGTCACCCAGGCCCTCCTGCCCAAGCTGGTCGCGAGCGGCGACGGCACGGTCGTCGTGGTCTCCTCCACCGCCGGCCTCGGCACCTACGAGGGCGGCGCGGGCTATGTCGCCGCCAAGCACGGCGAACACGTCCTCGCCGAGACCCTCCGCCTGGAGATCGTCGGACAGCCGGTACGGGTCATCGAGATCGCGCCCGGCATGGTCAAGACCGACGAGTTCGCGCTGACCCGCTTCGGCGGCGACGCGGAGAAGGCGTCCAAGGTGTACGAGGGCGTCGCCGAACCGCTGACCGCCGACGACGTGGCCGACACCATCACCTGGGCCGTCACCCGCCCCCACCACGTCAACGTCGACCTCCTGGTCCTGCGCCCGCGCGCCCAGGCGTCGAACACGAAGGTCCACCGGGATCTGCGATGACCGACGACGCGGAACGGCGGCGCCTCGCCCTGGAGAAGAAGCGAGAACGGTACGTCTGGTACTACCTCGCCTACTTCCTGTTCGGCATCCACATCGTCGCGTTCGTTATGATCTACGCGGTGCTGCACGCCAAGTAGGCATAGAGTCACAGCCTGTGGACAGACACATACCGTTCGACGCGCTGCACAACTTCCGTGACCTGGGCGGCTACACGACCCCCGACGGCCGCCGCGTCCGCCCCGGGCTGCTGTACCGGGCGGACTCGCTGGGCAAGCTGCGGCAGGGCACGGAGGACTGGACCCGCTTCCTCTCGCTGGACGTCCGCACGGTCGTCGACCTCCGCCACCCCTGGGAGATCGAGAAGCGCGGCCGCGTCCCGGAGGACGCGTCCTTCAGCTACCACAACCTCAGCATCGAGCACCGGCCCTACAACCAGCCGGCGTTGCCCCCGGAGCTGGACCCGGGCCCGTACCTGGCGGAGCGGTACATGGAGGTGGCGGAGGACGGCACGAAGGAGCTCCGCCGGGCACTGGAACTGGTCGTGGCCGCGGCGGAGTCGGCGGAGCCCCTGGTCTTCCACTGCGCGTCCGGCAAGGACCGCACGGGCCAACTGGCCGCGCTCGTCCTTTCCCTGCTGGGCATCCCGGACGAGACGATCATCGAGGACTACAGCCTCACCGAACTCGCGACCCCGGCGATGCTGGCGGCCTGGACGGCACGGGAGGGCCACGCACCGACCTGGCTCGGCTTCGGCCGCGCCCCGGCCACGGTCATGCGCACGTACCTCGCCGCCATGAACGCCCGCTACGGCTCGACCGAGAGCTACGTGACACGGGAACTGTCCCTGGACGCCTCGGAGTTGGCGTCCCGCCTCCGCACGTCCCTCCTCGAACCCCGCCCCACCACCTGGGCGCCCCTGACCTACCGCAGGGCGACCCCCGCCGACGCCCGCACCCTGGTCCGCCTCCGCGACACGGCCGCCCTGCGCCAACTGGCGCGGGGCATCGACCAGTGGAAGCCCGGCGAGAAGGACGAGACCCACTTCCGCACCCGCATGCAGCAGGGCGAGGTCTGGCTGGCCTACGCGGACTCCCACCAGACCGGCGCCTACGAACTCTGGTGGGACGACCCGGCCGCCTGGGGCCCCCGCCCCGCCGACGCGGGCTACATCCACCGCCTCATGACGGTCCCCCACACCTCCCCACCCGGCACGGGCCGCCACCTCCTGACCCACGCCGAGTCCCGCATCACCGCACAGGGCCGCCCCTACGCCCGCCTGGACTGCCTCGCCTCCAACCCCCGCCTGCGCACGTACTACGAGTCGGCGGGCTACCGGGTGGTGGGCGAACAGCAGGCGAAGGACGGCGGGACGGGCAGCCCGTACACGGTGACACTGCTGGAGAAGCGGCTGAAGGACTGACTCAGCCCTTCACGCAGACGACCTGCTTGAGCTTCGCCACGACCTCGACGAGGTCCCGCTGCTGGTCGATGACCTGCTCGATCGGCTTGTAGGCACCCGGGATCTCGTCGACCACGCCGGAGTCCTTGCGGCACTCCACGCCCCGCGTCTGCTCCTCCAGGTCCTTCGTGGAGAAGCGGCGCTTGGCCGCGTTGCGGCTCATGCGCCGACCCGCGCCGTGGGACGCCGAGTTGAAGGCCTTCTCGTTGCCGAGACCCTTCACGATGTACGAACCCGTGCCCATGGAACCCGGGATGATGCCGTACTCGCCGGAGCCCGCACGGATCGCGCCCTTGCGGGTGACGAGCAGGTCCATCCCGTCGTAGCGCTCCTCCGAGACATAGTTGTGGTGGGCGCTGATCTCCGGCTCGAAGGTCGGCTTCGCCTTCTTGAACTCCTTGCGGATCACGTCCTTCAGGAGCGCCATCATGATCGAACGGTTGTACTTCGCGTACTCCTGCGCCCAGAACAGATCGTTCCGGTAGGCCGCCATCTGCGGGGTGTCCGCGACGAAGACGGCGAGGTCACGGTCGATCAGCCCCTGGTTGTGCGGGAGCATCTGAGCCACGCCGATGTGGTGCTCGGCCAGTTCCTTGCCGATGTTCCGGGAACCGGAGTGCAGCATCAGCCAGACAGAATCGGCCGTATCCGTGCAAACTTCAACGAAGTGGTTGCCGGATCCGAGCGTTCCCATCTGCTTTTCGGCGCGCTCGTGCCGGAATTTGACCGAGTCGGCCACTCCGTCGAACCGCCCCCAGAAGTCCTCCCACCCCGCCGTGCCGAACCCGTGCAGCCGCGCCGGGTCGACCGGGTCGTCGTGCATCCCCCGCCCCACCGGAATCGCCTGCTCGATCTTCGAGCGCAGGCGGGACAGGTCGCCCGGCAGGTCGTTCGCCGTCAGGGACGTCTTCACCGCGGACATGCCGCAGCCGATGTCCACCCCCACCGCCGCAGGGCACACAGCGCCCTGCATCGCGATGACGGACCCGACCGTCGCACCCTTGCCGTAGTGGACGTCCGGCATGACCGCGAGGCCCTTGATCCAGGGCAGGGTCGCGACGTTGCGGAGCTGCTGGAGGGCGCCCTCCTCGACCGACGCGGGGTCGGTCCACAGTCGGATGGGCACCTTCGCGCCCGGTATTTCCACGTACGACATATCGTCCTCATTCCCCCGTAAACCTGACAGAAGTCTCTCATCGCAAAACCGGCGCCAAGGTCGACGAAAGGGACAACGGACCGGCGTCCACGGCGTTGCGTGCGATAGACATTGTCTGCAGGGGTGCCCCCTGTGCGGCAAGCCAATAACCAGCGGGGACACTGGTGGACACCGGTGGACGCCCCACCGTCGAGAGGAGCCCGACCGTGCAGCGGAAGGCCTACGTACCCGGCGTCGCCGCGCTCCTCGCGGCGCTGCTGGCCGGCTGCACCGGTGGCTCCGGCGGCGGGACCAGGACGGACGACGCGAACCCGGGCAACGTCGGCTCGGCGACCGCGGCGGCCCAGCCCGGCAAGTACGACACGCTCCCGGAGCCGTGCAGCGCGGTCAGCCACCGCACCCTCGAGTCCCTGCTGCCCGGCATCCAGCAGATCACCGACCCGGACCAGAAGACCAGGGCGTACGAGGGCACCGCCGACCTCACCTACGACACGGACCGCAAGTCCGGCTGCCGCTGGAAGGTGGAGTCGACCGACGCGACCGACCATCTCTACGTCGACTTCGAACGGGTCGTGTCGTACGACAACGCGGTGAGCGACGAGGCCGAGGCGCAGGACCTGTTCGGGACGAAGCAGCAGGCGGCCGACCTCCCCTCGCCGACGGCGTCCGGTTCCGCCAGCTCCAGCCCCACTTCGGCGGCCACCCCGTCTCCCTCGTCGTCGTCCTCGTCGTCGTCCTCTTCCTCCTCCTCTGCCGATCCGTCCTCGTCCTCGTCCTCTTCCGCCACGCCCGCCGACCTCCAGCCCCGCGAGCTGTCCGGTCTCGGTGACGAGGCGTTCCTGAACGACGTGCTGAGCGGCTCCGCCTCGACGGCGCAGCAGCGCACGGTGACTGTGGCGTTCCGCACGTCCAACGTCATCGTGACCATCGAGTACGAGGAGCAGCCGGCCACCGTGGGCGTGGCGCCGGACAGCAAGGAAATGCAGGACAGGGCCCGGAAACTGGCCTCTCAGTTGGCGGACACGCTCGGCGGATAGGGGGTGTTCACCTCTCCCCCGCGCGTCTTCGCAAAGGTTTCAAAGCAAAACCGCACGGAGTCCTCACCGCGTACCGTGGCCCCTCGGACCCGATCCGACGCAAGGAACCACGAGTGTCATGAGTGAAGGAACGATGCAGCGACCAGCACAGCGAGATGAGCTCGACCAGCGAGAGAAGCGGGCGGGGCGCCTGGGCCGCGTCCTTGTCTGCGCGGCGGCGGTGCCCGTGTTGCTGGTCGTCGCCGGTTGCTCCTCGGGCTCGGGCTCGAAGGACGGTGGCGGCAAGGGGTCGGGGAGCGGCGGTGGTACGTCCTCGGCGGCGGGGTCGAGTGCTTCGCCGACGGTGCGGGCGGCGGCGTACCGGACGATTCCGGATTCATGCGGGGTGTTGTCGCAGAAGACGCTGACCTCGCTGGTGCCGAAGGCCGGCAGGTCCGGCAAGAAGGGTTCTTCGGACGAGGCGGGCAAGCGGGCGAGCTGTTCGTGGAGCAGCCTGGACAACAACGGGGTAAAGGGCTCGCAGTTCCGCTGGCTGAACGTGTCGTTGCTGCGTTTCGACTCGGATACGGCGCGGGGTGAGGGCGACCAGCTGGCGCACGTGTACTACGAGAAGCAGGTCAAGGACGCGCAGTCGGTGGCGGGCGCGCAGAACAGCAAGTCGCAGGCGGTGTCCGGAACGGGCGACGAGGCGACGGCGGTGCGGTACGACCTGAAGAAGAAGGAGGGTTCCTTCAAGCAGCAGACGGTCGTGGCGCGGGTGCAGAACGTCGTGGTCACGCTGGACTACAACGGCGCTGGTCTGGCCGGTGACTCGGCGCCGAGCGCGGACGATCTGAGCAGCCTGGCCCAGCAGGCGGCCAAGGAGGCGGTGGCCTCGGTGGCGGCGGCGAACGGTGGCCAGGGCGCCGGGTCCGGTGGCGGCTCGGGTGCGGGCACGGCGAAGCCGTCGCCGTCGGGTTCCGCGGCGCCGTCCGCGTCGGCGTCGAAGGCGGCGCAGTCCTCGGCGTCCCCTTCGGGCTCTCCTTCTTCCTCAGCGTCGAAGAAGAGCTGACTGTCACATCTGGACGCCGATTCGCAGCTCAGCACCGCTTTTTGAGGGAGCCCGGCCCCCTGTGGGGACCGGGCTCCACCAGTCCGGCCGTACGGCGGCCGCACACATGTGCCACCCTGTTGCGCGCAACAGCACGCTTTGGGAGGGGAGTACGGGTGGCCGCGCCACTGCAGCTGACTCGGATGCACCGCGTTCTCATCGGCGTGGTCGTGACCGGCGCCGTGATCATCGCCGGCATCGGCTTCGCCGGTTCGTACGCGGCGGTCCGCGAGTTGGCTCTCAAGAAGGGCTTCGGGAACTTCGCGTACGTGTTCCCGGTCGGCATCGACGCCGGTATCTGTGTCCTGCTCGCCCTGGACCTCCTGCTGACCTGGATCCGCATCCCCTTCCCGCTGCTGCGGCAGACGGCGTGGTTGCTGACGGCGGCGACGATCGCCTTCAACGGCGCGGCGGCCTGGCCGGACCCGCTGGGTGTGGGCATGCACGGCGTGATCCCGGTGCTGTTCATCGTGGCGGTGGAGGCGGCCCGGCACGCGATCGGGCGCATCGCGGACATCACGGCCGACAAGCACATGGAGGGCGTGCGGCTGACCCGCTGGCTGCTGTCCCCGGTGCCGACGTTCCTGCTGTGGCGACGGATGAAGCTGTGGGAGCTGCGGTCGTACGAGCAGGTCATCAAGCTGGAGCAGGAACGTCTCGTCTATCAGGCGCGTCTGCACTCGCGGTTCGGCCGGGCGTGGCGCCGCAAGGCTCCGGTGGAGTCCCTGATGCCGCTGCGGCTGGCGCGCTACGGCGTCCCGCTGGCGGACACGGCCCCGGCGGGCCTGGCGGCGGCGGGCATCGAGCCGGTGCTGCTGCCGCCGGCGCCCGCGCCCCAGATCGCCCCGGCGCAGGTCAACCGGGCCGTGGAGGCGCCGCCCGCTCCGCAACCGGCTGAGCAGCCCGGGTACGTCCCCGAGGCACCCGACCCGGAGGTGAACCCGTGGCTGCACGCCCGGCACCCCCAGCAGATCGAGTACCACGGCGACTACGACCCCAACTACGACCCCGAGCAGTACGCCCAGTGGTTCGCGGAGCAGCAGCAGGCCGAGCAGTACCAGGAGCAGTACCAGGAAGAGCCCTCGATGGAGGAGACGGGGAGCTTTCCCATCCCGGTGAGCGGCAACCGCACCCGCGAGCTGGGTGAGGGCGGCGGTCCCCCGGAGCCGACCGAGGACGACTACTACCAGGTCTTCCGCGAGACGACGAAGGGCGGGAACGGCGCGCCGACCCCGCGCGGGTTCATCGCCGACGTCGAGGCGACGTACGGCGTGAGGCTCGACGAGGCCGAGTCCAAGCGCATGGTCAACCGCTTCTCCAACCGTCTGAACGCGGAACTGACGGACGAGCACATCGCCTGACGTCAGAGACAAAGGAGAAGGGGCCCTCGGCAGAGGGCCCCTTCTCCTTGCCCACCGTCTACTCGCCGAGCAGGTGCCGCACCCGCTCCTGCCCCACCGCGAGGAGCAGCGTGGGCAGGCGCGGGCCCGTGTCCCGGCCCACCAGCAGGTGGTACAGGAGCGCGAAGAACGTCCGCTGGGCCGTCTTGATCTCGGCCGGCAGTTCCTTGGGCGTGGCGTCGGCCGAGAAGCCGGCCTGCACCTTGGGCACGCCGTAGACGAGGTGGGTGAGCCCGTCCAGCGACCAGTGCGAGGCGAGTCCGTCGAGCAGCAGCCGCAGGGACTGCTGGGAGGCCTCGTCGAGGGACTTCAGCAGCTCGGCGTCGGGCTCGTCGCGGACGATGGTGCGCTGGTCGGCGGGGACGTGGGTGTTGATCCACGCCTCGGCCTTGTCGTACCGCGGCCGGGCCTCGTCCAGGGACGCGAGCGGGTTGTCCGGGTCGAGCTCGGAGAGGATCCGCAGCGCCTGGTCCTCGTGTCCGGCGGTGATGTCGGCGACCGAGGCGAGCGTCCGGTACGGCAGCGGTCGCGATGTCGTCGGCAGCGCACCGGCCGCCGTACCCACCGCGCGGGCGTGCGCGGCGACGTCCGCGGGCAGGGCGGAGCCGTCGGCGACCTTGGCGTCGAGCTTGTCCCACTCGTCGTAGAGCCGCTGGATCTCCTGGTCGAAGGCGATCTTGAACGACTGGTTGGGGCGGCGGCGGGCGTAGAGCCAGCGCAGGATCTGCGGCTCCATGATCTTCAGGGCGTCGGCGGGCGTCGGCACACCGCCCCGGGACGAGGACATCTTCGCCATGCCGCTGATGCCGACGAAGGCGTACATCGGCCCGATGGGCTGCTTGCCGCCGAAGATCCCGACGATCTGCCCGCCGACCTGGAAGCTCGAGCCGGGAGAGGAGTGGTCGACGCCGCTCGGCTCGAAGATGACGCCCTCGTAGGCCCAGCGCATGGGCCAGTCGACCTTCCAGACCAGCTTGCCGCGGTTGAACTCGTTGAGCCGGACGGTCTCGGAGAAGCCGCAGGAGGTGCACGCGTAGGTCAGCTCGGTGCTGTCGTCGTCGTAGGCGGTGACGGTGGTGAGGTCCTTCTCGCAGTTGCCGCAGTAGGGCTTGTACGGGAAGTAGCCGACGGAGCCGGAGGAGGAGCCGTCGTCCTCGCCGGCCGCGCCGGAGCCCTCGGCGGCCTCCAGCTCGGCCTCGTCGACCGGCTTCTGGGACTGCTTGGCCGGGGCCTTCTTGGTGCGGTACTGGTCGAGGATCGCGTCGATGTCGGCGCGGTGCGCGACGGCGTGCAGGACCTGGTCCCGGTAGACACCGGCGGTGTACCGGGCGGTCTGGCTGATCCCGTCGAACTCCACGCCGAGCTCGGCCAGCGACTCGATCATCGCGGCCTTGAAGTGCTCGGCCCAGTTCGGGTACGACGACCCCTTGGGCGCCGGGACCGAGGTCAGCGGCTTGCCGATGTGCTCGGCCCAGGTCTCGTCGACCCCGACGACACCGGCCGGCACCTTGCGGTAGCGGTCGTAGTCGTCCCAGGAGATGAGGTGCCGCACCTGGTGTCCGCGGCGCCGGATCTCGTCGGCGACGAGGTGCGGGGTCATGACCTCGCGCAGGTTGCCGAGGTGGATCGGGCCGGACGGCGACAGCCCGGAGGCGACCACCACGGGTTTGCCGGGGGACCGACGCTCCGACTCCTCGATGACCTCGTCCGCGAAACGGGAGACCCAGTCGGTGGTCTCGGTGCTCTGGCCCACGATCGGCACGTCCTTCTTTCTGACCTGGGGCAGCCGGTACGGTCGCACGGCTGGCGTCCCATTCTCCCAGACGGGATCGCGCCCGGGAAAACCCCTTTACCCCCCGTGGAATACTGGTTGGGACTATCCATCCCCACGAGGAGAACGGCACCCCTTCCTATGGCCTCGGTCACGTCCCTCAGCGACTCCGTCCAGCAGCAGCTCGCGTCCGCCCTCTCGGCCACCCTGCCGGAGGCCGCCGGTGCGGACCCGCTGCTGCGACGCAGTGACCGGGCTGACTTCCAGGCGAACGGCATCCTCGCCCTCGCCAAGAAGGCCAAGGCCAACCCGCGGGAGCTGGCGACGCAGGTCGTCGCGCAGATCGTGACCGGCGACGAGCTGATCAAGGACGTCGAGGTGTCAGGGCCCGGCTTCCTGAACCTCACGATCTCCGACCGGGCGATCACCGAGAAGCTGGCCGCCCGGTACGCAGACGGCGACCGTCTTGGCGTGCCGCTGAAGCAGGACCCGGGCATCACGGTCATCGACTACGCCCAGCCGAACGTGGCGAAGGAGATGCACGTCGGCCACCTGCGCTCGGCGGTCATCGGCGACGCCCTGCGCGGCATGCTCGACTTCACGGGTGAGCAGACCATCGGTCGGCACCACATCGGCGACTGGGGCACCCAGTTCGGCATGCTCATCCAGTACCTGTTCGAGAATCCCGGCGAGCTGGCCCCCGCGGCCGACGTCGACGGCGAGCAGGCCATGTCGAACCTGAACCGGGTCTACAAGGCCTCGCGGGCGGTCTTCGACTCCGACGAGGAGTTCAAGGAGCGGGCCCGCAAGCGGGTCGTCGCCCTGCAGTCCGGCGACAAGGAGACCCTCGACCTGTGGCAGCAGTTCGTGGACGAGTCGAAGGTCTACTTCTACTCGGTCTTCGAGAAGCTCGACATGCGGATCCGGGACGAGGAGATCGTCGGCGAGTCCGCGTACAACGAGGGCATGCCGGAGACGGCCCGGCTCCTGGAGGAGATGGGCGTGGCCGTCCGCTCCGAAGGCGCCCTGGTGGTCTTCTTCGACGACATCCGGGGCAAGGACGACCAGCCGGTCCCGCTGATCGTGCAGAAGGCGGACGGTGGCTTCGGCTACGCGGCCTCCGACCTGACGGCGATCCGCAACCGGGTCACCGACCTGCACGCGACGTCTCTGTTGTACGTGGTGGACGTACGGCAGTCGCTGCACTTCAAGATGGTCTTCGAGGCGGCGAGGCGCGCAGGCTGGCTGACCGACGCCGTGACCGCGCACAACATGGGCTACGGCACGGTGCTGGGCGCGGACGGCAAGCCGTTCAAGACGCGTGAGGGCGAGACGGTACGGCTGGAGGACCTGCTGGACGAGGCGGTCCAGCGGGCGGCGGAGGTCGTCCGGGAGAAGGCCCAGGACCTCACCGAGGACGAGATCCAGGAGCGGGCCGCACAGGTCGGCATCGGCGCGGTGAAATACGCCGACCTGTCGACGTCCCCCAACCGGGACTACAAGTTCGACCTGGACCAGATGGTGTCGCTGAACGGCGACACGTCCGTGTACCTCCAGTACGCGTACGCCCGTATCCAGTCGATCCTGCGCAAGGCGGGCGAGACGCAGCCGACCGCCCACCCGGAGCTCGAACTCGCCCCGGCCGAGCGTGCGTTGGGCCTCCACCTGGACGCCTTCGGCGACACGGTCTTCGAGGCGGCGGCAGAGTACGCCCCGCACAAGCTGGCGGCCTACCTCTACCAACTGGCGTCCCTCTACACGTCCTTCTACGACAAGTGCCCGGTGATCAAGCCGGCACCGCCGAAGGACGTCGCGGAGAACCGTCTGCTCCTCTGCGATTTGACGGCCCGCACGCTCCACCAGGGCATGTCGCTGCTCGGCATCAGGACGCCCGAGCGTCTCTGATCACATCCCGAACTCGCACCACACGACCTTGCCCGACTCGCGGTCCCGGACGCCCCACTTGTCACTCAGAGCGGCGACCAGCAGCAGTCCGCGCCCGCTTTCGGCCCCGGTGTCCCCGCTCTCCACGACGCGGGGCTCGCCGGGGCCGCTGTCGTGCACCTCGACGCCCAGCCCCGGCGAGACCCCAGCCGTTGAGCGTCTCCGCCGTGAACCTCCGCGCGGCCTGCACGGATCGGCGCTCGCGGCGGAAGAACCGCTCGCGCAGGGTGGGGAGTTGGATCGTGTCATTCACAGGACGAGAGTCGCGCAGAGTGACTAGTGTTGATCACTCCGTAAACCCGTACAGATCTTTTGTACGGGCTCGCACCCGGTGACGTACGCGTCCCGAGGGGGAGGGAGTCCTGCATGAGCGCCAGGAGGCCACCACGGCCGAAGAACCTCACGTCCATGAAGATGCTGGGCAAGCAACTGGGCGCCGCGCGCCGCGCCGCGGGCCTCACGCAGAACTCCCTCGCTGCGGCCGTCCGGGTCGACGAGGAGACCATCGCGTCGATCGAACAGGGCAGACGGGCGTTGAAGCCGGACCTGGCCGCGGCCCTCGACGACCTCCTCCAGACCAAGGGCACGCTGTCGGCGGGCGTGGCGAACCTCCCGGACATCGACCAGTTCCCGATGTGGGCGGAGCTGTACATGGAGCATGAGAGGGAGGCGATTGCGTTGTCCTGGTACGACAACGCGGTGCTCCCCGGTCTTCTCCAGACGGATGCGTATGTCCGCGCGGTGCTGCGCAACCGCGTCCCCGCGTACGACGAGACCGAGATCGAGACGCGTACGACCGCCCGTCTGGAACGCCAGGAGATCCTGCACCGCAGGAACCCGCCGACGTTGAGCTTCATCGTGTGGGAGCCGGTGCTGCGCATGCGCATCGGCGGGGCCGAGGTGCGGCGCGAACAGCTTCGGCACCTGCGGATGGTGGCTGAACTGCCTTGCGTGTCATTGCAGTTCCTGCAGCTGGACAGTCCATACAACGCGGGTCTGAACGGCCCCTTCACGCTACTCGAAACACCGGACCACCAGCACCTCGCATATACCGAGTCGCAACGCGGCAGCCAGTGGGTTTCCGACGCAGATGAGGTGTCCATCCTCGCGCGCAAGTATGCGATGCTGCGGACGCAGGCTCTGACCACCCAGGACTCCATGGGCCTGCTCGACCGCCTGCTAGGAGACGAATGAGCACCGAATCACTGGAGTGGTTCAAATCGAGCTACAGCGGCGACGAAGGCGGACAGTGCGTCGAGGTAGCCACCACCGCCCACACCATCCACATCCGCGACTCCAAGAACCCCGCAGACACCGGCCCCACCCTCCAAGTCACCCCGTCCGCCTGGGCCGCCTTCACGGCAAGTAGGTGACGAACGCGACCTGGTCAGTCAGCCCGGCCGAGATCCTTGCCGTAGCAGATCTCGACGTACAGACCCGTGCAGTACGCCGGGATCTCGTGGTAGCCGTGGCGGACGTAGAGCGAGCGGGCCTCGAGCAGGTCGAGGCGGGTGTTGAGGACCACCCGGGCGGCGCCGAGTAGGCGTGCCTCGCGCTCCAGCAGCTCCAGCAGGAGGCCGGCCCCCTTCTTGCCTCGGAAGGCAGGACGCAGGTAGACGCGGGTGAGCTCGGCGCACTCGGAGTCCAGCATCAGCAGCCCGCCACAGGCGGCGGCCTCGCCATCGAAACGACCCACGACGAACTGGCCCGTGGGCGGCCTGAGCAACTCCACGCCGTCGTTGGCCAGGCCCTGGTCGATCTCCTCAAAGGTCGCCCGTCGTTTCCAGTAGCGGCTGGCGACCTCGTCGTAGTAGTCACGCCGCAGGCTGGTCGCGTCCACTGTGTCGAAGGCTTCGGTAGCCAGCTCCCAGGTCATGACAGTCTTATAGCCGAGGTGCGCACTAGCTTTCCGCGCTGCTGAGCACCACGAGCCGCTGCGTCGCCCGGGTCATCGCAACGTAGTGGTCGACCGCTCCCTCGATGCCGTCCCCAAACCTCTCCGGGTCGACCAGGACCACCAGGTCGAACTCCAGGCCCTTGGAGAGTTCCGGGGTGAGGGAGCGGACTCGGGGCGTGGACGGACGGTAGGCCGGGGCGCCGATGACGCAGGCGATGCCGTCGGTGTGTTCGGCGAGCCAGGTGTCCAGGGTCGTGTCCAGATCGGTGGTCGGGCCGTGGGTGACCGGGATGCCGCCGCTGCGGATGGAGGTGGGGACGTTGGCGTCGGGGAGTGCGGCTCGGATGACCGGTTCGGCTTCCGCCATGATCTCCTGCGGGGTGCGGTAGTTGACGGTCAGGGAGGCCAGTTCGACGCGGTCCAGGCCGACGCGTTCGAGGCGTTCCCGCCACGACTCGGTGAAGCCGTGCCGGGCCTGGGCGCGGTCGCCGACGATGGTGAAGCTGCGGGACGGGCAGCGCGAGAGCAGCATCTGCCACTCGGCGTCAGTCAGTTCCTGTGCCTCGTCGACGACGATGTGCGCGAACGGGCCGGCGAGGAGGTCCGGTTCGGCGGCGGGCGGGGCGTCCGTGGGGACCAGGGAGTTCTGCAGGTCCTGCCCCTTCAGCATGGTCATGAGCATGCGCTGCCAGTCGTCGTCGGTCTGCTGCAGGTTCTCGGTGACCTGGGCCCGGTAGGCGCGTTCGGCGGCGACCTCGGCCTCGTGCCGGCGCCGGCGCCGGGAAGCCCCCGGATCGCCGAGCCGCTGCCGTGCCGCGTCCAGGATCGGCAGGTCGGACACCGTCCAGGCCTGCGGCTCGGCGCGCTGGAGGCGTCGTACGGCGTCCCGGTCGAGCCAGGGGGCGCACATGCGCAGGTAGGCGGGCACCGACCAGAGGTCGCCGACCAGGTCGGCCGCCTCGATCAGCGGCCAGGCGCGTCCGAGGGCCGCGTTCAGCTCGGCGTCCTGGCGCAGCGCCCTGCCGAACAGGTCGGGTGAGAGGTCGCCGTCGTACTTGTCGGCCAGGATCTCGACCAGCCTCTCCCAGACCTGGTCGCGACCCTCGTTGTGCGGGGTGCCGGGCTCGGGGGCGTCGAAGGCCTCGGTCCAGTCGGCGGCGGTGAGCGGGATGCCGACGTGGTCCACGGTGACCGTCAGGCCCTCGGTGGGCGGCTCCTCGTAGAAGCGGACGGCCTTCTCGACCGCCTTCACCAGGTCCGCGGACGCCTTCAGCCGGGCCACCTCGGGGTCGCTCTCCACGGCCGCGCTCTCCCCCTCGGCGACGAGGTCCCGCAGGACGCAGGTCTGCACGCCCTCCTCGCCGAGGCTGGGCAGCACGTCGGAGACGTACGCCAGGTACGGCCGGTGCGGGCCGACGAACAGGACGCCGCCGCGCCGGTGGCCCAGGCGGGGGTCGGAGTAGAGGAGGTGGGCGGTGCGGTGCAGGGCGACGACGGTCTTGCCTGTGCCGGGGCCGCCGTCGACGACGAGGGCGCCCCGTGAGCCCGCGCGGATGATGGCGTCCTGGTCGGCCTGGATGGTGGCCAGCACGTCCCGCATGCGCTCGGAACGGTTGCTGCCGAGGCTGGCGATGAAGGCGGACTGGTCGTCGAGCGCGACGTTGTGCTCCAGTTGGTCGGCGGTGAACACCTCGTCCCAGTAGTCGCTGATCCGCCCGCCGGTCCAGCGGTAGCGGCGGCGGCTGACCAGGCCCATCGGGTGGGCGTGGGTCGCCGCGAAGAAGGGCTCGGCGGCCGGGGAACGCCAGTCGACCAGCAGGCGGCGGCCCTCGTTGTCGGTGAGGCCGAGACGGCCGATGTAGACGGGGTGCTCGGGGTCGTCGGCCTCGACCATGCGTCCGAGGCAGAGGTCGAGACCGAAGCGGCGGAGGGTGCGCAGCCGTCCGTTCAGCCGGTGCACCTCGAGGTCGCGGTCCATCGCGGCCTGGCCGATCCCGCCGGGCGCCCTGAGTTCGGCGTCGAGGCGTGCGGACACCTCGGCGACCGCCTGCTCCAGGCTTGCGGCGATGGCGGCGAACTGCTGCTCGTCGCGGGCGATGAGCGTCGGGTCGGTCTTCGCGGAGAGGGTCTCGGAGAGGTCGAACGCAGACAAAGACACAGACACTTCCTGAATCCCCCATGTAACCGGCTTCTCGGCTTTGGCCTGCGATTCTGCGCCACCTGGGGGGCCTTGCCGCAAGGCCCCCCAGGCGCTATAGGTTGAAAGTGGCGGGGAGTGCGATGTCAGTGCCTCCCTCTACAGTCACCGACATGGCGACACTTCCGAATCCCCTTCCGAGGCTCGCGTCCCTCGGCTTGGAGCTGCCCGCGGGCCGACTGGTCGACGAGACGACCGGCGGGCCTTGGCACGAACCCCTCTTGTGGCTGGCGGACGACCAGGCCGGTGTCGGCGGCTGGGCGGCCCTGCGGGAGATCGCGCCGCACGTCGGGCTCCTGCCCGTCCTCATGGATGTGGGCGGTGGCCAGGGCGGACCGGAGGACTGGGAGTTGATGCCCGGAGAGGTGTCCTATCCCGGTGATCACGATCCGGACGAGGTGCTGGCGGAGTTCTGGGACGAGGACCCCTTGGAGGACGAGGACTGGCCGGGTCTCGCACCCTCCACGGCCCTGACCGCCGATCCGGACGAGCGGGCCGCCGAGGTCGCCGACTCCCTCACCGAGGGGCGTCCCTGGCTGAAGGAGCCGCACCTCGCCCTGGTGCCCGCCCGCCGCAGCGCCGACATCCCGGCAGCCGTCGGCTGGAGCGGCCCGGTGAACCACGAGGAGGACGTCGCCCGTCTCTGCGCGGTGCTGCGCTCCTGGGAGGACCGCTTCGGCATACGGGTCGTGGCGCTGGGCTTCGACCACCTGACCGTCTCGGTGGCGGCGCCGCCCGCCGACCTCGCCGAGGCGGAGGCGGTCGCCGCCGAGCACTACGCCTTCTGCCCGTACACGGTCCTCGTGGACACCGACGACACGCTCACCTCGTACGCCGAGAAGCTGATCGGCGAGCGGATCTGGCACTTCTGGTGGGACTGAGGGGCCGCGGACGCACCGAAGACGTCGGCCCTCAGGCCTTGGCGCCGATCGCCGCGTAGACGTTGATGTCGGCGTCCGTCACGTCGTTGATGTCGGCGTAGCGCACCTTGTCGATGGGGTCGAGGGTCTCCAGGTAGGAGGCCTCCGGCTGCTCCGGGACGGGGGCCGCGCCGTCGGACCGCCAGCGGTGGGCGGGGACGACGCCGGGCTCGGCGAGTGCGAGGGAGTTGTCGGTGAAGAACCGCTCGACCTCCGCCTTGGAGCGCAGCACGAAGGTGAAGCCCCGCTCGGTGTACGTCCGCTGGACCGCCCTGATGTTCTCGGGGTTCAGGTCCTCGGTGAGATGGCTGAGGACGAGACGGCTCCCGGGCGGCAGGGCGTCCATCAGCTCGCGCACGATCGGGTAGGCCTCCGCGTCCGCCACGAAGTGCAGGATGGCGACCAGGCACAGCGCGATCGGCTCGTCGAAGTCGAGGGTCTTCGCGGCCTGTTCGAGGATGTGCGCCGGGTTGTTGAAGTCGGCGTCGATGTAGTCGGTACGGCCCTCGGGGCCGCTGGTGAGCAGGGCGCGCGCGTGGGTGAGCACCACCGGGTCGTTGTCGACGTACACCACCCGCGCGTCCGGGATGATCCGCTGGGCGATCTGGTGGACGTTCTCCGCGGTGGGCAGGCCGGTGCCGATGTCGAGGAACTGGCGGATGCCGTCGTCCTGGGCGAGGGTGTTCACCGCGCGGCGCAGGAAGTCGCGGTTGTGCCGTACGTCGAGGTAGCCGCGCGGGTTGGCGGCGAGCCCGGCGGCGGCCGCCGCACGGTCGACCTCGTAGTTGTCCTTGCCGCCGAGGAAGACGTCGTAGACCCGCGCCGGGTGCGCTTTGGTGGTGTCGATTCTGCCGCGCAGCAGGGCGGGGTCCTGGCTCAATGCGTCACCGGGCACGGGTGTCTCCTGGAGGGTCGAGGCGGTCGTCAACAACCTAACTCCCGGCCGGACTTGATGGTGCCCGTCGGGTGATCTGGCCGTTCGGGGGCCACTGCGGCGTCCCACCAGCCCCGCGCGGGAAACGACATCCCCGCAGGTCGGAGTCCGTCCCGTCGGTTCGGCGTCCCGAATCTCGCGCGAGGTGTGGCATCCACGGCGATCACCGCTCACGCTGAGGGCAGAAGCCCAGCCACCATCAACCGGCCACCGTCCCCCAGCGACCCACAGAAGGCCCCCACGACCATGCCCGCCACGCGCCGCCCGCTCGCCGCACTGCTCCTCGCCGCACTCACCGGGCTCGCCGGACTCGGACTGACGGGATGCAAGGACGGCACGGGACTGAAGGACGAGGGCCCGGCGACGAGCCACGCCCGGCCCCCGCACGCGACCGCCCCGCGGCACGCGACCACCCCACCGCACATGAAGAGGCCGCCGCGCACGAAGAGGCCGCCCGGCAAGGAACCGGGCGGCCTCGGAAAGCGCTGAGCAGATCAGCCGGCGTACCCCGCTACGGCTTCCTTCGGGTTGGGGCCGTACTTGTTCGGACCCGGCTGGCTGTCCAGGCAGGTGAAGACCAGCAGCGTGATGCCGCCGACGAGCGGGACGATCCCGAACAGCAGCCACCAGCCGGAGCGGCCCGTGTCGTGCAGCCGGCGGATGCCAACGGCCAGGCTGGGGAGCAGGATGGCGAGGTAGAAGATGACAAGGAGCGCGATGCCCGCTGACTTCGACGCGCTGGAGATGATGGCCAGCACGATGTAGATGATGGTGATGAACAGCGTGTACATCCAGTACTCCTTGCGGCGCGCGCGCCCGCTGAACACCGCGTACTTCTTCAGCGCTTCGAGAAACCAGCTCATGGTGCGTCCCCCAGGGATCGACGTTCGGACCATCCGGAACGGATCAGGCCAGGCGCAGAAGGTAAGGAACCTGATGAGAACTCGTCAATTCAGCGTGCACACCGCATGGGTTGGCCGAATTCCGGACAGAAGCGCTGTAGATCCTTGGGAGATCGCCGGGAATCGCCCGCCGGGCAACGCACGTTCATGCGGACGAGTTGCTTCCGTTGCCCAACCGAGTGCGTTCCGATGCCGGTCGGTGGCCGATTCGAGGCCGGATCTGTCCCGTTCCGTTGCCCGGTTCAGCGCAACTTCTGCGCCACCTCGGTCGCCCAGTACGTGAGGATGTTCTGCGCGCCGGCCCGCCGGATGCCGGTCAGGGTCTCCAGGATGGCCCGGTCCCGGTCGATCCAGCCCTTCTCGGCGGCGGCCTCGACCATCGAGTACTCGCCGGAGATCTGGTAGGCGACGACCGGCACGTCCACGCTGTCGGCGACCCGGGCGAGGATGTCCAGGTAGGGCCCGGCGGGCTTGACCATCACCAGGTCGGCGCCCTCCTCAAGGTCCAGCGCCAGCTCCCGCAGCGACTCGCGCGCGTTGGCCGGATCCTGCTGGTACGTCTTCCGGTCACCCCGCAACGAGGAGCCGACGGCCTCCCGGAACGGTCCGTAGAAGGCGGAGGCGTACTTGGCGGTGTAGGCGAGGATCGCGACGTCCTCCCGGCCGATCTGGTCGAGCGCGTCCCGGACGACCCCGATCTGTCCGTCCATCATCCCGCTGGGCCCGACGACATGGGCGCCGGCGTCCGCCTGCACCTGGGCCATCTCGGCGTACCGCTCGAGCGTCGCGTCGTTGTCGACACGTCCCTCCGCGTCGAGGACACCGCAGTGGCCGTGGTCGGTGGTCTCGTCGAGGCACAGGTCGGACATGACGAGCAGGTCGTCCCCGACCTCGGCCCGCACGTCGCGGATCGCCACCTGCAGGATTGCGTCCGGATCGGTCCCCGGGGTCCCGAGGGCGTCCTTCTTCGACTCCTCCGGCACCCCGAACAGCATGATCCCGGAGATCCCGGCCGCGACCGCCTCCGCCGCCGCCTTCTTCAGGCTGTCCCGGGTGTGCTGGACGACACCGGGCATCGTGGCGATCGGCACGGGCTCGCTGACGCCCTCGCGCACGAAGGCGGGGAGGATGAAGTCCGCCGGGTGCAGCCGGGTCTCGGCCACCATGCGGCGCATCACGGGGGTGGTGCGCAGTCGCCGAGGACGCGTACCGGGGAAGGATCCGTACTTCGACATGCCTTCTACGCTACGCCCGCCCCCGGGGCACCTTTGCCGACGCCCTGTCGAGAGCCCGGTGCGTGCGGCGGAGTCGACGAGAACACCTCACGGGCTCACGGTGTGAGGTAGGTGTGGAAGACGTTGTCCGGGTCGTATGCGGTCTTCAGCGACCGCAGCCGGGCCCAGTCCTGCGGGGTGTACGAGCGCCGGGCCCGGGACGGGTCGGCGGTGAGGTCGGCCTCGGCGATGTAGTGACCGGTTCGGTACGGCTCGACGGCGCGCATGGTGTCCCTCAGCCAGCGGGTGTTGGCCGTGTCCGCGGCCGGGTCGTCCCAGATCGCGAAGGGGGCGACGTAGGTCTCGCCCAGAACCGAGAAGGCCATGTCGTGCGAGAGGGTGCGGTCCTGCGAGGCGGGCCACAGGGGCGCCAGGACGAGCGACTGCTCGGAGGGGGCGTCGGCGACCGAGGCGGCGAGCGCGGGCAACAGGGTCTCGTACCCGGTGTCCGACCACAGGGTGTCCACCACGTTGCGGTGGCCCCTGGGCCAGAATCCGGACGAGGCGCTGTAGAGGTCCTCGAAGCTCTTGTGGACGTCTGTCCGCCGGAACAGGGCGTGTTCGGACAGGGAGCAGGATCGCAGCGGCTCCAGGCAGCGGACCGCCTCGTCGGGGGAGCGGGCGAAGGCGGTGCCGGTGAAGCTGATCACCTTGGGCCTCGGCGTCGCTGCCGTGATGTCCGGGGAGGCGGTCGCGAGCATGAAGGACGCCTCGACGTTCGCCGGAAGCCGTTTGGCGGCCGCGGTGGCCCAGCGGGTGACGGGTTCGACGTCGCCCAGGGGGAAGGCGTACGTGGTCTCCGCGACGGCCGTCGGGAGGTCGTGCAGGGTCACGTGGAAGCGGGTGGCGACGGCGAAGAAGCCGGGGCCCGCGCCGCGCGCCGCCCAGAAGAGGTCGGGGTCCTCTTCCTTGCTGCAGGTGCGGGCGGCGCCGTCGGCCGTGACCACTTCGACGGCCCGTACGCTCGCGGCGGCCGGCCCGAGGGCGCCTGAGTTCCAGCCGAGGCCGCCGCTGAGGAGGTAGCCGCCCAGGGCGACGGGTCCGCAGTGCCCGGCCGGGAAGGTCAAGCCGTGCGGGGCGAGTGCGGCGACGAACTCGCGTCCGCAGAGGGCGGGTTGCAGGGTCGCGGTGCGCGTGATCGGGTCGATCTCGTGCGCGGTGAGCGCGGAGAGGTCGATGAGCATGCCGCCGTCGCGCAGCGGTGAGCCGCACCAGCTGTGCCCGTGGGAGCGCAAGGCGATCCGCAGATCCTCGGAGCGGGCCAGCCGTATGGCGGCCGGGATGTCGCGCTCGCTGGCGGCCCGGACGATGAGATCGGGAAAGCGCTGCGGTTTGAGTTCGTTCCACAACATGGCCGACCAGGTGCCGGCGTAGCCGGCCTCGCCCCGCCGGACGACTTCCCCCTCGATCGCTGCACTCATGATGGGACTCCTCAGCCGGTCGTGAGCCCGAACACCAGGATGCACAGCGCCCAGCCGAGCATGACGAGGACGGCCCCCGTCACATGGACACGCGCGGTACGCGCACGTCGGGGCACCAGCCAGAAAGCGAGGGCGCGGTTCACCAGGGGCATCAGGAACCAGGTCAGAATGGAGACGCTCAGTACGTTTCCGATGAACAGACCGACGTAGCCGGGCACTCCGAGGCCGTCCATCTGGTGACCGACCGTCAGGTTGAGCACCATCACGGTGGGATAGAGCGCGAGCACCACGGACATGGCCTGCTTCCAGTTGGGCGGGACCGCGTCGTCCACGCCCTCGCCGAAGCGAAACCAGCCGCTGAACGCCGACGCCACCTTGTGCACGTCATAACCGGAGAAGTAGTGCTGTCCCTCCTCCAGGAGCGTCGCGCGGGTGTCGGACGCGAGCCATGCGTCGAGGTGTTCGCGGGTGTCGAAGCGGAAGACGACGACCCAGTTGTCCTGGACGCCCTCGACCGGCTTGAACGACTCGGTGCCCATGAAACCCGGGAACCTGCCCTGGGCCTTGATGACTTTGTCCTGCCAGCGCGCGAAGTCCCCCTCGCGGCCGGGTCGTACATGATGGGAGACGACCGCCGTGACGGCTTCCTTCTCGCCGGGCGGCGGCGCACCGCCGACCAGGACCTCCTGCGTCGGTGTCTCGTCGAACAGTGGACGGGCCTCGGCCAGCAGTTCCCGGCGCTCACTCGACTCCAGCCAGGTGGCCAGCCGGTCGATGCGGGAGAAGCGGAAGACCACCACCCACGCACGCTCGTCGCCGACGCCGGGGGGATACATCTCCGTCCCCTCGAATCCGTCGAATGCGCGCACCGCCCGGTTGGTCCGCTCCTGCCAGTGCTGGTAGTCGTCCTCAAGGCCCTCCCGAACTTTCTGGGAGGTCACGACGGTCGCGCCGGCACCGGCGGGGGCGCCGATTGCGTGGACACCCATACGGAGTAGTCTAGTTCAAAAGGGAGTTATCGGACAAACGGGGAAAACAGCGGGTTAGGGGGTGGGGGGATTTCCTCGGCACACCTGAGTGGAGGGCCGACATGGGTCACAAGGAGTTCCTGGCAGAAGCGGTACGGCTCGCGACGGAATCCGTCGAAGAAGGCTGGGGCGGGCCGTTCGGCGCAGTCATCACCCGGGACGACGAAATCGTGGCCAGCGGGCAGAACCGCGTCCTGCTCACCGGCGATCCCACCGCGCACGCCGAAGTGGAGACCATACGCAAGGCCGTGCAGCGGCTGAACCCCTCGGCGCCCTCGATAGCGCCGGAACACCAGAACGAGAGCACGCTCGCCTATGTGCCGCGCCCGGAAGGATCCCCCGACCCGGTGCCGGAGCGGGCCCGGATGCTCCAGGGCTGCTCGATCTACATCAGCGGTGCCCCCTGCCCGATGTGCATGAGCGCCATCTACTGGTCGCGGATCGACGACGTCTACTACAGCTGCGATCTGCATGCCACCAGAGAGATCGGCTTCGACGACTCCTTCCAGTACGAGGACTTCACCAAGCCCCTCGACCAGCGCCGGATCCACGTCGAGCAACTCCACCCCGAACTCGGCGCCGAGGCGTACGCGGCCTGGGCGCACAAGCCCGACCGGCACGCCTACTGACCGATACCGACCGACCCGCGTGCGAACGGGGTCGCGGCAGGGAGGTCCTCAAGGCGACCTCCCTGCCGCACCGTCAGGTCGTCCGGCGCCGCCGAGCCCCCGGCCGCCGCTCGCTCGGCCGCGTGACCGGATCACCGGCCTCCAGCGCGGCGGCGCGCCGTCGCAGGCCGTAGTCCGCCAGCGCCTCCGCCAGCTTGTGCACGGACGGCTCGGGGGCCATGACGTCCACCCGCAGCCCGTGCTCCTCCGCCGTCTTCGCCGTCGCCGGCCCGATACACGCGATCACCGTCACGTTGTGCGGCTTGCCCGCGATACCCACCAGGTTCCGCACGGTCGAGGAGGAGGTGAAGAGAACGGCGTCGAAGCCGCCCCCCTTGATCGCCTCCCGCGTCTCCGCCGGCGGCGGCGAGGCCCGCACGGTCCGGTACGCCGTGACGTCGTCGACCTCCCAGCCCAGCTCGATGAGCCCGGCGACCAGCGTCTCGGTGGCGATGTCGGCGCGCGGCAGGAAGACCCGGTCGATCGGGTCGAACACGGGGTCGTAGGGCGGCCAGTCCTCCAGCAGACCGGCGGCGGACTGCTCCCCGCTCGGCACCAGGTCCGGCTTCACACCGAAGGCGACCAGCGCCTTCGCCGTCTGCTCGCCCACCGCGGCGACCTTGATCCCCGCGAAGGCCCGCGCGTCGAGCCCGTACTCCTCGAACTTCTCGCGGACGGCCCGCACGGCGTTCACCGAGGTGAACGCGATCCACTCGTACCGCCCGGTCACGAGCCCCTTCACGGCCCGCTCCATCTGCTGGGGCGTGCGCGGCGGCTCGACGGCGATCGTCGGGACCTCGTGCGGCACGGCCCCGTAGGACCGCAACTGGTCGGAGAGCGACGCCGCCTGCTCCTTGGTGCGCGGCACGAGAACCTTCCAGCCGAACAGCGGCTTGTTCTCGAACCACGACAGCTGGTCGCGCTGGGCCGCGGCGGAACGCTCACCGACCACGGCTATCACCGGCCGGCCGCCTTCCGGCGAGGGCAGCACCTTCGCCTGCTTCAGCGTCTGGGCGATGGTCCCCAGGGTCGCCGTCCAGGTCCGCTGCCGGGTGGTCGTACCGCCGATCGTGACGGTCATCGGGGTGTCCGGCTTGCGTCCGGCGGACACCAGTTCCCCGGCGGCCGCACCGACGGAGTCGAGCGTCGTCGAGACGACCACCGTCCCGTCCGATGCGCCGACCTCGGTCCAGCACCGGTCGGAGGCGGTACGGGCGTCCACGAACCGCACGTCCGCGCCCTCCGCGTCCCGCAGCGGGACACCGGCGTACGCGGGCACGCCGACGGCCGCGGCGACACCCGGCACGACCTCGAACGGAACCCCGGCACGGACGCACGCGAGCATCTCCTCGGCGGCGTACGTGTCGAGGCCCGGGTCCCCGGACACCGCACGCACGACCCGCCTGCCGCCCCGCGCGGCCTCCATGACAAGATGTGCGGCATCCCGTACCGCGGGGGCCCCGACGGTTGTTGACGTGCCGTCAACGACCGCCAGCTGAGGTGTGCCCGTGCCCGGAACCGGATCCGACGAAGGACCCCCATCCGTGTGCACCTCGGCGACGCCCTGCCTGGCGTGCAGGCGCACCACGTCGAGCACGTCGTGCTCGGCGACGAGGACGTCCGCGTTCGCCAGCGCCTCCACGGCGCGCAGAGTCAGCAGTCCCGGATCCCCGGGTCCGGCACCCAGGAAGGTGACGTGCCCGTGATCGAGGCCGGTGGGAAGGGTGGTGGGGCTCAATGTGCTCGCTCCCCCATCAGACCGGCCGCGCCCTGGGCAAGCATCTCGGCCGCGAGTTCACGGCCGAGCGCCATTGCCTGGTCGTATGTCTCGGGCACGGGACCGGTGGTGGACAACTGCACCGTACGCGCGCCGTCGGTCGTGCCGACGACGCCTCGCAGGCGCATTTCCTTGACAGTCTGCCCGTCGGCCAGAAGGTCGGCGAGCGCCCCCACGGGTGCGCTGCAGCCGGCCTCCAGGGCGGCGAGCAGTGACCGCTCGGCGGTCACGGCGGCCCGGGTGAACGGGTCGTCGAGCTCTCCGAGCGCGGCGACGAGGTCCGCGTGGTCCGCGGCGCACTCGATCGCCAGTGCCCCCTGGCCGGGGGCGGGCAGCACGGTGTCTATCGACAGGAAGTCGGTGACCTCGTCGATCCGGCCCATCCGGCTCAGGCCTGCGGCGGCGAGGACCACGGCGTCCAGCTCACCGTCGTGCACGTACCGGATCCGGGTGTCGACGTTGCCCCGTATCGGCACGGTCTCCATGTCCAGCCCGTGCCCGCGCGCGTACGCGTTCAACTGGGCCGTCCGCCGCGGCGAACCCGTCCCGATCCGCGCGCCGCGCGGCAGGTCGGTGAACTTCAGCGCGTCCCGGGCGACGATCACGTCCCTCGGGTCCTCGCGCACCGGTACGGCGGCCAGGACCAGGTCCTCGGGCTGCGCGGTCGGCAGGTCCTTCAGCGAATGAACCGCGAAGTCGACCTCGCCCCGCAGCAGCGCGTCGCGCAGCGCCGTGACGAACACGCCGGTGCCGCCGATCTGCGCGAGGTGTTCGCGGGAGGTGTCGCCGTAGGTGGTGATCTCGACCAGCTCGACGGGCCGGCCGGTCACCCGGCTCACGGCCTCCGCCACCTGCCCGGACTGGGCCATGGCGAGTCTGCTCCGCCTCGTCCCCAGTCTCAGTGTCCTGTCACTCATGCCGGCCCTCGGTCCTTGCTGTTCTCAGGTTCGTCGTCGGCGCCCTCGGCCCGGGAGACGGCATCCACCGTCTCCTGGTCGAGGTCGAACAAAGTGCGCAACGCGTCCGCGTACCCAGCTCCGCCGGGCTCAGCCGCGAGTTGCTTGACGCGCACTGTAGGCGCGTGCAGCAGTTTGTCGACGACACGTTTCACGGTCTGCGTGATCTCGGCCCGGTGCTTGTCGTCCAGCCCCGGCAGCCGCCCCTCGAGCCGGGCGATCTCACCGGCGACGACGTCGGCGGCCATGGTCCGCAGCGCCACCACGGTCGGCGTGATGTGCGCGGCCCGCAGCGCCGCCCCGAACGCGGCGACCTCGTCGGCGACGATCCGCCGCACCTGGTCGACGTCGGCCGCCATCGGGGCGTCCGCGGACGCCTCGGCCAGCGACTCGATGTCCACCAGCCGCACCCCGCCCAGCCGGTGCGCCGCGGCGTCGATGTCCCGGGGCATGGCGAGGTCCAGCAGGAACAGCACGGGCGCGGGCCGCGGGGGCTCGGCGACGGGTTCGGGCTTGCGCCGCTCGGGAATCCGCCCGACGGTGGCGGCGAGCGCGGCCAGCGCCGCGATGGCCTCCGCGTCCCGCGCGGGATCGAACGAGGCGGCACCCCCACGCGCCTGCGGCCGAGGCGCGTTCTCCACCCAGGCGGCATGCTGCTCAAGCTCAGCAGCAGCCATCCCGGCAACGGCCCCTTCCCCCAGCACGGAGAAGTCGGCGGCACCCTGGAGCGAGGGGAGGTCGAGCGGACAGTTCTCTTCCGTCGTTGCGGAGTCTGCGGGCAGTCGTGCCGCTTGGGCGGCTCCCGACCCAAAGACAGGCGGCACCCTGCCAGCGCCGGGCCGCGCGTCCAACCCCCCGCCGGCACCAGCATCCGGCACCCGCCCGCCAACAGCCGCGGCAACCGCCTCAGCCGACAGCACAAGTCCGGTCGCCCCGGTACAGCTCACCACGACATCGGCACGTGTCAGCTCCCCCGACACCGCCCCCATCGGCACCGCCCGAGCCAGAACCTCCCCGTCGCCCCCGTCGTTCAGGATCGACGCCAGCCGCTCGGCCCGATCAGCCGTCCGGTTGGCGATCACGACCTCCGCCACCCCGGCCCGCGCCAGCGTGGCCGCGGCCAGCGAGGACATCGACCCCGCCCCGATGACCAGCGCCTTCTTCCCCCGGGCCCACACCTGCACATCCGCACCGGCGGCCAGCTGCTCCAGACCGAACGTCACGAGCGACTGCCCGGCCCGGTCGATCCCCGTCTCCGAGTGCGCCCGCTTCCCGACCCGCAACGCCTGCTGGAACAGATCGTTGAGCAGTCGCCCGGCGGTGTGCAGATCCTGCGCCTTGGCCAGCGAGTCCTTTATCTGGCCGAGGATCTGCCCCTCGCCGACGACCATCGAGTCCAGCCCGCAGGCCACCGAGAACAGATGGTGGACGGCACGGTCCTCGTAGTGCACGTACAGATACGGCGTCAGCTCGTCGAGCCCCACCCCGCTGTGCTGGGCGAGCAGCGTCGACAGCTCGGCGACACCGGCGTGGAACTTGTCCACGTCGGCGTACAGCTCGATCCGGTTGCAGGTGGCCAGCACCGCGGCCTCGGCGGCCGGCTCCGCGGCGACCGTGTCCTGCAACAGCTTGACCTGGGCGTCCGCCCCCAGCGTGGCCCGCTCCAGCACGCTGACCGGGGCGCTGCGGTGGCTCAGCCCGACGACGAGGAGACTCATGCCGGCATCACGGCGGGCAGATCCCCGTCGGGTCCCTGTTCGGCGGACTCGTGGTGCGCGGCGGCGGCCGGGTGCGCGCCGTCGGACGCCGCGCCCTCCTCGCCGGCCTTGCGCTGCTCGTGGAAGGCGAGGATCTGCAGCTCGATGGAGAGGTCCACCTTGCGCACGTCGACGCCGTCCGGCACGGACAGCACGGTGGGCGCGAAGTTCAGGATGGAGGTGACCCCGGCGGCCACGAGCCGGTCGCAGACCTGCTGGGCGGCACCGGCGGGAGTGGCGATCACACCGATCGACACCCCGTTGTCCTCGATGATCTTCTCCAGTTCATCGGTGTGCTGCACCGGCATCCCGGCGACGGGCTTGCCGGCCATCGCCGGGTCGGCGTCGATGAGCGCGGCGACGCGGAAGCCGCGGGAGGCGAACCCGCCGTAGTTGGCCAGGGCGGCGCCGAGGTTGCCGATGCCGACGATGACGACGGGCCAGTCCTGGGTGAGCCCGAGTTCGCGGGAGATCTGGTAGACGAGATACTCGACGTCATAGCCGACACCGCGCGTGCCGTACGAACCAAGGTACGAGAAGTCCTTGCGCAGCTTGGCGGAGTTGACCCCCGCAGCGGCCGCGAGCTCCTCCGAGGAGACCGTGGGTACCGAGCGCTCCGACAGTGCGGTCAGGGCTCGGAGGTACAGCGGAAGCCTGGCGACGGTGGCCTCGGGAATCCCTCGGCTTCGGGTCGCCGGTCGGTGAGTTCGGCCAGTTGCCACGGTGCTCCTGCGGGTAGAGCGGGGCTGCGGGCGGTCACACGTACCCAGACCGCCCCGTCGACAGCAGGCTATGTCTTTGTGAACGCGTGCACAAAGATGGTGTCCGATTTGCCCGGGCAACGTGACCGGGGTCACGCACACACGTCCCAGGCGTATCCCAGGGGGCAAAACCGACACTCTCCTCGCGAATCCCGCCCCCGAGACCAGATCACCGTCGATCCTAAGCGACGTGCGACCCGCCTTGTACTAATCAGTCAGTTCCTTGCGGAGCCGACCCTCGTCCACGCGCCAGAACGTGTGCTGCCTCCCGTCGACGAGCACGACCGGAATCTGCTCCCAGTACGCGTCGTGCAGGGCGCGGTCCTGGGTGATGTCCTTCCCCTCCCAGGGGACGCCGAGTTCACCGCACACCTTCTCCACCACGAGCTGCGCGTCCTCGCACAGATGACAGTCGGGCTTGCCGATGAGAGTGACCAATCGCTCATGCGGAGCGGGCTTACGCCGGAAGATGGGAGCCATGTCGGCCATTGTCCCGCCAGTATCCCGCCTGTTTAACGGCTCGGTCGTGCAGTGTTCACAGCCTCCAAACCTCTCGACACCGGAACCACCGAACAAACTGGCTATGCTCACGGGCATGGCCGCTCTCGGATGGCTCACTCCCCGTAGGCGCTCCGCCACGGCGCGGAGCGTGTTGGCAGGCGAGGCCTCGGCGGAGGCCGCACGCAAGTCCTCGCAGGACGTCCCGCCGAAGGAACAGGAGTTCCCGGTGCTCGGCGACGACAAGGCCGCCGCGTTCTTCGACCTGGACAACACCGTGATGCAGGGCGCGTCCCTCTTCCACTTCGGCCGCGGGCTGTACAAGCGGAAGTTCTTCGAGACCCGCGACCTCGCCCGGTTCGCCTGGCAGCAGGCGTGGTTCCGCCTCGTCGGCGTCGAGGACCCCGAGCACATGCAGGACGCCCGCGACTCCGCCCTGTCCATCGTCAAGGGCCACCGCGTCGCCGAACTCCAGTCGATCGGCGAGGAGATCTACGACGAGTACATGGCCGAGCGCATCTGGCCGGGCACCCGCGCCCTCGCGCAGGCCCACCTCGACGCCGGCCAGCGTGTGTGGCTGGTCACCGCGGCCCCCGTAGAGATCGCCACGGTGATCGCCCGCCGCCTCGGCCTCACCGGCGCCCTCGGCACGGTCGTCGAGTCGGTCGACGGCGTCTACACCGGCAAGCTCGTGGGCGAGCCCCTGCACGGCCCGGCGAAGGCGGAGGCGGTGCGCGCCCTGGCCGCGGCGGAGAACCTGGACCTCTCCCGCTGCGCCGCCTACAGCGACAGCCACAACGACATCCCCATGCTGTCCCTGGTCGGCCACCCCTACGCCATCAACCCCGACACCAAGCTCCGCAAACACGCCCGCAACCTGGACTGGCGCCTCCGCGACTACAGGACGGGCAGGAAGGCGGCCAAGGTGGGCATCCCGGCGGCGGCGGGAGTGGGCGCGGTTGCGGGCGGCACGGCAGCGGCGATCGCCATCAGCCGACGCCGCCGCTGAAACCCGCGCCCGAAACACAAGGCGTACCCCCGAACCGCGCCCGCAGACCTGTTGTCGGCGCACAGCCACAACACGCCCTGATCCCTGCCCCAACCCGATCTCTTTCGATCAACAATCAGTCACTCTCCGGCACTTGACGGGCCGTCATTCGGTTACAGAAGCGACGTAATCGATGATTTGAGCAACTCGGTGTAGCGGCGCCTGCACGAAGCGTTATTCTCCTCAGACGCAAACCGGTACCCCTCCGTCGCTACGACGGGTGAACGGTCCCGCACTGCACGTGATGGAAGCTCTGCCTCTGGGAGTCCCGTGTCCTCACACGTCGGGGTTGACGCCTCGGGCCTGGCTACGCTGCGCGCAACGGTCCAACGCCTACTGCGCGACCTCGTCCCCACCGCGATCGCCGTACCCGCCCTCGCCGTAGCCACCACCCCCGCCGGCCCGTGCTACGCGCTCGCCGACGGCGGCGCCGCCGTCGGCAGAAGGGGCCGCTCGGCCGGCGCCACCACCGCCCGCCGTCCGGCCGCGGACAGTGACAGCGCCCGGATGATGGACCTGGTCGAACGCGCCCAGGCCGGCGAGGCCGACGCCTTCGGACGCCTCTACGACCAGTACAGCGACACCGTCTACCGGTACATCTATTACCGCGTGGGCGGAAAGGCCACCGCCGAGGACCTCACCAGCGAGACGTTCCTGCGCGCCCTGCGCCGCATCGGCACGTTCACCTGGCAGGGCCGCGACTTCGGCGCCTGGCTGGTCACGATCGCCCGCAACCTGGTGGCCGACCACTTCAAGTCGAGCCGCTTCCGCCTCGAGGTCACCACCGGCGAGATGCTCGACGCCAACGAGGTCGAGCGCTCCCCCGAGGACTCCGTCCTGGAGTCCCTGTCGAACGCCGCGCTGCTGGACGCCGTACGGCGTCTCAACCCCCAGCAGCAGGAGTGTGTGACGCTCCGCTTCCTGCAGGGCCTGTCCGTCGCCGAGACCGCGCGCGTGATGGGCAAGAACGAGGGCGCCATCAAGACGCTCCAGTACCGGGCCGTCCGCACCCTCGCCCGTCTCCTCCCGGAGGACGCGCGCTGAACGGCCACCGTCCGTGACGTCCAACTCGCCCACAGTGAAAGTCCGTTGACTCCTCGATCCGATCATCCGCCGTCCGTAACCCAAGTGGCGCGCCACTCGTTGTGCGGGATGCAGGCTCCCTGTGGTCACCCCCTGGCCGACTCCGATCACTCGTTCGTGTGGATGCGGTCAAGGTGTGCAACCCTCAGGACCCCCTGGGGAGTCGACCGTCATGACGAGAGGAGGTGCCGCCAGTGATCGCGAACGTATCGGCGCACCGGCGGGCGAACGCCTTCGCCCAGGCCCTGGACGAGCAGCCCGACCGGGACACGGCGGCCGAGCAGTCCGAAGCCCCCCCACCGGGGGAACGCACCGAGCAGGCCCACCTGTTGTCCCTCGTGGTGGATCTCGGCGAGCTGCCCCGACCGGAGCTGGACCCCGAGGTCAAGGTCGTCCAGCGGACCCGCCTTGTGGCCGCGTTCGAGGCCATGCTGCAGGAGGACGCGGGGGGCGAGGCGGCGGATCCTTCGGTGCCCGGGCAGCGCTCGCGCCGCGCCCGGGGAGCGCACCGGGCGAGTGGGCTGGGCAAGCTGCGTCCGCGATCCCGGCTGACCAAGGGCCTCGCCGCGGGCGGGCTCAGTGTCGGCGTCGCCGCGGGCGCCTTCGGCGGTGTCGCCGCCGCCAGCTCGGACGCCCTGCCCGGTGACTCGCTGTACGGCCTCAAACGCGGCATCGAGGACTTCAAGCTCAACTACCTCACCGAGGGTGCCGACGAGCAGGGCCAGGCCTACCTCGACCTGGCCTCCACCCGGCTCAACGAGGCCCGGCGGCTGCTGGACCGCGGCCGCGGCGGCCACCTCGACCACGAGTCCCTGGGCGAGATCCGGCGCACCCTGTCGGGCATGACGCACGACGCCTCCGAGGGCCACCGCCTGCTGCACGAGGCGTACGAACGCGACCCGCAGCAGCTCGGCCCCATCCAGGCGCTGTCCGCCTTCTCCCGCACCCACCGCGAGGCCTGGGGCGTCCTGCGCGAGAAGCTCCCCGTGCAGCTGGGGGACGTCAGCGAGCAGGTGTCGTCGGTCTTCGCCGCCATAGACGAAGAGGTCGCCCCGCTGCAGTCCCTGCTCCCCCAAACCCCGGCCCAGGGCGGAAGCAGCGACCGGCACGGCTCGGGCACGGCGTCCACCGGCACGTCCGGCACCCGCCACGGCTCGACGGCACCCGGCGCGGGCGACGGCACCTCCGGCAGCGGCCACTCCAGCAGCCCCAGCAAGTCGGCGTCCACCGGCACCGAGGGCCTGCTCGGCGGCAACACGGGAGGCCTCCTCGACCCGCCGAAGTCCGGTGGCGCCTCCCCGTCCGAGAGCAAGTCCCCGACGACCAACCCGGGCGTCACGGTTCCGCCCCTGCTCCCGGGTCTCCTCCCGGGCCTGGGCATCAACGGCGAGGACACGAACTCCCAGCCCTCCTAGCCCGTACGACGACGGGGGCGCCCCTTCCCGGAGGGGCGCCCCCGTCGTCGTACCCGGAGAACCGGCGGGCCTGCGGGCCGGCGCCTTCAGAAGAACACCGACCGCCGCTGCACCAGCAGCTTGTAGAGCGTGTGCTGGATCTGTTCCCTGACCTGGTCCGTCAGGTTGAACATCAGCATCGGGTCGTCGGCGGCCTCCGGCGGGTAGCCGTCCGTGGGGATCGGCTCGCCGAACTGGATCGTCCACTTGGTGGGCAGCGGGATCGCCCCGAGCGGACCGAGCCACGGGAAGGTCGGCGTCAGCGGGAAGTACGGGAAGCCGAGGACGCGGGCGAGGGTCTTCGCGTTGCCGATCATCGGGTAGATCTCCTCCGCGCCGACGATCGAGCACGGGATGATCGGCGTGCCCTGGCGCAGGGCCGTGGAGACGAAACCGCCCCGGCCGAAGCGCTGGAGCTTGTAGCGCTCGCTGAAGGGCTTGCCGATGCCCTTGAAGCCCTCCGGCATCACCCCGACCAACTCGCCCTGCCCGAGCAGCCGTTCGGCGTCCTCCGCGCAGGCCAGGGTGTGGCCGAGCTTGCGGGCCAGTTCGTTGACCACCGGCAGCACGAAGACCAGGTCGGCCGCGAGGAGACGCAGATGCCGGCCGCCGGGGTGGTGGTCGTGGACGGCGACCTGCATCATCAGGCCGTCCAGTGGGAGGGTCCCCGAGTGGTTGGCGACGATCAGCGCGCCGCCCTCGGTCGGGATGTTCTCGACGCCCTTCACCTCGACCCGGAAGTACTTCTCGTACACCGGCCGCAGCAGGGACATCAGGACCTGGTCGGTCAGCTCCTCGTCGTAGCCGAAGTCGTCGACCTCGTAGTCGCCGGTGAGCCGGCGGCGCAGGAAGTCGAGGCCGCTCGCGACGCGGCGCTCCAGGCCGCCGCCGTCCTGCGGCTTCTCGGGCCGCTGTTCCTCAGGCGTCACAGGAACATCATCCTGCGCCGGGCCCCTGCCGGGCAGGGGCTGGACCTCGCCGACCAGCGCGGGTTCCGTGTTCCTGCGCCTGCTCCCCACGCCCCGGCGCCGCGGCGGCCGCTGCGCGGCGCCCCCGCGGGACCGGTCGTCGTCGAACGGAATGACCTTGGCGTCCGCCATCGTTGATGCGCTCCTCAGTTGGCGCTCTGCGTCGGGGGGTGGCCACCGCCCAGGGCGGGCAGTGCGGCGATCCGGTCGACGGCCCCCGCGAGGGCCTCCGGCGGCAGGAGGCCGGGTCCGTGGCTGCGCGCGAAGTCCGCGAAGGTCTCCGCGGTGGTGTACTTCGGCCGGAACCCGAGCGTCTCCCGCATCTGGTCCGTCGACACGACCCGGCCGTGGGTGAGCAGCCGGATCTGCTCGGGCGAGAAGTCCGTCACGCCCAGCGTCCGCACCATCGAGCCGGCCCAGGTGACGGCGGGCAGCAGCAGCGGCACGGTGGGCTTGCCGAGCCGCCGCGAGCACTGCGACAGCAACAGCACCCCGTCACCGGCGATGTTGAAGGTGCCGCTGTTGAGCGTGCCCCGCTCCGGCTCGTGCGAGGCGATCCGCAGCACCTCGTTCACGTCGTCCTCGTGCACGAACTGCAGCCGGGGGTCGTAGCCGAACACGGTCGGCAGGACGGGCAGCGAGAAGTACGAGGCGAGCGGGGTGTCGGCGGTCGGCCCGAGGATGTTGGCGAACCGCAGCACACACACGGCCACGTCCGGCCGCCGACGGGCGAAGCCGCGGACGTACCCCTCGACCTCGACCGTGTCCTTGGCGAAGCCGCCGGAGGGCAGCGACTTGGGCGGGGTGGTCTCCGTGAACACGGCGGGATCGCGGGGCGCGGAGCCGTAGACGTTCGTACTGGACTTCACCACCAGCCGCTTGACCGTCGGCGACTTCTGGCAGGCGCCGAGCAGCTGCATCGTGCCGATGACGTTGGTCTCCTTGACCGTGGTCCGGCTGCCGCTGCCGATCGCCATGGCCGTCACGTCCAGGTGTACGACCGTGTCGGCACCGGCCTCCGCGAGCACACGCGCTATGCCGGGCTGGCGGATGTCTGCCTGGATGAAGTCGGCGCCCCCGAGATGGTGCTCGGGTGGGACCGCGTCCACGGCGACGACCCGGTCCACCTGCGGGTCACGCTGGATCCGTCGTACGAACCGGCCCCCGAGCCTGCGGGCCACTCCGGTGACGAGCACGACCTTGCCCAAGATCAGCGCCTTCCTTCCAGAACCGTCCGGTAGTCGTAGCCTGCCGCGTTCCCCGTTCACGGCCAACCTAGCGGGTCGATGTTGCGCTGTGATGACCGCCCGATGCACGAAGTGACGGCGTCCACAGACATACGATCAGAGCCGGCCATGTGAAACGCGTGCATAGGCACGGACACGCCGGGTCCGTAAATGCGTGTGGCCCCCCACCCAGACTGGTGGGGGGCCACAACACGCTCTACGGCGCCGCTTACTTCTTGTTGCGGCGCTGAACGCGCGTGCGCTTGAGCAGCTTGCGGTGCTTCTTCTTGGCCATCCGCTTGCGCCGCTTCTTGATAACAGAGCCCACGACTACCCTCGCTCACTTCTCATCACTCGGTGTTTGGGCGCCATGGGCCCACACGACCTACGAGGGGCTAGCCTACCGGTCCGAGCGCTGAGGTCGTAATCGAGGGCGTCGGGGGAGATCCCGAAGTGCCCTGAGGATCCCCCCGACCCGAGAGTCGTCAGGCGGTTTCCACCCCCACGTAGCTCTCGCGGAGGTACTCGTGAACCGCGTTCTCGGGGACGCGGAAGGACCGCCCCACCCTGATCGCGGGCAGATGACCGCTGTGCACCAGCCGGTACACGGTCATCTTCGACACTCGCATCACCGAGGCGACCTCCGCCACGGTAAGGAACTGAACCTCGCTCAGAGGCCTCTGCTCAGCAGCCATGACACACCTGAACCTTCCGCACTCGACGGCCACCGGCTTCCCCTTCCGGTGACTCTTCGTCGCTGCGTGCTCACTCCCCAATGTAGGGGCGGGTGATGCGAGTGGGGAAGAGGTGCACCCATCGGCGGCCTACTGTGACAGACACGCTCGATTGAGTACGTAGCGGGTCAGCGGCAGGTAGTAATCGGACCGCACGGCGTCATCAAGTGGAACGGCGACGGACACGACTCCCTCGGCCTCCCCCACGAACAGCGCCGGGTCGTCCGTGTCGGCCAGCCCGATGGCCTCGAACCCCAGCTGACCTGCCCCGCAGACCCAGCCGTGATCGCCGACGACCAGTTCGGGCAGCGGCCCGCCGACCTCGGCGGCCGCGGCCAGCGCGAGCCGAACCGGGAGCGGCGAGTGCGTGTGCACGCCGGTCGCACAACCGGGGCGCCGGGCACCGGGTTCGCGGACGAGCGCGACTCGTCGTACGTATTCGAGGTTGTACGTGCGTAGACCGAACCGGGTCGTTATGTCGACACGGCGACCATGCGCCGGTGTGAGGACGGCACATCCCGCCGCCGACAGCGCGTCCGCCAACGCGGCGTAGAACCCGAGCAGCCGATGGGGGTGCCCGGTGCCGAGCAGGACGGGTGCGCCGCGCCGGGCGGCCACGGCGAGACGCTCGGCGAACGCGTCCAGCGCGGTCAGTGTCAGCTCCGGATCGATCACATCCTGACCGGAAACATGACCGGGATCGGCCGAAACCCCACACTTGTCCGCCATCAGTCCGATCACATCCCGCTCTGCCCAGTCCCCTTCGGGATCGAGTCCGATCAGCGCGCGAGGATCACGCGCGGCGAAGAGCCGGTAGCTCCGCAGACTCTCCTCGCGGGAGGTGGCGACGGGCCCGGCGAGCCGGGCGGCCAGCAGATGCGTGCGGAGGGCTCCGGTGCTCAACACGTCAGCGATGCTGACGGACCGCCCGGCCCACGGCCACCCGAACAGGAAAACACCGCACAGTCGGCGTAACAGCACCTGTGACACCAGTGACAGGACCGCGACAAAAAAGCCCACAACTGTCCCTGGGGCTCCCGGGTCTCCTTCTGCGTGGACGGCGACGACCGGCCGTCCCGACCAGACCGACACACCAGCAGACCCACACCAACAGGGGGAACACCATGAACGCGATCCGCCGCAAGGCAGCCACCGTCGGCGCCCTCGCCGTCCTCGCCCTCGGCGGCACCCTCGCCGCGACCGCCCCGGCCTCGGCCGCGGCCGCCGGCGCCTACAACGGAGCGTGCGGCAAGGGCTACGACGTCATCAGGGAAACGCCGATCCCGTCCTCGCCGCGGACCGTGGCCGCCACCACGTACGTGACCTACAGCTCCAAGGACCAGAAGATGTGCGCCGTCACCGTGCGCACCAAGCCCGGCGCGCGCATCTTCATGGAGGTCACCCTGGACACCTGGCCGTCCGCCAACCGCCCGGCGCGGGACTCCGGCTCCTACACCACCTACGCCGGGCCGGTGTACAAGAACCTGCCCGACAAGGCCGGCGTGTGCTTCACCTGGAGCGGCTCGATCGACATCTACTACAACTCGGACACGGGTCTCTGCCCCTGACCCGACGCCGCCGGCGTGGTCGACCCCGGGTCGGCTACGCCAGCAGCCCCCGCAACGGGAACACCGCCCGCCTGGTCGCCAGCACCGCCTGGTCCAGGCGGTCGGCGGGGTCGTAGCCCTCGTCCCAGCCCGCGAAGGCCACCGGCCACCGCCCGTCCGTCATCCGCGCCGGCGCCAACTGCCGGGTCCGCGCGAAGACTTCCTGCCGCCAGCCCTCCGGGATCATCTCCTCCGGCTCCACGGGCCGCCCCGCCGCGATCGCCACGAGATGGGTCCACGACCGCGGCACCACCTCGACCACGGCGTACCCACCCCCGCCGAGCGCGACCCACCGCCCGTCGGCGTACTCGTGCGCCAGCTCGTGACAGGCCACCTGCACGGCCCGCTGCGCGTCCAAAGAGACGGCGAGATGCGCCAGCGGATCCTCGAAGTGCGTGTCGGCCCCGTGCTGCGTCACCAGCACCTGCGGCCGGAAGTCCGCGATCAGCTCCGGCACCACCGCGTGGAAGGCCCGCAGCCACCCCGCGTCGCCGGTCCCCGCCGGCAACGGGAGATTGACGGCCGCCCCCTCGGCCGAGTCCGCGCCCGTCTCCTCCGGCCACCCGGTCTGCGGGAACAGGGTCCGCGGATGCTCGTGCAGCGAGATCGTCAGAACCCGCGGATCCTCCCAGAAGGCCGCCTGCACACCGTCGCCGTGATGCACGTCCACATCGATGTAGGCGACCCGCTCGGCCCCCAGCTCCAGCAGCCGGGCGATCGCCAGCGCCGCGTCGTTGTAGATGCAGAATCCGGACGCGCCCCCGGGCATCGCGTGGTGCAGCCCGCCCGCGAAGTTCACGGCATGCAGCGCCTCACCCCGCCACACCGCCTCCGCGGCACCCACCGACTGCCCCGCGATCAGCGCCGACACCTCGTGCATCCCGGCGAACGCGGGATCGTCCATCGTCCCGATCCCGTACGCCCCCTGCGCGGCTCCCGGATCAGCCGAGGCCGCCTTCACGGCCGCGATGTAGTCCTCCCGGTGGACGAGCCGCAGCGTCGACTCCCCGGCCGGCTTCGCCGCCACCACCTCGACGTCCTTGTCGAGCCCGAAGGCGTCGACAAGCCGCCGGGTCAGCGCGAGCCGGACCGGATCCATCGGATGGTCCGGACCGAAGTCATAGCCCGTTACTGCCTCGTCCCACATCAGCTGTGCGCGGCCGCTCATGTCCGCCACCGTATCGGTCCGACCGAGGAGCGAACGACCGGGCGTAGACCAGGGTCACCAGCACCAACACCATCGGCACGAGCATCGCCCCGCGATAGCTCCAGGCGTCCCCCAGCGCACCCACGAGCGGCGACCCGACGAGGAAGCCGACGTAGTTGAACACATTCAGCCGCGCCACCGCAGCGTCCGACGCCCCCGGGAACAGCCGCCCGGCGGCCGCGAAGGTCTGCGGCACCAGCACACACAACCCGAGCCCCAGCAGCGTGAACCCGAGCATCCCGACCCACGCCCCCGGAGCCACGGCAACCACCGCGAACCCCAGCGCCGCCACCACCGCCCCGAGCCGTACGACCGCGACGGCACCGAAGCGCCGTACCCCCGCGTCCCCCAGCGACCGCCCCAGCAGCGTGGTCACCATGTACACGTTGTACGGCAGCGTCGAGAGCTGCTCCGAGCTCCCGAGCACGTCCTTGAGGTACTTCGCGCTCCAGTTGGAGACGGTCGAGTCCCCGATGTACGCGAAGGTCATCACCAGGCACAACGGCAGCAGCAGCTTGAAGACGACGGACCGCCCCTCGCCCGCCTCCTCCTGCTCCCCCGCCACCGCCGCCGGGTCGGCGTCGACGTACCACCGGCTCCCGACCAGCACGGCCGGCAGCAGCACGGCCACGACCGGCAGATACGACACCCAAAGCGCCAGATGCCAGTGCGCCCCCACCCAGGCCAGGGAGGCTCCCACGATCCCGCCCAGACTGAACGCGGCATGGAAGCTGAGCATGATGCTGCGCCCGTACGACCGCTGCAGGCTCACCCCGAGCATGTTCATGGTGGCGTCAAGGCCGCCCACGGCGAGCCCGAAGGCGGCCAGCGCCACTCCCAGCTCGGCGAGCCGGTCCCCCGACCCGACCCCGACCAGCGCCAGCATCACCACGGGCTGCAGACACCGCAGCAGCAGACTGGGCCGGACCCGCTTCACCAACTGCTCGGTCGTCACGCTGCCGACACCGGCCAGGATCGGCACGGCGGCCAGGAAGGCGGGCAGCAGCGCGTCGGAGACGCCGTACCGGTCCTGGATGGCCGGGATGCGGGTCACCAGAAGGGCGAAGGTGGCGCCCTGGGCGAAGAAGCTCAACGCCAAAGAGGCCCTACCGCGCCGCAAGACATCTGTCATGGCGGCGAGCGTAGGGCCACTGGCTACCCCTGGGTAGATCCAGCCAAAGATGAATTTCCTTCAGCTTTACCTTCGGCTTTCCTCACGGCACTGTCAGGCGGCGACGGCGACCTTCGGGACCCCGGTCGTCTCGGCGGCGTCCACCTCGGCGGCGTCCACCTCGGCGGAGACCATCCGCGCCATCGGTTCGGCCGCGAGCCCCCCGCTGACCACCATGCCGATGCCGATGGCTCCGAGCAGGACGACCGTACCGAGCCACACCATGGTGTCCACCGGCAGCGTGTACGCCCCCACGATCCGCACCGCACACTCGGCGAGCAGCGCCACACCCCACACCACGGAGTACGCACGCTCCGCCTTCCGGAAGCCGGCGGACCCGGCCCTCAGCCTCTCGAAGGCCGCTTCGCGGGCAGCGTCCCCCTTGACCAGGAAGGGTTTGAGCCCCTCGGTCATCATCGGCCGCCCCAGCGCCACCGACACCAGGATCGCGATCCCGATGGTGCTGGAGACACCGCTGTCCTTGGCGAGCATCAGCCGCGGGTCACCGGAGACGAAACTCAGCGCCAGGGAAACGACGTTCACGAGCAGGATGAGCCCGGCCAGACCGTTGACCCGCCGCTCCCTGACCACACCCCACACCGTCCGGAGCGCCGGCCCGACACTGCTCCAGGCCAGAGCGGCGAACGTGCTCGCACCGAGTCCGTCCTTCAGCAGGTAGTACGTTCCGAGCGGCACCGCCACGTCCAGGATCAGCGGCCCGAAGGTGTTCTTCTTGCTCGTCTTGTCGGTGTTGCTCGTCTTCGTCGTCATGCCCTCCACCTTCGCGGAGAGCACCCCCACGGCAGTAGAAACGATCGTCCCGGGCTCGGCATGACATTTGTCAGCCGAGCAGCCCCGCCAACTCACCCATGTCGCCGAACAGTTGGGTGGCCCCGGCGAGCTTGGCGGCGGGCGTCATGCCGGTGAACCCATAGACGTCCATCCCGGCCGCCACAGCCGCCCGCACCCCCAGCGGACTGTCCTCGACGACCACGCACCGCTCCGGTGCGACGCCCATCCGCTCGGCCGCGTACAGGAACAGATCCGGCGCCGGCTTCCCCCGCCCCACGTCCTCCGAGCTGAAAACCCGGCCCTCCCCGAACCACCGGTCCAGCCCGGTCTTCCGATGCCCCACCCTGATCCGCGCATGACTCCCGGAGGACGCCACGCAGTACGGCACCCCGTCCGCCGCCAGCTTCTCCAGCACCTCGACGGCCCCCGGCATCGGCTCCAACTCCCGCTTGAACGCGGCGAACACCCGCGTGTGGAAAACGTCGTCGAAGTCGTCCGGCAGCCGTCGTCCTGTCCGCTCCAGCACCAGGTCGTGGATCCGGTGCATCGCCGACCCCATGTAGTCCCGGATGGAGTCCTCGTACGACGTCGGGTGCCCGAGTTCGGTCAGATAGGCGGCCAGGAGCCGGTTGGAGATGGGCTCACTGTCGACGAGGACGCCGTCGTTGTCGAAGATGACGAGGTCATAGCGCATGGAGCCACGGTAGCCGAACGCAGAAAACCCCCGGACCGGTATCCCCGGCCGGGGGTTTTCGCAATGATTGTTCGGCGGCGTCCTACTCTCCCACAGGGTCCCCCCTGCAGTACCATCGGCGCTGTAAGGCTTAGCTTCCGGGTTCGAAATGTAACCGGGCGTTTCCCTCACGCTATAACCACCGAAACACTATGAAACTAGACCGGAAAAAAACACGGTCGTTGCCTCAGAACTAACACAGTGGACGCGAGCAACTGAGGACAAGCCCTCGGCCTATTAGTACCGGTCACCTCCACCAGTTACCTGGCT